>SLRR01000148.1 GCA_007130865.1 Spirochaeta sp. | reverse complement strand
CGGAACGCGTCACTATCCTTCATCAGTTCGTCGTACGTTCCGCGGGCGACGATTCCACCCTTCTCCATCATGAAGATCGTATCGCAGTTGCGCACCGTGCTGATCCGATGGGCAATCAGGATGATCGTTTTCTGGTGGGTCAGGTTGTCGATCGCCGCCATCACCTGCGCTTCGGTGACGTTGTCGAGGGCGCTGGTGGCCTCGTCCATCACGAGCACGGCAGGGTCGTGGTACACCGCCCGTGCGATACCGATCCGTTGACGCTGGCCGCCGGACAGGCGCACGCCACGCTCACCGACGATCGTATCGTAACCACCGGGGAGCTCCGCTTCGATAAACGGGCGCAGGTTGGCGATCTCAGCGGCGCGAGCAACCCGTTCATGGTCGATCTTCTTGGGAGGCACGCCGAAGGCGATGTTCCGGGCGATCGTATCGTCCGTGAGGTAGATATGCTGCGGAACATACCCGAGGCACGCCTGCCAGTTGCGGCGATTTTCATCGGTAACCGGGACGCTGTCGATCAATAACTGCCCGCCCGTCGGCGCCAGCAGTCCGAGGATCAGATCGACGGTTGTCGTCTTTCCACATCCGGTGGGTCCCACAAATCCGACGGTGGTATTCTTTTCTATCCGGATCGACTGGTCGGCGATTACCGGTTCGTCCGTGCCGGAGTAACGAAAGGAGATGTTCTCCAGGCGGATGTCCCGGTCGAACGAAATGCGTGGAGGAGCGTCTCGGGGAGCCAGGTGTCCCGCATCGGGATTGGCATTCAGTTCGTCGTAGATCAGCTCCACCGCAGGCTGACTTCCACGGATCTTTGCCAGATTCTTATAGAGGATATCCAGGGTCGGCATAAGCCGATACCCGGCAACGGCGTACACGCTTACCAACGCTACGGCGCTTTGTAAATCTCCCGAGTCGTAGATAAACCACAGCACGATAAGAATGATTATTGAGAAGATGATGCTGTCCAGCACGAACTTGGGCAACGTCCCGTAGACGGTCTTTAAGGTCACATATTTTGCCATCCGCCGGGACGGTTTCTTGTACTCGTCAAGAAAAACGCTCTCCTTGCCCATAAGCTTGGCGTCCTTGATTCCGCCGAGAACCTCGCTTACAACCTGGTACCGCCGTCGATTGGCTTCCACCCGTAGGCGACCGATACGAAAAAGGCGCATACGTGTAAAGGCGTAAACTCCTCCGTAGACTACACCTAAAGCCAACGCCATCATGGCCGCCACCCGTGGATCGAGAACGATCAAAAAAATTGCGATCGAAACGGTAACGACTGATTTCGCGATCACCTCGAGCAACGGGATCAGGTAGTTCTTTACCGCCTCCTGTACTTCTGAGAGCGTGTTTTTTGTAAGATCCGATGAGTTTCGGTTCAGAAAAAACGCGTATGGTTGAGAGAGATACCGCGCCAGCAATCGCGTAGAAATGCTATGGTTGCGCATCTGACCAAAACGGATCTCCGCATAGCGGACAACCGCGGTGGTTATGTTCCGCAGTACGACCAATACTATAACACTGAGTCCCAGAAAGATCACAAACGAGCTATCGGTATCAAAACCGAGGTTGCCGTATAACCAGTTTAAGTAAGCATTCTCGTGTATCAGCGCCGGGTTCGTTGCAACTGACAGAAATGGACCAATCGATCCAATTCCGGCTATCTCTGTTATTGCTACAAGGACTATTCCCACACAAAGCAATAGCAATTGCCGCCGTTCTTTTCGAGAGAGCAGGGAGAGTAGTTTACCGATCGTTGTACGGTGGATGTTTCTTTTCATCATATTGTTATTCGTTCAGGATAGTAGACATCATGTCCGGATACAGCGGGTCCATCGGCGTCCGCGATCGGACCGCGACACCAGCCCGTATCGATGCGAAAGAATACGGTTACCGTACTATCACACCGTGACACGGTTCTTCTGATATTACCCGCTGCCCGAGTGCGGCCGTAACACGCTCCCCGGACTATCTGTTCCCACGTCGTCCCATCGTAAAAAAAACGAAATTGTCCCGGGCCCGCAACTACGGGCAGGTCAGCTAAACCCGAATGCGAACCTTGGTCAAGACCAGACCCCGACGGCTCAGGGTTATCGCGAATCGGACAACCTCCCGTTTGCGTCGAGCGCTTCCCGATACGCACGAGTGAACTGGCATGCAACCGCAGCTATACCGAACTCGCTTTCCACACGGTGGCGAGCCGCGTCGCCGCGCTCCGTACGTTCTTTCCTCGTCCAGGAAACTGCATCAGCCATCGCCTGTCCGAGCGCGCCGGGGTCACCGGCAGGTACGGTCAGGCCGGTTTCACCGATGATCCAGGCGGAATCGCCCACATCGGTGGCGATGCACGGTACACCACAGGCCATCGCCTCTCCCAGCACATTAGGAAACGCCTCAACCAGGGAGGAGCTCACCATCACGTCGAACCCGTTATAGATCCCGGGAAGATCCCGCTGCTCACCGAGCAGGAGTACGCGGCCACCGATTCCCAGGGATGCGATCTCCCGGACCAGAGCGGCGTTCTCCTCGTCGAGGCCTCGCCCGACCATAACACATCGTACCCCCGGTTTCACGGACTCCGGCCCGGGAGGTGCGGCGGCACCTGACGCGGGTCCGTTCTCGTCGACCTCGACGTCGGCGTCTGCGTCTGCGTCTGCGTCGGCGTCAGCGTCAGCGAGGATCGTTAACGCCGTTGCCACAGCCCGGACAAAGCCGAAGTGGTCTTTGATCGGATGGTACCTGCCGACGATGCCGAACACGACATCTCCGTCCTCGACGCCCCAAACCGCTCGAACCGCGGCTCGCGCGGCCGGATCCTGACGGTACCGGTCCAGGTCGAAACCGTTGGGGATCACCACATCGCGGTCCGAAGGAAAGCCGAACCGCCGGTGCTGCTCGCGGCTGGAACGACTGTTGTAGATGATCCGGGCGGGGCCACGTACAGATCGACGCGATGAACGCGCCAGCCACAAGTTAACGCGTCGGGTGAACCGGAAGAGCAGCCGCTGCGAGCTGTTGTGATCGAGGGACTGCCGAACGTGCCACACGACGGGAGTCCCCCGGGGAGCAAGGGCAGCGCAGACCGCGTTGGCCCGGTACATCCACGCGGCGATCACGTCCGGTTGGACCTCCTCGATCACCCGCCGGAACGCGCGGCGAAACCCCGGCCGGGGGAATCCTCCCGGCATCGGCACCTGGTAGAGAGGGATACGCAGTGCCCGGATCTCCGGGGCAAGCTCTCCCCCGTCGCTGAGCGAAAGCACGGCAGCCCGCGCACCTCGTACCGGTGTATCCGGTGCGGCGGCTGCGCCTGCGCGTAAAAGCTTGTAAAGCATCATCTCGGCACCGCCGATCGTGAGCCCGGAGATCACGTGAAGCACAGTTACTGGATGCGAGGTGTCGTCGGTCGGTTCAGCAGGTGTGGTACTCATTATGTTGCTATGTTTATACCACAGGAGTCGACGATATTCATCCGGAAACCCTTGTCAGTAGCGGATCCGAGCCCACGCCATACCGAGCACCTCGTAGAACACCGTTTCCGTTTTCTGAAGCGCCTCCGCGTTCGGCATGAGCTTCCAGGCGTGCCGGCCGGAGGTATCCGTCAGGTACTGCGCCGGGCCGGATACAGGATCGAGCCCCGCTCGCCGGAACAGCTCCATCGAACGCGGCATGTGCGACGCGCTTGTCACGAGGAGAACACCACCGGATTTGTCGGCCGTCTCGGCGGTATCAGACGAACGATCGAAGTCGACGACGGTATCCAGAT
>SLRR01000085.1 GCA_007130865.1 Spirochaeta sp. | reverse complement strand
GTACCGACGGCGCGTCGGCTCATTCGTACACGTGGACTCCCCGGGACCGGAGTTCATCCACGACCCACTGTTCGATACCCGGGGTACCGACGATCCATACCTCACGCAAATCCGGCAGGTTCAGGAGTGCTTGCGATCCGGATAGGATTTCGACGCCGTTCCCCTCTAAATCGAGGTATGCAAGCTCCTGCAACCGATCGATCGCGGTTATATCGGTCAGTGCATGCCCACTCACGTTAAACTCCCAGATCGTATTGTTTGTCGGTATAAAGCTCAGGTCGGTCAGCGGCCCGTTTTCAAAAAACTCAAGATTCAGTTCATACAGTCGGTCCATTACCGGTGTGAGATCGTCCAGCGCGTCGGAGTCGTATGGATTGTCCCCGATATTAAGACCGATTTGAGCTTCTCCGTAGGCGGCGAGATACGACGCCAGACCGGACAAGTCCCCGAAATCGTTGTTTTGCAGATCCAGGTGTTCCAGGTGTGGTAAATGCGGCAATGCATCGATGTTCTCGTTGGAGAACTGGTTATCCGGCAAAGCCAGCCACCGGAGCGAGCGCATCTTTGCAAGCGATGAAAGATCCCCGCTGAGCGTAGCCGGTAGCCCTGCTTCCTGGAAAACGAGATCACTCGTATACGAGAGAAACTCCACACCTGTCAACGTGGTTAGGTTACCGCCATGACCAGGTCCATATACCCACAACCAATCGAGCTCGCGCTTGGTCTGCGCACCGGTATCCTCGATCGCGGCGTGAATGACCGTATCCCCGATATACGGCAGTATCTCCGAGATCGGCGCGTCCTCGCTCGGATCGAGGGGATTGTAGTAGTCAAAGGATTGGCGGCACCCGACGAATGCGACCAGGATTAGCACCAGCACAAACGCCGACAACAACATGACCGCTGGTATCCGCGTGACAGCACGCCACCGCATAATCTCCGGCACCGATGTAACCCTCGGCACCGACGTAATCACCGGCATCGTCTTATGCGGCACTATACGTTTCATTGTTGCACCCCCAGGTACAGGATCTGGACGCCGCTCCGAGCGGGGATCTCGTACGCGCGCCGGTCTCCAGGGGCTGCGCTCAGGTGCTCAAGCTCCCACGCGTCGGTGCCTCCCGGCAGCATCTGTGGTGTGGTGAGCGCGCCGTGTACCCCGGTGACGGTGAAGCTCTCTTCGCGCCCGAGGACAAGCAACTGCGGCGGTCCGCCCGGATCCAGCGACCGTTCACGGTAGTCGAGTCCCGCCGCGGTCCATCGGTCCAGGTATGCGTCATCCCGGTACCGGCGCCACGCGCGAGCGGGCCGCGTGAGCGAGACGATCCGCGCAATTACGGCGGTACTCAACAAAGTCGCGCCGGCACCTATCGCGATATCCCGTGTCAGTTCCAGCGCGGCCATCTGGTTCTCCGCGTCCTGAATCTCCGAGCGCAATGCCACTATCTCGTCAAAGTCCGTGGAACTCTCGTATTGCGGGATCAGTTCCTCGACTTTTTCCTCCCGGTTCTCGATCAATCCGGCAAACTGAACGTATCCCGCGTATCCGAGCGCTCCGACTCCCACTCCGCCGGCAATCCAGTGCCAGAACGGTCGCCGCCGCTCGTCGGCGCGGCGATATCGAATCATCGCCTGGTTGATGTAGCGATTCTCCACGCGCCAATCATCGTACGGCGCGGGCAACGCAGCCTGCGGTTGGCGTACGCGGTGGGTCACCGCCGTGTATCCATCGACCAGGTCCGCTTCCGCTTCGTCCACTATCCCCGCTCGTTCGAGTGAGGCGAGCGTCCCAAAGGTGGTGAGGTTGCGCCGTACGTCCGATTCGACCAGCCGAAATCGCTCCTCGGCAGTGAATTGGTGAGGTTCAAGATCTGCGCCTTCGGCCGGATCGTCGGGTAAGTCGTCGGCGGCGATGAGGTATTGCCGGTACGTTATGTCCCAGGGCGCGCGATACTCCGCCACCACGTCGGACACGCGGTCCGCTTCTTCCCCGGCGAGAGCCTCCAGATCAACCAGAGCCAGCCCCTGCATTGCCCGGGCGAGCGCCAGCCGGTCGCGATAGAACGAAATCTCCCGAAGCCCGCCGACGAATCCCGCCTCAAGTTCCGTATACAGCTCCTCGAGCTCGTCGATCAGTTCCCCGGTACCCTGCGGATCCACGCCGCTGTCCAGGCGCCACGCGATCGCCGCGCGGAGTTCCTCCTCCCGGCGTTGCTCCTCTTCCGTTACAACGGGAAAAGCAAACGCCACGATATGCGCCTGGTCTTCCTCGATTTCCAGGGTCTGCCGGTGGATAACCGCTTCCCGGTCTGCCCGTTCCTGTCGTATCTCCAGAGCCCGGGAGCCGATCAGGACACGATCCACGGCAGTTATGTTCTTCCCGACAAGGCTTCCGTCCAGGTACAACAGGAAGTCACCTTCTCCCTCCGCTTCCAACTGAAGAGAACCGAACCCGATCCGTACACCGCTGAAACCGGAAACTGCGTCGGTGATAAGATCGTCCGATGCGTCAAAAATATCGAAGATGCTTTCCGCGCGGGAGTTCGCCCGCACCGTGATCTCACCGGTAGCGTGATCGTAGACGGATACGGAAAACGTGAGAACACCTTGATCGTCGATATCAACCGCACCAAAGATCACGTTGTCCGCGGTCAACGCGGTCGCCAGGTCTCCCAGTTCCGCCGGCGACAACCCGATCGCGTCGTCGGAGGTATATGTACCCGGTGGAAGAAGTTCGTACGCGTCGAGCAGACGCAAGGTGAGTGTCATCGTATCGGTTACGGTCCGAGCCACAGCATCGTTCTGCGCAAGTTCCGTTCTATTCTCGATAGGGAGAACAAGTACGCGGGGCCGGTCCACCTCAACCTGCGCCGCCAGCATCCCTGTTTTAGACAACAATACAACCAGCAAGATAACTATTTTTCTCCGGGACAACCTCATCACGTGTCAGTATTTTACGTTCTATACTAAGTTGTCAATGATAAATTCATAATAACAATAAATAGATGAACTGGTGCGGGTCCGATCGACCAGGAAACACCTTCAAAAGACACCTGCCGAAATAATCACGAACCCTTCATCCTTCCCCGATCTGCTCTTTTCGCTCATTGTTCAGGTTGCGGCCGGTCGGAAAGTCCCGTATTGTTGAAATTTGATTATTACCACCGGAGGCGACGACGTGAAGAAACTTCTCCTGGCGGGCTTGTTTATTCTCTCAAGCGCAGCAATTGTTGCAGGCGACGGACCATTCCGCACGGAGGAAATCGGCCCCTATTTTACGATGCTCGAAGACGTACTGAGCGGACGAGATTCGACGATTGTCTTTGAGCATAATATCGTCGTTGTCGAGAAAGAGTGGTACCACGGATACGTGCCGAACGCGGAATGGTCCGGAGAAATCATAAATATCTACCTGATACGCGACGGCGAAATAATCGTGTGCGATCAGAATGCGATCGACGCATTTCTGGTAGCTCGACGATTCAGCTCGCCCGGATCCTACACGGAAGATTATTACCGCTTGTTTATTTTCAACGTACAACGACAAGAAAACGATGTTTATATGTCATTCCGTAACGATATCTGGTGGTACGCGCTGAGAGCAGGACTCGCGGAGTCGCGATCCGGGGCTGTTACGATTGCCGATATTCCCCGTACAGCAACGATGCATCCATAGTTGCTGTCCGGAAGTACCGCTGGCGGCAACACAGCCGGGTCGGATCGCCGGCGTTCTAAGAGAGGTCACTGTCGTCGCCGAGGATCCACGATAAAATAGTACC
>SLRR01000037.1 GCA_007130865.1 Spirochaeta sp. | reverse complement strand
GCCGGGACGCTGGATCATCATTAAGATGACACCACCACAACACGTTGAGATTGCTGAAGCCCTCCAGTCCTTTCAAAGCCGGACGGTAGTCTCTATCTATCTCCAGACAATAGACCTCTTCGCCTGCCCGCACGCAGCCGACAGGCGAAACGGTAAAAGGTTGTGGCGCTATGTTATCCATCTCCCGATTATTGGCGCTTCCGGATCGTTTCGCGAATATACCTCGACATACTCGTTTAACGCTTGCCGTGCCCTCCGGACAGCCGCCAGTACCGGGACCTGGCGGCGATCTCTAGAAGCTGCCCTCCTCGCTTCGGTCGATTCCCTGCAGGACGATGAGGTCTTCGTGCAGCTCCATCCATATGTCGTGAAATGAACCGCACATCACCCCGGTGAACATCCTGGTTTCTCCGGCGACTACCCGCTTTACCACTGCCTGCAGGCGGTCGTTGTAACGAGCCAGGCGGGGGAGCGCTTCCGCCATCTGCGCGATTATGGGCTGGACTCTTTCCGCGAGCGACTGGAGTGCGTCGATCTGCTGTTGATCATAAGCGGCGTCACTGTGATCATTGGGTTTACCGTCCTTCATCTGCCAGCTGCCGCACAGTTCCTTGAACTCGTTGTTGAGCTCCAGGAACTGCTCGTAGCTGGACGACAGCGCACGGGCCAGTGGCGAGTCCGCGGCTCCGTTGAAACGGTTCTGATGCTCCGCGTTACCTTCCGGGGTAAGGGTATACATATCGCGCGCTTCCATGTGGTTGACCCAGCCACGGTTTACAAACTCCTTCATCATTTCCGCCGGTACGGTACCCAGGCTTTCCATCAGACCGTCGGGGGTGGCAAATCCTCGAACCCGCAGGACATGCAGCACCAGGTCTTCGTCGATTTCCAGGGCCGTCTCGGACGCTGGTTGTCCTCCTGCCTGCTCAGAAGAGCAGGGATGGCAGGAATCAGCCGGCGCGGTTGTTTGAGAGTCGTCGAAGGAGAACTGCACGGTGTCCGCCGACACCCGACCGGAGGCCAGTAGAGCCTGAGCTACGGCAAGGCGACTCAGAGGGACCCGAAAGGGTGAGCAACTCACCGAATCCAATCCTGCCCGAACAAAAAAGTCGACCGAGTCGGGGTCGCCTGCGTGTTCACCGCATACGCCGAGTTTGATCGATGGCTTGGCATCGCGGGCGGCTTTGCAGCCGATTTCCACAAGGGCTCCAACTCCTTCATGGTCCAACGCCGCGAAGGGGTTCTCGTCCAGAATCCCCTTCGCCTGATAGGCCGGGAGCATGCTCGCTTCAACGTCGTCCCTGCTGAATGCGAACGTCATCTGCGTCAGGTCATTGGTGCCGAAGGAAAAAAAGTCGGCGTGCTGCGACAGACCGCCCGCCACCAGGGCGGCACGGGGTGTCTCGATCATCGCGCCGATCAGAATGGTGTCGGACGCCAACTCCGGGTGACCCGACTGATCCAACGCGTCGATCACCCATTGTCTTGCTATGGCAAGCTCCCGCTCGTTGATTATCAGCGGAATCATGATCTCGATCCGTGGATTTTTACCTCGTTCGATCAGATTGGCGGCGGCCCTCGACAACGCCCGGACCTGCATCTCGTACAGACCACCGCGCACCATACCCAACCGCACCCCCCGGGTGCCGATCATCGGGTTGGTTTCGTGCAGCCGACGCGCTGCGGTGAGTTCCTTGGACTCCACTTCAGTCAGTTCGCCTCGCGCCTCTTTGGCGGTCAGTTCCATTATGTCCGGCAGAAACTCGTGCAACGGTGGATCGAGCAGTCGGACCGTCACCGGCAGCCCGTCCATAGCCTCCAGGACGGACTCGAAATCGGCGACCTGCGCCTCTTCAAGCTGTTTCAGGCTCTCCTGTTCCTCCGCGCTCGTCTCGCTCAGTATGAAGCGGCGCATCATCGGGAGTCGATCCGGTGACAGAAACATATGCTCCGTTCGGCACAGCCCGATCCCCTTTGCCCCCAAGGTGCGGCCCATAGTCGCATCGCCCTTGGTATCGGCGTTTGCCCGCACCTCTACGGCGCCGGTCTCCGCTACCTGATCGGCCCATTGAAGCAGTTGCTTCAGCTCCGGCGGCGGCTCGGTGGATGAGACCGCGAGCTTACCGATGTAGACATTACCGGTGCTGCCGTCGATCGTTATATGATCCCCTTCGCGCACCTGGACACCACCGATCTCCAATCCGCCCGGGACAACTCGCACATCGGAGGCGCCAACCACAGCGGGCTTTCCCCAGCCGCGGGCAACGATAGCGGCGTGAGATCCCAGCCCGCCTCGCGCCGTCAGAATCCCCTGAGCCGCTTGCATGCCAAACGCGTCGTCCGGGGTTGTTTCCGATCGAACCAGGATCACTGCGTGTCCCGCGTCGGACAGAGCTATCGCCTTGGCCGCATCCAGTACAACCTCGCCCGCGGCGGCACCCGGTGACGCCGGCAGCCCGGTAGCGACCGGTTGAGATTTTACATCGGTGCTCTCCAACCCGGGGTGGAAGAACTTGAGCAACTCCCCGGCATGAATCGAATTAAGCGCCGCCGCAACCAGATCCGACCGGTGGTCGCGCCGGGCTTTCTCGACAGCGTCCCGGATCGTCTGTTCAACAGATACAAGTGTAGTTCCCATATTGACCTCTATGTTGGTGTTTTCCTTGTCGTGGATTTACACTCAACGATTCTACCCCTGGTCGGTGGGAAAAGCAAGTTTTATCGATAATCGATTACGCCCTCATCACCGCCGTGGCGACCAGGACGAACGCGAAGAAAAGCGCGCCGCTTGCAAAGGGCAGATCCATGCGCAGGTCAAAGAGGAATCCCGCCCAGAGCGGTCCCGCGACACGACCCAGGCTCATGTAGACGTCGGCGTATCCCAGGATCGTTCCGTGTTCGCCCGGGGAACGCCGGGTAATATAGGCGAGAGCGGTCGGTTTGAGTCCGGCGTTTGCCACGATGAAGACACACGTGGCGATCGTCAGGAAGAGGTAGCTCCCGGCCAGCAGCAGGAGCACAAAACCCAGCGCGCTTCCCGCGAGGCACACCCGGATGACCCGCGTCTCGCCCATGCGCTTCACCGCGGGCCCCACGAGAACGCCCTGGGAGAGCGCGTATACCAGCCCCATGATCATCAGAAGCGATCCCACCTGGGCGGCGCCGTAGGAGAAGCGCTGCATCGCGTAGAGCCCGAAGATCCCGGAGAAGTTGGATTTGCCGAAATAGACGGAGAATGCAAGGACGAACCCCATGCCGGCAGGGCCTCGTAAGGCGTGAAGGGCGGACAGGAGTCCTCCGCCGGTGCGCGGGGAGATCCCTCGGCGCGACCTTTCCTTCAGACTCTCCGGCAGGATGATGAGCATCAGCACAAACACCAGCGCCGCCCAGGCCGCGCCGAGCAGGAAAGGAAACGAGAGCGACTCCAGGGCCAGAAGACCCCCGATCCCGGGGCCGAGTACGACGCCGAGGCCGGTGGCGGCGCCGATCTTCCCGAGCGCCCCGGCACGCTGGTCGCCGGTGCTGCTGTCACTCATGTAGGCGGACGCCACGGGAAAGAGCGCGCTCGTGAGACCGCCGAGAACCGCCTGGCCCGCGTAGAGCATCGCCAGGCTCCGGGCGAACGCGAAGATCAGGAGCGCCACCGCGAGACCCGCGGTGCCCAGGAGCAGCAACGGTTTCCGTCCCACCGCGTCGGAGGCGCGCCCCCACAACGGGGCAAATACCAACTGTAACGCGCCGTAGACGGCGATCAGGAGTCCCATGTGCACGCCGCTTCCGCCAAAGGAATCGAGCAG
>SLRR01000221.1 GCA_007130865.1 Spirochaeta sp. | reverse complement strand
TGCAGGTGATGATCCGGTCCCGGGCGGCTGCCGCGCGCCAGAACAAAGGCCCCGTGTACAAACCGACTTACCGTGTGGCCCCCTCGGCGGAGACACTCTTTGACCGGCACAGGGAGTTTGCCCGACGCCACATCGGCCCGAACAAAGCCGAACAGAAAGAGATGCTCGCCACCCTCGGGTTCAGTTCGATGGAAGAACTGATCAATGAGACCGTTCCGCAGGACATTCTCCGGGATAAGCCGATCGAACTCCCACGAGCCCTTACGGAAGAGCAGGTCCTTGAGCGGTTGCGTAGAATAGCCGACCGCAACACCGTGATGCGGAGCCTCATCGGTATGGGCTACGCCGATACGATCACGCCCCCGGTGATCCAGCGGAATATTCTCGAGAATCCCGGATGGTACACGCAGTACACCCCGTACCAGGCGGAGATCTCCCAGGGGCGGCTCGAGGCGCTGGTCAACTATCAGACGATGATCATAGACCTGACAGGCATGGATATTACCAACGCTTCCATGCTGGACGAGGCCACCGCCGCCGCCGAGGCGATGACAATGGCGGTGCGCAACCACCGGGGAGCGGAAAAACCACGGCGCGTCTGGGTGAGCTCCGGGCTCCACCCTCAGACGATCGCACACCTTAAGGCGCGGTCGGAACCGCTGGGAATAGAGCTGCACCTCGCCCCGGAAGAGGAATGGGAAATCCGTACCGGCGACGTGGCGGGCTTTCTGCAGTTCCCCGATACCGACGGCGTCGCCCGTGACAAGCGTGCGATGGTACGCAGGATCAAAGATGCCGGGGCCACCGTGGTGGTTGCGTCCGATCTGCTCGCGCTCACCCTGCTCACGCCTCCCGGCGAATGGGGGGCGGACATCGTCGTCGGAAACAGCCAGCGCTTCGGCGTCCCCATGGGATTCGGCGGCCCCCACGCGGCGTTCCTGGCGACGCGGGAGTCCTTCAAGCGACTCATGCCGGGACGGCTCGTCGGCGTCAGTAAAGACCGAGACGGCCGCCCGGCGATGCGGCTGGCCCTGCAGACACGGGAGCAGCACATCCGCCGGGACAAGGCCACCAGCAACATCTGTACCGCCCAGGTTCTCCTGGCGATCATGGCCTCCATGTACGCGGTATATCACGGCCCCGGCGGGTTGCGCCGCATCGCGACCAGGGTAACAGTTCTTGCCAACGCGCTCCGGGACGTCCTGCGGGACAACGGGTTCCCCGTGGTGGAGGGCACGATCTTTGACACCGTCACGGTCACCACCGACCAGGTCACGCAGAAGCGACTCGCAGCCTCCGCGGAGGAAGCAGGTTTCAACCTCCGGCAGCACCCGTCGGGACACCTGGGTATTTCCCTGGACGAGCGCAGCCACCCGGCGGAACTGATCTCCCTGCTCGCCGCTCTGGGTATAACCTGCTGCGCCACCGACCTGCACCGGAAACTCAAGGAAGCCGCCTGGCGACCGGACGCACCGCTGGAACGGAACACACCGTATCTGCAGGAGAAAGTCTTCAATACGCATCACAGCGAGACCGCGCTCCTGCGTTACATCACCGCGCTGCAAAGCCGGGACCTCTCCCTGGCACACTCCATGATCTCCCTTGGAAGCTGCACGATGAAACTCAACCCCACGGCGGGCATGGTACCGATCACCTGGCCGGAGTTCGGTTCACTCCACCCCTACGTTCCCGCATGGCAGGCCGGGGGATACCGGATCCTGGCGAATGAGCTCTCGGCGTGGCTCTGCGATATCACCGGGTTCCACGGGTGCACCCTTCAGCCGAACAGCGGAGCCCACGGCGAGTTTACGGGGCTCATGATAATCCGTGCGTGGCACTGCGAGCAGGGCGATTTCAATCGCACGGTCTGCCTCGTACCGGACTCCGCCCACGGCACCAACCCCGCGAGCGCCGCTATGGCGGGCATGGACGTGGTAGTCGTTAAGAGCGCCGCCAACGGCGACATCGACCTGGACGATCTCAGGGCAAAAGCAGACGAGCACAAGGACCGCCTCGCTGCGATGATGGTGACCTATCCCTCTACGCACGGAGTCTTTGAACGCGGAATTCGGGAGGCGATCAGAATCGTCCACGACCGGGGCGGCCAGGTCTACATGGACGGCGCCAACATGAACGCCCAGGTGGGACTCACCAGCCCCGGGGAAGTCGGCGCCGATGTATGCCACCTGAACCTGCATAAAACGTTCGCGATACCGCACGGCGGCGGTGGACCCGGCGTAGGCCCGGTCCTCACGGCGGAACACCTGACACCGTACCTGCCGGGCACTCTGGACAACCCCGGACCGACAGGAGTCCTCGTAGCGGCGCCCCTGGGAAGCGCCGGCGTCCTGCCGATCCCCTACGCGTACATCGCGATGCTCGGAACCGACGGGCTTCGGTCCGCCACGGAACACGCGATCCTGAACGCCAACTACATCGCGGAGCGGCTGCGGAAACGCATCGATATCGCCTACACGGGTCCCGGTGGAAGGGTTGCACACGAATGTATCCTGGACTTCCGTGCGGTGGAGAAGGAGACGGGAGTCACCGTGGAGGACGTGGCAAAACGCCTCGCCGATTACGGGTTCCACGCACCCACGATGTCCTGGCCGGTGCACGGATCGCTCATGGTAGAACCCACGGAGAGTGAGAACAAAACTGAACTGGACCGGTTCTGCGATGCGATGATCAGCATCATGGACGAAGTAGAGGAGATCCGGAGCGGAACGATCCCCCTGGAGGACAGTCCTCTGCGCAACGCACCGCACACGCTGCGCGATATGACCGGTGAGTGGACGCACCCCTACACGCGGGATCAAGCCGCCTACCCCGCCCCCTGGACGCGGGAAAACAAGTTCTGGCCCTCCGTAAGCCGCGTGGACAACGTGCACGGAGACCGGAACCTGGTGTGCAGCTGCCTGCCGCTGGAAGCGTACCAGGAAGCCGCCAAGGATTGAGAAGGACTCGCCGGCGCGCAGCACCTCACAGACCGTGAATGCGCGCGCCGGTGAACCGCCGGTCGGATCCCCTGACGGCGTATACCGGCAAGGAAACCCCGATCGAAGGCTCCTCGTTACCGCTGGTCCTCGGCGAGCACCTCCATAAGACTCTCAAACTGCGGACGGAGTTCCGGCACAACGTTGCAGATATCGTTGTGCGCGTCCAGGACAAAGCTGCTGTCCAGAGTCTGGTCGCTGCGTCGGGGCATCTGTTCGTACGCAGTATGCTCCAGGTTGCGCAACGCCTCGTCGGTGATCACCGTGAAGTACCTTATCAGCTTGGTCTTCCGGATAATATCTTCCACCGCATCGGAGAGGTTACAGAGTACAAACGCCCCACCCCGGCGACGCCGATCCTTGTGCAAGCGAATAAGCGTCCCGATCGTTGTACTATCGATATAGTTTGTCGCGTCCATATCGGCGATTACCATACCCGACGGATGATCCTCGAGCCACGGCGCCACGTGCTGGTACAAAAGGTAAGCCTCGTTGGCGGTGATCCGACCGGTAAGAAAAAGCACCAGCCGTTCACCATCGTTCCAGTAATACATACCCGTATCGTGTTTCATCAGGCCCAGACTCCTCTCCCCGCAGAGTATCGCAGGCACCTAAAGGATTCAACGGGCGCCGGCGTATCCGAGTACCTGCAGAGCGGGCCCCGCGTATCCGGGCACCGGCATAGCACGCGTCCGCGCCGGGACTTGTCAGAAAGGAGTGTCCTGCGCTATATTTCGGATTGTCAAGCCGTGATCGACGGCTTGTTCGACGGGCGTATAACTCAGCGGGAGAGTGCTACCTTCACACGGTAGAAGTCACTGGTTCAAATCCAGTTACGCCCATTT
>SLRR01000095.1 GCA_007130865.1 Spirochaeta sp. | reverse complement strand
TCCCCGCAAAAACGTGTCGGCCGTTTTTCGCCGGGATACTCGGGATCAGTCGTACCAATGATTTTGCGATGCTGGAGAGAATAGGAGGTGAGTGCGCCGGTGCGGTCAGCCTGCTGCCGGACGATATGTCTCCTTCCGCTACCAAGAACGCGCGACGACGCGATCTGACCACGACGGAGTTGCAAACGATCGTATCCGAATTACCAAACCGCCCCCTGATGGCCGGCGCTGAAGGCGTGCGGCTCTCACTTGCCGGTGTACAGGACAAGTTGCCCGTTATCGTTCACCGCGACGGTATATCTCTCCCGCTCGGTGATGCCCCCAGCACCCACATACTTAAACCGGAGCCGGATCGTTTTCCGGGACTTGCCGTCAACGAAGTCTTCTGCATGACGCTGGCCCGGTCCGTGGGGTTGAACGTGGCCGACACGGAATACCGTCTGATCGGAGACAAACCGTGTGTTCTGGTTCGGAGATATGACCGGAGGATCGACGAAAGCGGTGTTACGAGTCGACTCCACCAGGAGGATTTCTGTCAGGCCCTGGGGATTCCACCGGAACGTAAATACCAGACCGAAGGCGGCCCGACGCTCGTTGATTGCGTTTCTCTGCTTCGGGACTGGTCAACTGTGCCGGTTCTCGATATCCCCGCCTTTGTTGACGGCCTTATCTTCAACGTCCTGATCGGAAACGCCGACGCGCACGGCAAGAATCACTCATTATTGTATTCTCATGGAAACCGGCGCATGTCTCCTCATTATGATCTCGTCTGCACGCTCGCCTGGCCTGCTCCGTCCAATAAACTCGCGATGAAAATCGGTGATTGCGATTCGATCAATGCGTTCACGATTGGTGACTGGAAGACGATGGCACGGAAAACAGGTCTCAGTTGGCCGATGATAAGAGAACGAATAACGGACAGCTGCTACCGTGTTCGAGACAAACTCGATGACGTCCTGACCCGGACAAGAGAACACGACGTTTCGACCGCTACTTCAATTTACGATACCGTGCAAGACCGAGTGAGCAGAATGCTCGAAACCCTTTCCCGTCAGCGCGGATAGCCGAACTAACGGCGCGGTCCGCGCGGACGATGTTGACGCCGGAGACATCGGCCGAGTCGACCGGCAAAGCCGTCCGTCCGAGTCGTTTGTCCGAGCCGTCCAGCCAATTTGTGACTAAAGTTATAATGAAAATACCGGTCTCCGGAACTATTCTGTAGTCAGAACGAATCGGAACACGTGTCCGATGGGGGAGGTAACGGCATGAGGGAATGGATACCTGTGGCGGGCATCGTCGTCGCCGGTGGTCGTGTCCGACAACGACGCGGGAGAATACGTCATGGATAGGTTGAGCGGACCCGCGACGATCCTGATAGTTTTCACGATCCTTGCCTTTGCCGGTTGTGCGTTCGACCCGCCTCCCTTTGACAATCCCGTAGACCCGATAAACCGGGACGGCGATCCCCCCGTTTCCGAGTACTCTGTCGGCGATATCGGCCCCGCCGGAGGATGGATATTCTACGTGGACGAAGCGGGCGATTTTGCCGAGTGGACGTACCTGGAGGCGGCCACGGTGGATCTCTACGACGAGGTTGAGGACATATACCTGTGGGACGAATCTGATCCTCACCCGGAGATCGGCGGAACGCTGACCGTTCTCGGATCCGGACTGGAGAATACCCAGATTATTGTTGCTTTCCTCGGTGTGGGTCAGTACGCCGCCCGTGCCGCCGACGAGTACGAGGAAGGCGGTTTTACCGACTGGTTTCTTCCCTCGCTCGACGAGATGGAAATCATGTACGCCAACCTCGATGGTGCCGGGGACCTGGTCGAGGACTTCGGTTTTTTTACATCATATTACTGGACCTCCTCCGAGATCGACGCGGACAATGCTTGGGCATGGAACTTTGACACCAACGTGTCCCTGGATCGAGAAAAACGCACGATGGGAGCGTTCCGAATGCGTCCGGCCCGCCGCTTCTGACCGGGATCACGTCGCATGATGACTACCGCGCGTCGTAATCCGGTGTTCCTTGCTCTCCTGTTCATCCTCCCGCTCGTCGTGCCCGGCGGTCCCGGATCCACGCTTGTCGCCCAGGAGCGGCCCGACCCGGAGCTGCGTCCCCGCGTGGCGGTGCTCGGGATCGGGAACAGTACCGGCCTGGCGACGCACGATGCGCTGGCCGGTTCCGTGCGCCGGACGATCCTGCTCACGCTTACGCTTCTGGACCGGTACGAGGTGATCGATCGGGACGAGCCGCGGGGTCCCGATCTTGCGGCGCAGGCCGCGGCGTTGCCCGCGGAGACGCTGCTCTGGGGCGACGTCTCGCTTGACGACGCCGGTGCCATCGCGATCTCGGTGACGATCTTTGACGCGGTCCGGGAGAGGGTCGTGCTCTCGGAGACGGAGACGGCCGCCTCCCTGCTGGACGTGTTCGATTCCGCGGACTCCCTCGTGGCGAACGTGATCGGTGCGTTCAGCGGAACCCGCGTCGGTTTCGCGTCGATAACGATCGAGGTCGCCGGGACCGGTGACTACCGGGTGCGTCTTGACCAGGCCACGATCGGGACCAACGTGACGACCCTCGAGCGGGTTCTCGCCGGTTCATACCGCGTGCGGGTGGATCAGGATCTGCCCGAGGGATATCGAACGGTGTACGACCGGGAGGTCCAGCTTGAGGACGGCGAGCGAGTCACCGTTGCGGTGCAACTCCTGGACGAGGACTCGATCCGCGCCGAGATTCTCTCGGAGGCGGTGGAGTGGCTTGAGTCGCTCCTGGCCGCCGCGCCGGGACCGGGGACTGTGGTCAGTGAGACCGACCGCGCCCTGGCGCGTTTTACCACGTACGCTACCGACGAGACGGAGACGCGATGGTACCGGTACCGGGTGGAGCTGCAACGGGAGTACCGGAGCATCCTCGATTACCGGTACTTTGCCGATTCGATCGTACAGTTCGATCGAACGCTGCCGCGAACGCTCCTGGCCGCATCCCACGAACTTCACGAGTCCGTACCGAATGACGCGTTTACCGCCGAACAGTGGCGCGTCCTCGACGGGATGAGTCGTCGCAACCGGAACGCCTTTTACGGCGTCATGATGCTCGCCGCGGACTACCAGACCGTACTCGGAAACGTGGAGGAGCAGGCGCTGCCCTACGAGATCCTCTTTGACCTCGACGCGACGGGACTCTCCGTCGTCGACGATGGGCCTTACCGTCCGGAAGCGGAACACCGGGACTCCACCGGAATGGTCCGGGATTACACCACCGCGATCGAACGGCAACGGCCCCTCTGGCAGACCCTGATGATCGGCGTCGGAGCGGTGGGCGTCTCCGTCGCGGGAGTGATCTTTGGTACCGGCATGCCCGGAGACCGCCTCGACGACGGCAAGCGGACGTACGACCTGTACCGCGCAACCGACGACCCGGACGAGGCGGTCCGCCTCCGGGAGCAGACGGAGAACTACTACGACGAGGCACGGCTGCTACTTATCGGAGGCGCCGCGGCGGGAGCCGTCGGCGTAACGGCGATCACCACCGGTGTCGCCGCCCGTATCCGGTCCCGCCGGCGCCCGCAACGGATCCTGGACGACTATCTCACCAGACTTGGTGAACCCCGGCTCAACGCGGCGATCAGCTTCTTTGAGGGCGGCGACGGGGACCGGCTCGTTCTGGTACGGAGCGATGCGGACGTAGACGCGGGTCGCACCGGACCTTCCGGCGACGACCGCCGCCTGCGCATCGGCGACCGGCCGGAAACACCGGAGCACGGCCCCGCCGTGTACACCGATCTTCCCGTGGGAATCCCCGTAACCTGGACGAGCAGAACGATCGACGCCGGTGA
>SLRR01000152.1 GCA_007130865.1 Spirochaeta sp. | reverse complement strand
TGACTTCGCGGTGGGAGCAACAGGGGCTCGGAGTTGTGCTGATCAACCCCAACGACGCGCAAAACTACCCCGACGACGCCCCGGGTTTGATGCCTGAGTTCATGAAGGAGTACGGGATCACCGTACCGTACCTCGTGGACGAGACACAGGAAACAGCCAAAGCGTACCACGCCGCGTGCACGCCGGACTTTTTCCTTTATGACAAGGATCACAAGCTGGTGTATCGGGGACAGTTTGACGATTCCCGGCCCGGGAATGATTTACCCGTGACCGGTAAAGACCTGAACGCAGCGGTGGAGGCACTCCTCGCGAACTCCCCGCTCCCGCAGGATCAGCAAGCCAGCGCCGGCTGCAATATCAAGTGGAAACCGGGTAATGAACCGGGATTCGTGACGATCGGCTGAAAACAACCGACGGAAAACAACCGACGGAAAACGATCGGTTTAGAACAAAAACCCGTGCAACCGTCGGCGGCGATTCTGTAACCGACAGCGGTCCTGTCGGCGGGGTGCCGTCGATTGTTCTCGGGCGAGCCGTTCAATCGGTAGTCAAGACGCCTCTCCGCCGCTCCAGGATCCGATACTTGATCGCCATCATTACGGGGACAGCGACAAGAGTCGTCACCGTGGCAAAGGTAAGACCGTACAGCATCGTCCACGCGAAGGCACGCCAGAACTCGCTTGATTCGCTGCCCAGGATGAACCGGAACTCATGAACGCTGAAACTGACACCCAGGGCCATCGGGACGAGCGCCAGCACCGTGGTTAGCGCGGTGAGGACGACCGGTCGTAAGCGCGTCCGACCCGCTTCGATCACCGCTTCCTGCCAAGCCACTCCCTGCCGTAACAAACGATGCGTGTAATCTACCAGGACGATGCAGTTGTTCACGGCGACCCCCGCCAGCGCGATCGACCCGATGCCCGACATGATGATCACGAAGTTCTGTCCGCTCAGGGCAAATCCCCAGAAAACGCCGCCCAGGGATAAGAATACCGCGAACAGAATTATGAACGGGTCCACCACACTATTGAACTGCGCCACCAGTACGATAAAGATCAGGAACACCGCCACCAGGAACGCCTGCAGGAGAAACGTCGTGGACTCATCACGCACGTCAAAACCAGCGCCGGTACCGATCTCATACCCCGCCGGCAGATCCGCGGCGATCTTTTCCACTTCCCGGTCGATCTCCGCTATCGTCGCACTGCGGTTCTCCACGTCGATATTGAAGTTGGCCCAGACATTTACCGCGCGGTTCATGTTCCGTCTCTTGATCACGCTCACCGTGGATTGGGGCTCAACCGTTGCGACCGCGCTCAGCGGAACCCGCCGGCCGTCCCGGGCAACCACCTGGATACTTCGAAGCATCGCCAGAGAGTCTCGGGCATCGTCGCGATAACGCACGTTTATGTCGAACTCGTCGTCCTCGTATCGGAACGCCCCGACCATCGTCCCCGTGACCGCGGCGCGAACGGTGCTAGCTATCTCGGACGTGCTGATCCCGAAATGAGCAGCCTGCCGGCGATCGATATTAATGCTGTACTCCGGCTGACTCGCTTCGTGATCATTGTCCATCGTGCGAAACAGATGCTCGTACGGTTGAAGAACGGTCATTACGCGGTCGGTTATCTCTCCCATCACCTCGTAATCCACGCCGCGGATCTCGTAGGAGATATCGTCCCCCGTGGGCGGACCGAAGTCCGACTCGGTCACGGTGACGACCGCATCGGTAATGGAACGAACCTCCCGTCGAAGACGGTCCACCGTATCACGACCACTGATCTCCCGCTGCGCGAATGGCGTGAGCGTGATATCCACTGTTCCCCGGTTACTACCGGTCTCGCCACCACCGCGTCCGGTAACCGCGTCGAAACTCCGCAGGGACATCGGGATCGTCGGTACCATCGCCTCTACCTGGCGAACCACCGTATCGGTGCGGTGCAGCGGCGTACCCTGCGGTGCCTCGATACTTACGCGGGCTCGTTCAGGATCGATATCGGGAAAGAAAAGCACCTCCGTAGCTATCAGACCGTAGGTCACAAAACCGGCGATGACGATCACGGTGATTAATCCGACGGATTTCCACGCGTGTGTCACGGCTCGACGCAGAATACGGACATACCAGTTCCGGAATCGTACGAACCCGCCGCTGCCCTTGTCCAGACGGAGACGCTGTGCTTCCGTGACCTTGAGGAACCTCGCGCAGTATACCGGATTTATCACGATTGCGACGAAAAGCGATGAGGTGAGCACTACGATCACCGTCTGCGGCAGAAAACGCATGAAATCGCCCATTATCCCGGGCATGAAGATTATTGGGAAAAACGCCAGCAGCGTTGTAAGCGTACTCGCTGCGATCGGGCCGGCCACCTCCCGGGCCCCATCGATCGCGGCTTGAACCCGGTCCTTTCCCATCGCCTGGTGGCGGAAGATATTCTCCACCATCACGATCCCGTTATCCACCAGCATACCGAGCGCGAGAATCAGGCTGAACAGAACGATCATATTCAACGTTATACCGGCTGTCTGCAGAACGAAGAACGATAAAAGCATCGAGAGCGGGATCGCCATGGATACAAAAAGGGAATTGCGAAAGCCCAGGAATACAACGGTCACTACCAGGACAAGAACAAAACCCGTAGCCATGTTGTTCTCCAGATCCATGAGCATATCCCGGATATAGAGCGATTCATCGTAGGAGACAAACACGTCCGTACCGGGTGGAAGCTCCGGCTCGATCTCGTCAACTCGTCTCTGCAATGCCTCCGCGAGGTCGATAATGTTCGCGCCGAGCCGCTTGGTCACGCTTAGCGTGATCGCCGGATTTGCGTTGAGCCTCGACAGGGTGGCCTCGGCGGCATTCTGGAACGCCACGGATGCCGTCGCCGCCAGGGGGATCTGCCCCCCGCCCGCAAGGGGCACCATGATCTCACGGAATGCGCGGGGATCGGTAATCTCACCGGTTACCGAGAGGGCATAACTCTTGTCGGTCGTTTCCAGCGATCCCGCCGGGATCGTTACGTGTTCGCGCTGAATCGCGCCGGTGATATCGTTTATCGAGAGGCCGTAGCTCTCCATGCGGAACGGATCCAGTTCCACCGCGAGCTCCCGGTCCGTACTCCCCGCCATTTCCACGTCCAGTACACCGTTGATTCGCTGCAGTTCGTCCCGCATCATCCGCGCGGACTGGTCTATCACCTCCACGCCGTCGGGATTGGAGAGCACCACCACGAACATCGGCCAGTCGGAGACGCTGAACTCCCGGACGTTCGGCTGGTCGGCGTCCGAGGGAAGATCCGGAACCGCCTGGTCCACACGATCCTTTGTACGACGCAGTGCTTCTTCCACGGAGACATCCGACGAAAACTCCGCAAAGATGAAGGACACGTTCGCTCTACTCTCGCTGCTGAGTTCCTTGAGACCGTCCATCCCCTCGAGTTCGTTCTCGATCTTGTGCGTCACCAGCGTCTCGATGTCCGACGCGGAGACACCGGTGTACGTGGTGGTAATGAAAATATACGGCTGCGTAATCTCCGGGGTGGACTCCCGCGGGATCGTAAGATAAGCGATTGTTCCCAGGACGACGATCAATACCGACAGGCTGAAGACAGCCATATTTTTCTCGATGAACAGACGTATCATTAAGGAAACTCCCCGCGGTAGAA
The DNA here is from genome assembly GCA_007130865.1 of Spirochaeta sp. Classification (GTDB taxonomy): domain Bacteria; phylum Spirochaetota; class Spirochaetia; order DSM-27196; family Alkalispirochaetaceae; genus Alkalispirochaeta. The sequence goes on along the minus strand of SLRR01000152.1, from coordinate 227 downwards.
CTATTCGACGATCGTAATCGGCGACCCGTCGCCGAGGCGGTTGAACCCGTCCGCCACGATACGCTGTCCCGCCGACAACCCTTCCAGGATAACCGTCCCCTGCGCGTCGGAAACACCCGTGCGTACAGGGGTCTCCCGGGCGTATCCGTCGTCGGCGACCATGACAAACGCACGGTCGTTCCGGGTGAAGATAGCCCGGTTGGGCACAACCACAACGTCGGGATACC
>SLRR01000034.1 GCA_007130865.1 Spirochaeta sp. | reverse complement strand
GAGCTGAACGAGGGCAACGTCGCCTACGGGATGACCGGTCCGCGCGGTGGTTCGAGTTTCTACCGGATTACCGACTTCGAAGAAGCGGAGACTGTTAGTCTTACGGTCACGCTCGGTCTCCCCGGCGCAGGAGATACCAACTCATCGGAGCCGCCGGGATTACCTAACGCGGTTACCTTCGTGTCCAAGCAGTGGACAAACGGCGGCGGCGACGGGACGATCACCCCAGGTGAGAACGATGACTCCGCCACATTTACTTTAACACCGGACGATCGTGGTATCGTGTCGTTCGAGATCATGTCCGCCGCGGAGGATAGCCCCGGCGCGTCCTACACGATCACTACGGACAATCAGGCCGAGTCGGGAGAATAGATCGAGCCGGCCGAACCGGGCCACGAGTTGTTCTATACACCGCCCGAGCCCCCGGACGGCGAATCCGGCGGACGCTAACCGCTTTCTCGCTGATCCCCCGCGGGAAACCGCACCGTGACGAAGCGGTCCACGAAGAGTTCGCCGCCGAGCTGACGGGTCAACGCTTCCACCAGGACGAGTCCGAGCCCCGTGCCGGGACCGGTCTCCACGCCGCTGGAAACCGACGGTGAGATCCCCGGACCGGAGTCCCGGACGGACAGTGTCACCGTGCCGTCGCGTTGTTCGAGTCGCAGAACGATCTCGACCGTCCCATCCGGTTTTGCCGCGTACTTGCAGGAGTTCGTTATAAGCTCTCCCGTGATCATCGCCAGTGGGATCGCTTTGTCCAGGCGCAGCGCCACGGGATGAACGTCGATATTTATCCGGGGACTGATTCCGGATCCGGAGACCACGGTAGTTTCCGACTCCGCCAGCCTGGTAAGCAACTCCCGTGCGTCGATCCGGCCCATCTCCTGTGACCGATAGAGCGTCTCGTGAACGGTCACCATCGCGGAAATCCGTGCCTCCAGGTCGCCACAGAACTCCACCAGATCGTTACCGGAACGCCGCTGCAGGTTAACGATGCTCAGAATCAGCTGCATGTTGTTCTTGACCCGGTGGTGCACTTCGCGCAGGAGCACGTCTTTTTCCGTGACAGTCTGGCTCAGTCGTTCCGCTTCCCGTTGCCGTTCCAGATTCCAGGTTTGCAATCGGTCCGCCATCCCGTCGATCGCGGCGGCCAGAAGCGCGACCTCGGAACGACCTCCGGGAATACCAGTTCGCGCTTCAAACTGACCGTGGCTCACCCGCAGCGCCGTATGCGCCAGTTGGTGCACACGGTGGGCAAACACATAGTTTCCCAGTCCGATTGCCACCACTACCGCCAGGACCAATACTGCCGTCATGAACAAGACGTTGCGGAGGAGAATCGCCCGCGCCGCGCCGGTGGCAAGATGCACGGGGTACCCCACGATGATATAGAGGTACGGATCATCTCCGTTCGCACTGATTATCCGCCGGTACACGTGATAACGTTCCACCCCGTCGGCACAGGTGGCGATCACCGTCCCGAAATCCTCCCCGACGGAAATTGCGTCCCACGTTTCCGGGTTGAGCGGCGTCCCGGACGAAGGGGATTCCCCGGCGGAACTCGAGAGAAGCTGAATACCCTGATGATCGGTCAGAACCAGGAGCGTACCCTGCTCGAGATCGAGGCGTGAGAAAAGCTCCACATACGCGCCCAGGTCGACCACGGCGGTCAACACCCCTTCCGCCACCCCTTGATCGTCGAGGATCGGAAACGCGTAGGGAAACCCCGGGCGACCGTCAAGACGGGCCAGTACGTATTCCCCCGGTGCGAACGTACCGGTCCGGATCGCACCCTGCACGTGACGGCGGTCGGACAGATCAATTCCCGGGGGCAGACCCGACGAAACCTCGACGATGCCATCCCGATCGGTGTAAGCGATATTGATCAACGTCGGATCCCGATCGAGCAGATCCTGCAACACCTTCCGGCGTTCGTCGTAATCCTCCGCTCGGATAACGGGCAAGGTAGCAACTGTCTCGAGCATGCGTTTGATCGACGTGGTGGACTCGGCGTGAACGCCCGCGATCGCTTCCACGTGCCGATGGACCTCGTCGAGCAGTATCTGTTCACGGTGCCGACCGTACTCGATCCCGGTGACCACGATGATCACGAGGGCCGGCAGAAGCGCAACGAGCGTAGTGACGAGAAGCGCCGTGCGCACGCTGAGATCAAAGGAGTGTTTCATTGAGCTTCCACGCGTAGTGTATCCCATAGCGGTTGAATATTCAAAAAAGCGGCGGTCTACACAGGTATTCGTTCTGGAGCGTGCGCGGTACCTGAGAGAAAAACGCCATGCGCGAGTACCGTCGAGGATCAGTGCGGAACGCCGGGATCGCCCGTAACCAGGTACCCGGCAACCACGGTAACGAGGTACGCCGCAAGCAGGACGAATCCCAGGCCTCGACGCAGTTCCGTGTTGCTCCGGGAGATTCCCAGGCGAAGGACGAGTACGACGAAGATCATGGACGGGAAGAAAAGAACGTAAAACTGCGGCGGAACGTGCAGCCCGCCGGGGGTCACCGCCGCGGCGGCTCCACTGACAAAGAGCACGTTCAGGATATCCGCCCCCAGGACGTTTCCGAGCGCCAGTTCACCGTGGCGCTTTCGGACCGCCGTGACAACGGTAACCAGTTCCGGGAGGGACGTACCGAACGCAACCAAGGTAGCCGCAATGATCGCCTCCGGTACGAGGAGGCGCACAGCGGTTTCCTGCACCGCCGGGATCAGCACGTGAGACGCCGCTACAACGAGGAAGATCCCGACCGCGAGTTTGACAAGGGTACGAGAGGTCCTTCGGGACCCGTGGATAGCCACCTCATCAACCGCTTTTCCATCTTCACCTTCGGGAACGATCTCCTCAAGAAAGCCGTTCCGGTGCTCCCGGGACCACCGGATCGTCCGGTGGATATAAAGGACGAGCAACGCCAGGAAGACGAACCCCGCGGCGCGGGGCATCCGACCTCCCTCGGTGAGAATCGTCTCCAGCCGGACGAACGGCAGCGTCACCGCCACCAGGAGAAACGCGCTACCGAACTGAATCCAGCTCTGGGGGCGCACCATCCCGCGTTTAACCGGAATCGGCCCGATCAGGAGCGCAAGACCCAGGATCAGACCCGTGTCCGCGATAATCGAGCCCACGGCGTTACCCAGGGCAAGACCCGACGCCCCCCGAACCGCCGCCAGGACGCTCACCGCCGCTTCCGGCAGCGTCGTTCCCAGGCTCACTATCGTGGCACCGATAATCAACTTGGGAACGCCCCACCGTATGGAGAGTGTAACCGCCTCCTCCACGAGCAAATCGGCGCCCCGTGCAAGTACCGCGAGTGATCCGGCGATCACGATAAACAGAAACAGCAGCGGCAGATCCGAGACCAGCCCGGTGACTATGGCGTCCATCGGTCCGGTGTATCAGAATCACCGGTCTTGGACAATCACCGTGGTTTCCGCGACCAATCGCCGGTGCTCCGACAACTCGCGCCGTGGTGTGAACGGGCGTTTCTGCTCATTTTTTAGTGTTAATTGACGTCCCGCAGGTATCGTGTTAACGTGCTGCCAACATCCGTATGCACGCGATCGAGGTGTAGGGAACCCGGTGAGAGTCCGGGACAGTCCCCGCTACTGTGTTCGGTGAGAACGCCGGCAAATGCCACCGATGAGGGAAGGCGCCGGCGGACGATGACCCGTAAGTCAGGAAACCTGCCCGATCGCGAATTCATGTACGGCCTCGGAGGAAGGCGTGCCGCAATTGAGACATTCCTATCTTCTCTCGGGCGTGTGTTCCACGTCGGCCGGGAGGAGGTGACAGGCACCGGACAACCCCAGTTTTCACGACGGAGCGGAGGAATAACGGAAACCCGTGTAAATCGGGTGCGGGCGTGCCGCTGTGTTCGGATTCGAGGTGCCTG
>SLRR01000233.1 GCA_007130865.1 Spirochaeta sp. | reverse complement strand
CCGGCGAGACCGTCGGCGCCGTCGATAAGGTTCACCGCGTTTGTGATCGCTACGATCCAGAGAACGGTCAGGGGAAACGCGAGCCAGATCGGCAGAACTATCACTTCCAGAAAGGGCAGGTCCAGGCGCTGCAGCATTGCCCCGGAGAGAGCCACCAGTGTCGCGGCGAATACCTGGATAAGAAACTTGAAGGGAGCTCTCAGGTTGGTAAAATCGTCGTAAACACCCAGCCCGTGGATCGCCAGAAGCCCCCCCGCCATCATTGCGTAGGAGGGCAAACTCCACGGGGCGAGACGTCCCGCCGGAGCAACCAGGCGTATACCGAGTATCGATACGATCAGGAACGCAACGAAAATGCCGATCCCACCCAGTCGGGGCGTGTCTTCGGAATGGATCTTGCGGTGATTCGTGTCGTCGTACCAGTTAAACCGGTGAGAGATCGCAAGAATGATTGGTGTTATCAGTGCGTTAACTAGTAATGCTGCCAGCGCGATTAATGCGATTCGACCGGAAATTATGCCCTCCTCGTACCATGTTCACGATCAATTATACGTCATGATCGTAACATTCACACAGCCTCTTAGGGAAGTGGAGCAAATTTAATAACAGCTCTATTTAGGATAGTATCGACCCCGCTAATCGTGTACACTTCGCAACCGTGACTAGTCACGCCAGGGACCGTTTCACTGTCAGTGCCCGTGAGACCGTCCGCGCGGAGATAACTCGTGCCGGCGGCCAGGAGGTTCTCTTTGTCGGGCACCCGGATCACGACGGAAGAATCGCCTCCGTGGAGGTTTACGCTCGCGGAAGCTACACCAGCGTAGCAGCGGTCGTATCGTTCTGCGAACCTGGTGACCTGATAATCCACAACCACCCATCCGGAGACCTGCGCCCCAGCGAGAACGATGTTGCCGTATCGGCACGACTCGCGGAAAGCGGCGTCGGTTCCGCGATCATCGACAACGAGGTGGAATCGGTCTACGTCCTGGTGGAACCCGTGTCCCCGGAAGAGACGGTTCTTTTGGATACGGAAGAGCTCGCGGCGGTGCTGCAGGATGGTGGTGCAATGACCGCTGTGTTACCGGGGTTTGCGGAACGTTCGTCGCAGGTGGCGATGCTCCGTGATATCGCGCGAGGCTTCAACGAGTCCCTGGTGGTCGTTGCCGAGGCCGGAACCGGCGTGGGTAAGTCCTTTGCGTATCTCCTCCCGGCGGTAGCCTGGGCCGCGCGTAACCGGGAACGGATCGTGATCGCTACCGCCACGATCAACCTTCAGCAGCAGATTCTCGAACGGGATCTCGTCCTGGTACAAAGCGCTCTGGGTACGTCGGTACCGACCGCTCTGGTAAAAGGGCGCGGGAACTACCTCTGCCACCGCCGCCTGGTGGAGCAGCTGGAGGAGGCGGAACTCTTTGACGATGGCGGTACGATGCAGGCGGTTCGTGAGTGGGTGGAGACGACTCCTACCGGGTCCCGAAGCGATCTCCCCTTCTTTCTCGAGGATCGGCATTGGAGCAGGATCAACAGTGAAGCGGATACGTGCAGTGCTTCACGGTGCCCGAACAGGGAGCGGTGTTTCGTCCTGCGTGCCCGACAACGCGCGGCGGGCGCATCGATTCTCGTCGCAAACCATCACCTGGTCTTCAGCGACCTGGCTATCCGCAACGCCGGCGTCGGTTGGGATGCAACGGCGATTCTGCCGCCGTTCTCGCGGCTCGTCCTGGACGAAGCGCACAACCTTGAGCGGGCGGCGACCTCGTTCTTTTCCGAACAGGTGAGTCGTCACGGCGTGACACGGCAGCTGGGACGACTGCTGCGCCATCGCGGGGGGCACCGCTTTGGACTGCTCGAGCGGCTGCCGGAGCTCGGCGTGGAGTCCCCGGCGATCCAACAGGTGGAGAATGCGATCGCCCAGGTACGTTCCTGCGTGGACAGGCTCAACGCGGAACTCCTGCTCTTTCTGGGAGAGGAGAGCTCCTGGCGGATGACCACCGCCGAGGGCGAGCGCCTCCGGGCTGCCACCGGGCACGCGTTCTTTGACGCGCACCAGGCGCAGCTCGAACTGGCGGCTGCGCTTGCACGAATCGTCCGATCCCTGGATGACGAGATCCGGGAGGAACCGGCGATCCTCGAACTGACCGCGGTAATCCGCCGGATCGAGGCTGTCGCCGCGGTTTTTGAGCGTTTCAACGCGGGAGACGAGGATGGAGATTACGTGCTCTGGATGGATCGTCGCCGCGACGGGCGTGGCGAGGGCGACGCCTACGTGGTTCTGGTTATAACCCCGCTGGATATCAGCGAACTCATGGAGGAAGCGGTTTTTGAGCCGCACGAGACTGTGGTGCTCACGAGCGCCACCCTGACCGTGAATGGAAGCTTTCAGTTCTGGGGTGGTCGCATCGGAGTACCGCTCGTGAGCGACCGTACAGTTCCGGGAATCTTCCCGTCGCCCTTTGATTATCCGGAACGGGTGATGCTGGCGGTACCCGGAGACGCACCCGGACCGGACCAGAGGGAATACGAGCGTTACCTCGAGATCTTCATACCGAGACTGGTCGCCGCCGCGGGAGGAGGAGCACTCGTACTTTTTACCGCCTACCGCCGACTGGAGTCGATCTACGAAGCGGTGGCGCCGGAGCTGGAGCGGCGCGGGTACACCTGTTATCGACAGGGTTCCGACGATCGGACTCGCCTGCTCGAGTCGTTTCGCACCGATCTTGCGAGCGTTCTTTTTGCCACGGACAGTTTCTGGGAAGGGGTGGATGCGCCGGGTGAAACGCTGCGACTGGTGATCGTCTGCAGGCTTCCTTTCCGCGTTCCTACCGATCCGATACAGCACGCCCGGGCGGAAGCAGTGGTGGAGTCCGGGGGAAATGCGTTCTCCGACCTGAGTCTGCCCCAGGCGGTTATGCGTCTCAAGCAGGGGTTCGGGCGTCTCATGCGTCGCTCGGAGGACCGCGGCGTGGTGGTGATCACCGATCCTCGAATGGTGCGGAAACCGTACGGGCGCGTTTTCTGGGAAAGTCTCCCCCCGGCGCGCCCTCTGATCGCCTCGGGAGAGGAAATCGTCGAGGAGGTCCGGTCTTTTCTCAGCCGATAAAAAAACACCGCAACGACCTGGGTCGCTGCGGTGTGCATCGTCCGATCCGTCAACCGCGGGTCAGTCTTTGACGACCGCGAGAATGTCTCCCATGGACAGGATCAGGTGCTCTTCGTCGTCGATCTTGATCTGGGTTCCGGCATATTTATCAAACATTACCCGGTCCTTGACCTTGACTTTGATCTCGTCCTTGTCGTCGCCTACCGCTACGACGCTGGCGATCTGGGTCTTTTCCTGGGCCGTCTCCGGAATAAAAAGACCACCCTTGGTCTTCTCTCCCTCTTTTTCCATTTTCACCAGTACACGGTCGCCCAGTGGTTTAACAGTCATTTTGTCCTCCTATAACGCTATGATGTGTAGTTTTCCGTGGAGAATGTATCCGACTCGAAATATACCGACGGACCGTCGCGGGGTCAAGAAAAAACACTCGCTTCCCGCAATTGTTCCCCAAATTACGATTTTGGGCCATAATAACCCGGTATTGGTCGACCTCTCACCGACAGGGTCAAAATGACTCTGTGATGATCGGATCGAATCCGAACGAGCGATGATGAAGTGCGTGTTAAATGCTTTTCAGGGATATATTTACAAGAAAATTCCTCTAGTCTGACATTTAGGCACGACCTTTGCTTGTGTATAAGTGGAGGTATACATGACAGCAACACGGCAGGCACAAAGTTCTTCACACTCCCGGGACGACGAGAACGTCCTCTCCATGTATCTGAAGGAGATCAACCGCATTCCGCTTCTTACGCGGGAGGAAGAAAACTACCACGCCCGGCGAGCCGCGGACGGAGATCCCGCTTCCAAGGAAGCGTTGATCAACGCCAACCTCCGTTTTGTGGTGAACGTGGCAAAGAAGTACCAGAACCAGGGACTGCCCCTGGCTGACCTCATCAGCGAGGGAAATATCGGTCTGATGAACGCGATCGAACGCTTTGACGTGGACAGGGGATACCACTTTATTTCCTACGCAGTCTGGTGGATCCGGCAGGCGATCTTGAAAGCGATCTGCGAGAAATCCCGCATGATCCGGTTGCCGCTCAACCGCGCCAACGAGCTCGTACAGATCGAGAAGGTGCGGAAAGAGATCACGGGAAGCCGCGGCGAGGAAGCGGAGCTGCGAGAGATAGCCCGCACCCTTGACATGCAGCAGGATCACGTGTCGGACCTGGTCAACATTTCCCGGGATCTGATCTCCCTGGAGACGCCGGTTTACAACGAGAAGGATTCATCCGTTCTCGGTGACTTCATCGAGGACAAGCAGTACGTACATCCCGAGGCGCTCACGATCGAGCGCGCGCTAAAGGACGACATCAACGAGGTGTTGAGCACTCTTACCGAGAAGGAGGCGGAGATCATCCGTTTCCGGTTTGGGCTCAACGGACGCAGTCCGCTGTCTCTCAAGGAGATCGGTGACCGGTACGGTCTTACCAAAGAGCGGATCCGTCAGATCGAGAAGAAAGCGTTGCGGCAGCTGCAGCATCCCAAGCGGGCGCAGTATCTCGAAGCTTACGTGGCGTGACTCCGTCGGCGTCGGCCGCGGGCCGGCATCGCCGAGGGTGACCCCCCGCTGTTCTTCAGAGACGTTGACAGCGGGGGTTTTTTTTTGGTTCAATACGACAACTGTAACGATCATACCGTACAAATAAACTATTCCAGGGGGATAATTAATCGATGTCAGAGAAGAATGTCTATTTTTTCGGCGGTGGAAAAGCCGAAGGTGACGCGACTATGCGTGAACTGCTCGGTGGAAAAGGAGCAAACCTGGCGGAAATGTCCAATATCGGCGTTCCTGTTCCGGCGGGCTTCACGATTTCTACCCGAGCGTGCGCAGAATACTATGAAAACAACCAGCAGCATCCGGAAGCGCTGAAGAAAGAGGTGGCGGAGCACCTGAAGCGCCTTGAAGATTTCATGGGGAAGAAGCTCGGTGACGCCGACGATCCGCTCCTTGTATCGGTACGATCCGGTGCGGCCGCGTCCATGCCGGGCATGATGGACACCGTTCTCAACCTGGGTATGAACGACCGAGCGGTGAAGGGACTTACCAAGGTGTCCGGCAGTGATCGTTTTGCCTGGGACGCGTACCGCCGTTTTCTGCAGATGTTCGGCGACGTCGTCATGGGCGTCGATCATGAACATTTTGAGGAACAGCTTGACGCGGTTAAGAAGGCGAAGGGCGTGGAAGAAGATCTGGACCTGGACGCGGCGGATCTCAAGAACGTCGTGGAGAAGTACAAGCAGGTATACCGTGATCACCTGGGGAAGGATTTCCCGCAGGATCCCGTGGAGCAGCTCTGGGGAGCGATCAACGCCGTATTCGGCTCCTGGAACAACGCGCGCGCGGTAAAGTACCGGAAACTCAACGATATCAAAGGTCTGATCGGTACCGCGGTTAACGTGCAGTCCATGGTGTTCGGCAACCTGGGCGACACCTCCGGAACCGGCGTCGCCTTCACCCGGGACGCTTCCACCGGCGAGAAAGTGTTCTATGGTGAGTACCTGATGAACGCCCAGGGTGAGGACGTGGTGGCGGGAATCCGCACGCCGCAACCTCTGAAGACGCTGGCCGATGCCAACCCGGAGATCTACAAACAGCTTGACGATATCAGGACCAAGCTTGAGAACCATTACCGGGACATGCAGGACCTGGAGTTCACGATCCAGCAGGGCACCCTGTACCTGCTGCAGACCCGGAACGGTAAACGCACCGGGCTCGCGGCGATCAAGATCGCGGTGGATATGGTGCACGAAGGGCTGATCAAGCGGGAAGAAGCGGTGCAGCGGGTTACCCCGGCGCAGCTCGACCAGGTGTTTCATCCGATGATCGACCCGGCCGTCCTGCGCGAGACCAAGGCGATTGCCAAGGGCCTCAATGCGTCTCCCGGCGCCGCGGCGGGACAGATCGTTTTTACCGCCGACGAGGCGGAGGAATGGGTCAAGCAGGGCAAGAAAATCCTCCTGGTACGCCGCGAAACGAGCCCCGAAGATATCGGCGGCATGCACGTGGCGGAAGGTATCCTCACCTCCACCGGTGGTATGACCAGTCACGCCGCGGTAGTTGCCCGTGGTATGGGTACGCCGAGCATCGTCGGGTGTAAGGCGCTTCAGATCGACCACAAGAAGAAAACGATGACCGTGGAGGGGAAGACCTACAAAGAAGGAGACTTCTTCACGATGGATGGTACCGCCGGCGAACTCTACGAGGGTGAGCTGAAGCTTATCAAGCCGGAGCTCAAGGGCGAACTCGACGAGTTCCTGGCCTGGGCCGACGAGATCCGGTTGCAGGCTAACCGCCCGGGGTTGGTGGATCAAAAGTTCACGATCCGCACCAACGCGGACACCCCCGGTGACGCCACGGTGGCGCGCAACTATGGAGCACAGGGTATCGGTCTTTGCCGCACGGAGCACATGTTCTTTGAGGAAGACAAGATCGCGATTTTCCGCGAGATGATCGTTGCTAAAGACCTGGATGCGCGGAAGAAGGCGTTGGCCAAGTTGATGCCCCTGCAGAAGAAGGACTTCGCCGGTCTCTTCGAGGTGATGGACGGCCTTCCCGTTACGATCCGACTCCTGGATCCGCCGTTGCACGAGTTTGTTCCGCACGATGAGAAACAGATCGAAGCTCTCGCCAAGAGCACCGGCGTGGACGTGAACGAGCTGAAGCGCAAGATCGAGTCTCTGCACGAGCTCAACCCGATGCTCGGACACCGGGGATGCCGTCTGGGCATAACCTACCCTGAGGTCTACGACATGCAGGTGGAGGCGATCATGGCCGCCGCGGTAGAGATAACCAAAACGGGGAAATCCGTATTACCGGAGATCATGATTCCCCTGATCGGTACGGTGCAGGAGCTCGAGGTTCTGCGCGTCAACTCCGAGAAAGTGGTGGAGAAAGTATTCAAGGAAACCGGAACCACGATTCCGTACCTGATCGGTACGATGATCGAGATTCCCCGGGCGGCGCTCACCGCCGACGAGGTTGCGCGAGCGGCGGACTTCTTCAGTTTCGGTACCAACGACCTGACGCAGATGGCGTTCGGGTACAGTCGGGACGACGTGGGAACGTTCCTGCCGCAGTACGTGGAGGACGGTATCCTCGAGGAGGATCCTTTCGCGGTGCTTGACCAGGACGGTGTTGGTCAGCTCGTGGAGATCGCGGTGGAGAAGGGCCGCAAGTCGAAGAAGGAACTGAAGATGGGTATCTGCGGCGAGCACGGCGGTGAGCCCAAGTCGGTGGAGTTCTGCTACCGCACGGGTCTCAACTACGTGAGCTGCTCCCCCTATCGTGTTCCGATCGCGCGGCTTGCCGCGGCGCAGGCGGTGATCAAAAACCGCTGATTCCGACGCGGATCGATAGATAACGACCGGGCAGGTATTCCCCAGGGATGCCTGCCCGTTTTAAATTCTCCCCCGTGACAAAAAGAGCCGACATGAAAGCAATGCAACCATTGATACGATCAAGATCGACATCCCTTGTTCTGACACTTCTGCTCCTCGGTGCGTGTCTCCCGGCGAATACCCGCACCGGCGGCGACGACCCGGCCCGCCCGGAGATCCCACCGGGAGCCACCGAAGAAACCGCGATCGACGCCTGGTACGACGGCGACTCCCGGTTGGCTGTTCGTATCTACGAGCACCTGCTTGAGCGAGACCCGGAGAACAGCGATCTCCGGCACAGTCTGGTGATACTCCTGCGGGAGAAGGGCGATCTGGAGCGAGCCCTCGCTGTAGCGGCTACGCTGGAAGACGATTTTTCTCACGACCGGCTCATGACCCGGGTGCTTGCGGGGGTGCCGCTGACGGCGGACCGGGCGGAACGAGACCGTTTCCGGGACGACGAGGATCCGCGCGTCCTGTTCTGGCTCGCCGTGGACGAGATGCTGAACGGAACGGCCCGAGGGGCGGAGGCTCTCTTTGCGGAGGTGATCGACCTGCAGGAACACGCGCCTCACGCCCACCTCTTCCGGGGGCTGATCGCGCGTAATCGGCGGGACTGGACCGCCACGATCGAGCATCTCACCCGGGCTCTTCGGCAGGACGGCAACCTGACGCCGGCGCTGCAGCCTCTCGCGGAAGCGCGGTATTCCCGGGGAGAGACGCAGCAGGCATGGGATCTGATCGCCCGCGCGGCGATAGCGATGCCCTGGAACGAGGAAGTCCGTGACCTGCACCGCCGGTGGGAGGCGGAGCGACCGGACCTGGTAGCGGCGCGGCAGGCCGCGGCGGAGCGGCGCCGGGTCGTGGCGGAACCACCGGTGGTCGCGGTGGCCCCGGTCGAGCGGGAAGCGATTCCCCGGGTGCGGGTGGGTCTCGCGGAAGGGCTCACCTCGATCTACTTGAAAACGGGGGGACCGTTCCGGGTCGTTACCGTACCGGATGATCTGGCGTACTACGGGAGCGACGATCGGCTGGAGATCCTGCAGGAGGTCCTTTCCTCGGCGCCTGTGGCCCGGGGCGAGCGGGGCATGGTGCTGAAGGTAGAAACCGGTACCGGCGGAGACCTGGTTATTCGCGCTGTCGACGAGTCGGATACCGGCGATTCCTCAACGGGTTCCGTCCTCGCCCGTGGCACCGGCCCGTTTCGCCTGGTCTACGAGAACCCGCGTGACACCTCGATCGTATTCGATCTCGCCTACGGGCACGGACAGTTTTCCGCGGGCCGGGAAGACCGGAGCTACCGCGGTGACATGGAGTTCGTCCTCGGATTGGCGCCGGGACCGGTTGACCGGTTCACCCTGATAAACGACGTCAACGTGGAGGAGTACCTGTACTCGGTGGTGCCCTCGGAGATGCCCGCTTCCTGGCCGGATACGGCGTTGCAGGCGCAGGCCGTGGCGGCGAGATCCTACACGCTTCACCGGCGAACCCGCTTTCACCCCCGGGGATTCGACCTGCTCGGGTCCGTTACCTCCGCGTATTACAGCGGCGTCACCGGGGAGCACTCGCGCACAACCCGGGCGGTGGACGCTACCCGCGGGCTGGTGCTCCGGGACGGGCGGGGCACCCTGGACGCGGTGTACAGCGCAAACAACGCGGGGTATACCGAGTCCAGCGAGAGCGTCTGGGGATTCGCCACCTCTCTCGTGGCGGTAGCGGATCCGCACCTTCCCCCGTTGGACGGGTACCGCTCCCCCGCGGAGGTGTACCGCTGGATTCTGGACCGGCCGGAGAGTTATTCCTGGAACAGGGATTACGCCTCGGCCGGCGCGTACCGGTGGAGCCTCATCGTGGCCCGGGAGGATATCGAACGGCGCCTGGCGGCGGCTGGACTTTCCGTGGGGTCGGTGCGCCGCGTCGTTCCCGGCGCCCGGGGGATAACCGGACGGGTAGAAACGGTGAGGGTTGAAGGTACCGACGGAAAAGCGGTGGTCAATCGGGATGCGATCCGTTCCCGCCTGGGGGGGCTGCGGAGCAATCTCTTCGTGGTTTCTCCCCGGTACGCCGCTGACGGTGACCATCCGTCCGCCGACAGTGCGTATCTATCAGCCGGCGGTGACGCCGACGGTGACGTCGACGCAGCGGACACCTCCAACCCGACTAAACGGTTGCCCGCGCATTTCTACTTTGAAGGCGCCGGGTGGGGACACGGCGTGGGTATGTGTCAGACCGGTGCCGCGGGAATGGCCGCGGAGGGGTTCTCCGTGGAGGAGATCCTGGCGCATTATTATCCCCGGAACGAACAGGTGCTCTGGTACTGACCCGGAAATGGTACTGACCCGGCGCGGTTCGATCTGATAATATCCCGACACGATATACCGGAAAGCGCAACCACGGTTGACTTGCTATAGGAGAGTACATGAACGCTGTTGAGTTGAACAAAGTCTTTGACGCCCAGGACTTCGAGGACCGTATCTACGCGATGTGGAAAGAGGGGGGCTATTTTGAACCCGCCGGAGACGAGAACAAGGAACCCTTTGTGATCGTGATCCCCCCGCCCAACGTCACCGGTGTCCTCCATATGGGTCACGGTCTCAACAACAGTATTCAGGATATCCTGATCCGGTACTGGCGGATGCAGGGGAGGCCCACGCTCTGGGTTCCCGGGACGGACCACGCCGGGATAGCGACGCAGAACGTGGTGGAGCGGAAGCTGCTGGCGGAAGGGACAAGCCGCGAGGAAGTCGGCCGGGAAGCGTTTGTGAAGCGTACCTGGGAGGTTAAGCACGACCACCATACCACGATCACGCGGCAGCTCGAGAGAATCGGCGCCAGCTGCGACTGGAGCCGGGAACGCTTCACCCTGGACGAGGGGTTGAGCGACGCGGTCAAGGAAGTGTTCATCCAGCTCTACGAGCGCGACCTGATCTACCGCGGGGAGTACCTGATCAACTGGTGTCCCAGCTGCGGGACCGCTCTCTCCGACGACGAGGTGGAACACGCGGAGAAACAGGGAAATATCTGGCATATCCGGTACCCCGTGGTGCCGGAGGGGGTCGACCCCGGCGACACCGGCGACACCGGTGCGGCGGCCGCCGCCGCGGATGGATCCGCCGGATGGATCGAGGTGGCAACCACTCGACCGGAAACGATGCTCGGCGATACCGCCGTGGCGGTGCACCCCGAGGACGAGCGGTACGCTCATCTGGTGGGACGCAACGTGCTGCTTCCCCTCACGGGACGCGTTATTCCGATCGTGGCGGACACCTACGTGGACCGCGATTTCGGCAGCGGGGCTGTCAAGGTGACCCCCGCGCACGATCCCAACGACTGGGCGATCGGGGAGCGCCACGACCTGGAGCGGATCAATATTCTCACGGCGGAGGCAAGACTCAACGAGAACGTGCCCGAGACCTACCGCGGACTGAGCGCGATCGACGGCCGGAAAGCGGTAGTGCGTGATCTCGAAGCACAGGGATACCTGGTGCGCACCGGGGACCATACCCACCAGGTGGGGCAGTGCTACCGGTGCGACACGGTGGTGGAGCCCTGGAGCAGCACGCAGTGGTTTGTCCGGATGAAGCCGCTGGCGCAGAAAGCGCTGGACGCGTGGAAGCGGGATGAGATCCGGTTCTACCCGCGGCACTGGGAGAACACCTACACGCACTGGCTGGAGAATATCCGGGACTGGTGCATCAGCCGGCAGCTCTGGTGGGGCCACCGCATACCGGTGTGGTACGACGATGCTACCGGCGAGGTTATCGTGAGCCGCACCGATCCCACCCGGGACCCGGCCAACGCGGGCAGGACGCTCCGGCAGGATCCGGACGTACTCGACACCTGGTTCTCCAGCTGGTTATGGCCGTTCAGTACGCTCGGCTGGCCGCAGGAGACCACGGACCTGAAAACGTACTATCCCACCACGACCCTGGTGACGGCCTACGATATCATCTTCTTCTGGGTGGCACGGATGATCATGGCGGGGCTGGAGTTCATGGGAGAAGTTCCGTTCCGCGATATCTACATCACCGGTCTGGTGCGGGACGTGCAGGGCCGCAAGATGTCCAAGAGCCTGGGCAACGGGATCGATCCGCTGGAGATCGTGGACTCCTACGGAGCGGACGCGCACAAGTTCACCCTGGCGTACCTGAGCGTGCAGGGCCAGGATATCCCGATCGCGCCGGAGAGCTTCCAGCTGGGCAGCAAGTTTGCCAACAAGATCTGGAACGCCACACGATACCTCCTGATGAACCTGGAGGGCCGCACGATCGTTCCGCTGGAGAAGGTCGAACTACGCGACGCGGACCGGTGGATCTATTTCCGCCTGAACGCCGCTGTCCGGACGGTGGAAAACGCGATGAACACCTACCGCATGGATGAAGCCGCCCGGGCGGTGTACGAGTTCTTCTGGAACGAGTTCTGCGACTGGTATATCGAGTCGAGCAAGCTCGATCTCTACGCGGACGATCCCGCCTCCAAGGACAGGGCGGTCTCGCTGCTTCTGTCCGTGCTCGAGGAAGCGCTGCGGCTGATGCACCCCTTTCTCTCGTTCATATCGGAGGAGATATACCAGAAACTCCCCCGGGACCTGCGCAGCTCCGATGCGTTGATCGTCGCCCCCTTCCCGCAGGCACTGCCCGAACGGGAGGAAGATAACGCTCGCGTCGCGGCGGCGGGTTTCACCGCGCTGCAGGAGCTGGTCCGTGGAATCCGGACGATGCGCAGTGAGTTTACGATTCCCCCGGGCAGGTCGTTTCAGGTGTACGTGCGCGTCGCGGACGATCGTTCGGACCTGGCGGAATTTTTCCGGGGGAACGCCGCGGTGATCGGTCAACTTGCGGGAATCGGCGAGATCGAGATCGGTCGCGAATCCTCCCGACGGGAGGGGCGGGTCGCCGTGGTGGGCAGCGGGTTCGAGGCGTACCTTGCGATCCTGGAGCTCATAGACGTGGACGCCCAGGTGGCCCGCCTTGAGAAGAATATCGCCAAAACGGAGAAGGGGCTCAAGCAGGCCGAGGGCAAGCTCGCGAGCCAGGGATTTCTATCCAAGGCGAAACCGGAGGTCGTTGAGGCGGAACGCGCCAAGGCGGAGGATCTGCGGGACCAACTCGAGCGGATGCGCGCCGTCCGGGAGGAGCTTTCCCGCAGCGCGTCATAAAAAGAACCTGGTGCTGTTTAAAAATTGCATATCTCTAACTTGTTTTTTCGGATGTGCTGTTCTATGATCTAATCTGTAGAATCAATGTACAGCGGTGTTTCTACTTCACGTCTCCGTGGATTCTCTCTGTGACGGGTTCCGGGGTTCCCGGATTATAACAGGCCGGATTAGACGGAGGGGCGTGTATGAAACATGGAATACTGGTGCTGGTCGCGGGAATCGTTGTTCTGACCGTTCTCGTCGGTTGTGCATCCCTGGGGACGGTAGGCCAGGTTGCCGGCGCAGCGCAACAGGTCCGAGCGGTACCGCAGGTTTCCACGGGGGTCGGCGGCGTCGATTTCAGGCCGGACGAACAACTGGTGAGTTCCCGGGATCGCGATGATGTCCGGGCCAGTACGTTCAAGGCAGCCAAGATTCTGACTCCTCCGAGCCAGGCAACGCAGAACCAGGCGGAAGTGCTGTTTGCCAACGGTGATCGCCGTTGGGTGAGATACGTACTGGTAACACATAAACCTACCAAGGCGGAACTCCAGGTTGGACGGATGGTGCTTCACATGGGGTACGTCAGTGGCCGGGACGACGTCACCGCCGACACCTATCGGAACAGAGAGTGGCAGTTTGGCCGGATCACCTCGGTGGACGAGCTCTTCCGGGACCGAGTTGAAGTAGACGGCAGCGCCTATCATATCAAGTGGCTCCGGGTGACTAACGAGGTAATCGACTAACGTCAACGGGCGCGCCCGCGCCGGTCGTGGTGTCGTGCGGGACGGTCGGTCCGCCGGGACCGTTCAGTCCGGGGACGTGGGTTCCGTTGACGCTGTCGTTGTTTCTCCGGAATCGCGCGAGTTGTTAAGCGTATTCGGGATATATGCGGTTTCCGCCGGATACGCCGGGTCCAGTTCCGCGGTCCAGAGTGAAGCTTGTAAAATTATCTCCGCGTAGATCCGGGTAAGCGCCAGGATCGAGATCGCCGAGGCGAGGACACCGTACACGACTACGCGACGTCCCGTGGTACGGACCATTATGCTTAAAACCCAGGCGGCGCCTTGCCACGCAACGGCGGCGGTAAACGCGATCGGTACGCTGTATCGGTAGTGGAGCTTCACCCCGGACGATACTCGGATCATGCTCCAGATAACCGCGGTGAGAATCGTCAACGCACTGATGCGCGCCGAGAGCGTCAAAAGCCAGCCCGGTACCGGCAGGTACGGCGCGGCGATACTCGCGGTCAGGGTAAGCAGGGCACTCACGTAAATCAACAGAAGGAACGCGCCGTTCAAAGCGAGCGCCCGTAGTCGTCCCGTGCCCGTTCCCACGGGAATCCCGAACGCCGCCCGGACCATCTTGTGGATATCAAAAAAGAGTACGTGTACCGTGTACAGGAACAGCGCCACCGTCGCAAGCGGGAGAGAACCGGGCGTGCGTGCAAGACGTTCCAGTCCCAGCGTGATCGAGAGCCGCGTACCGTCGGGCAGGAGATAGAGGATCTCCTGCTCCAGCATCTGCTGTATCGCCGGGGTAAGGGCAAAACTACCGGCGGTGGTGAGGAGAAAGAGCAGCGGCACCGTCGCAAAAAGCGCGGAGAAACTCAGTCCCTTGGCAAGAAGCGATCCGTGGATGAGCCGATACCGCGCAAATACCCTGCGTACCATCGCCACTATCCGGTCAAACGCCATCGCTCTATTCTGTTGCAAAGCGCCCGGCAGTTCAACACTTCTTGACCGGAGAGCGGTGGTACGGTACAACGATAGCGATCGTTATGGCGTTAAACACACGGACAGTTTTCTGGAAGTTGCTGATGTCGGCGTGTCT
>SLRR01000166.1 GCA_007130865.1 Spirochaeta sp. | reverse complement strand
CTTCCAGTAGTCCGGATCACGATGGAGATGCATCACGGCCATGACCGAGACGACCTCAGGTTTGATGCGGAAGAAAACGGGCTTCATGAAAGTGCCGTGTAAGCCCTGGCGAAGACGTCGGCCGCATCACGGAGCTCGACAGCCCCGCCGTCCATTTCCTCGCACCGCTTGCGAATCTCGTCATGCCACGCCGGAGAAAGATCACCGCCGGGAGCGACGTCAAGGCTTTCCAGAAGGCGCTCAGCCACAAACGCTCGCGCCTGCGGGGAGAGAGAAAGTGCTTCTGTAACGATATTCGCTATAGTCATGCTCATACCCCAAGATTACAGCCTCGCAACCGACGGGTCAATCGACCGAAAGGTACCCATCCCCCTGCGCAAGGCCGGAGGCGGAAATCCTGCCCCGGCCTGGCGGGGCAGATTGGGAGCCGGAGGCCGACCCCGCGCCGCGGACACCCACCGCGCACTGTGGCGGCGCGGGGATGCGCCCAAAGATCGATCTGCGATCACGACCCCACCGGATTGATCAAGCGGATTCTTCTCTCCGGGTCCGCGCCGACACGCTGGTCCCGGGGATGATGACCGGTTCGCCGTCGAACTCGGGATGCGGATCGAAGATCAGCATGTACTCCGGCGCCGGCGTGGTCTCGGTCAGTACAAACTCCACCTCCACGGCGTCCACTGTGAACCCGGATAGTTCGAACGCTTCATCTTCCGGCGGATGTTCTCCGTGTTCGTTTACCACCATATCCCGTTGTGATTGCACTGCTTCGTCCATCTCGACAAAGACTTCCCGGCTCGCGGCGAGAACGTTTGGCGCGATCGAGTAAACGTGCTTGAACGTGTCGATGTCACGGGCGAGCGTATCCGGCCATTCATCATAGTCGTTGAAACGAAAGCGCTCCCGGATGACACCGTCCGGCCCGAAAGAGGCAGCGTGTTTTTTCCGCAGTCCGATCGACGGGTCGAACGAGAGAAACTGGTAGCGTTCCATCACCAGCCGTGTTCCGTCCTGAAATTCGATGTGGCATCGTCGCATGCGTTCCCGATAGCGTTCGAGCTCTTCAATCGCTCGGTCAAGTGAGACCGGTGGATCGTACTGCCATCGCTGAACCGCGACAAACCCGGGTCCCGCCCCGTATCCCGCTTCCACGACGGGCAGATCTCCGATCTTCCGGCGCACCTCCGCTGGTATGAGTCCAATCAGTCCCTGATACTGTTTCTCTTCAGTGTTCATCGATATATCCTCCCGGGCGGTCCTTTGTGGCCGCCTGCCCGATTCTCCCGGGCAGCCTTTTGTGGCCGCCTGCCCGATTCTCCCGGTTCGCGCGGTTTGATACAAATTCTAAATTTTCGGGAAACATTATCGCGGCCCGCCGCTTATGCCGGTGATCCGGAAAGGCGAGCGGCAGAACTGACACGTGCCGTTGGCGCCGGGATATCCCGTGCTACAATCTGCCAATGTGGATTTGCCTGAACGACGCATTTTTCTCGATTGTTCGGACATCGGGCACTCCCGAGGCGCATCTGCTTGTGCGCGCCCGGCGGCCCGGCGATATCGAACGCTACTGGCCCGAGGCTAGGGTGGATCGAACTCCCGGCAGGGACTACCTGTTTCGCGCGACGCTGCCGGAGGAGACGGTAACCACCGTGATCGCCTCCACCGTGAGCGGAATCGACTACGGTAACTTCAAAGACTCGGTCCGCGATCACCACCTGCACAACGCGTACTTCTCCGTGTGGCAGGCGATGGCTGCTCTCCAGGATCCGCGGCCGTACGAGAGCGGATGAGAAGAACTGCTCTAATGCTGTTTGGAAACGTAACGCTTCGGGTGGAAGCCGCTCAGTTGCACCTGTTTGCACTCGCCTGCCGAGGCTTGGACCGTCGATGCCGGTTGACCAGCTGTATCGTACGTGATACATATGATATGTACGAAGTACGAGTCACGAAGAAAACGTATACGTGCGATACGTAAGGAGTGGCCGAACTTCTCAAAACTTGGAGCCGAGACGTGCCATTGTCACTTGAGTTACCGTTGGGTAGCGTGCTGGCGACATACGAAGGGCTCGGTGATTATCGTGGTGTACTATGCGGGTTCAAGAGAAGATGCACCGTATTAACGTGACCCTGAATGGCGCTGGTGCGGATCTTGTCGCAGCTGCGGTGAAAGCCCGATACCCGGACGCCGAATTTGTACCCGATTCGGATGCCGATACCGCCCGGTGGGATACGTCGGAGCTTGCCGCCAGGATTCGCACGATGAAGTCGCCTGGTAAACTTCTGAGGGCGTACCGGGAGCGCGCCGGTTTGACCGTGGTTGAGCTTTCCCGCCTTGTGGGAAGCAAGTACCCCAACATCGTTGCGATGGAGCAGGACAGACGTACGATCGGGTTAAAAATGGCTCGTAAGCTATCTGATGCTCTCGGATGCGAATATACGGTCTTTCTTGACGCACCGTCGACAACCGTCTGAGTCTATCAGGACATAAGGTGGTGCGGGGATCCGCCCGGCGATACCAGGACATGGTACGCAGTCGCGGCGTGGGAGGCCGTGGCCGCACATTGACCGGTGATCGGCGCGCTTTCTATACTGGCGCATGCCCAATCGCTATCCCGGACCTGAAAGCCGGGCGCTGCTCGAAGAGCTGTCGTCCTATGTCGTTGTCGATCCGCATCCGTTTGCGGTGGATCTCGCGGCCTCTCGAGGCATGCAGCTTGCTACGGTGGAGGGCCGCCGGATCACCGACTGGACGGGTCTTTACGGCTCCAAGCTGATCGGCTACAACCACCCGCGGATGTTTGAGCCGGCCTACCTGGAGCGGCTCGGCTACGCTTCCGCGACGAAGCTCCCCAATCCCGACTTCCTCACGCCGGAATGTCTCGACTACTACCGGCTGCTGCGATCGATCGCGCCCAGGTGTATGCCGAACGAACACCTCGAGGTGTACGCGGTGAACTCCGGCGCGGAGGCGGTGGAGAACATGATGAAGTACTTCATGAACCTGCACCAGCACAAGATGCAGCTCCAGGGAAAGCCCTACACCGTGAGCCGGTTCCTCTACTTTGACCAGGCGTTCCACGGGCGGACCGTGTTCGCTCTCAACGTCACCGGCGTCGACCATGATCCGATAATCACCAGGGACTTTCACGGTGTTGCTCCGGGCAACTTGAAGGTGCCCTTTCCGGCGTGGAACTCCTCCCACCCGGAGGCTGCTAATCGCGCGATCCTGAAGTCCAGCCTTACCACGATCGAGCAACTGCTCGACCGTTACCACGATGAGATAGCCGGTGTGATCCTGGAACCGATCCAGGGTGCCGGGGGGCATCGGATCGCCGCGCCGGAGTTCTACACGGAACTGAGCCGATTGTGCCACGAGTACGACGTGTACTGGGGCCTCGACGAGGTCCAGACCGCCGGCGGGCAGTGCGGCGAGATCTTTGCGATCGACGCGTTCAATGTTCCCTATCCACCCAGAGCGGTGGCTGCTGCAAAGAAGCTCGCCAACGGCGTGGTGTTCATGCACGAACCGATGGAGGACGTGGGGGTTCTCGATTCGACCTGGGGAGGAACGTTGTCGGACATGGTCCGCTTTGTTCAGGAATGGTCGATCGTCCGGGAAGAAGAGCTCATCGAACAGGTTCCCCGGAAGGCGGCGCACCTTGTTGCCGGCCTGCAGCGCCTTGAGTCCCGGTGGCCCGGCGTGGTGGAAAACGTACGCGGCCTGGGTCTCTATCAGGGATTCTCCCTGAAGGAAGCGGACCTCCGGGCCCGGTTGATCGACGACGCGCTCGAACAGGAGGACCTGCTCCTTCTCGGCGCCGGTCCCGGGCAGATCCGGTTGCGCCCGCCCCTGGACGTGACCGAATCCGACATCGATCACCTGCTCAGCGCGCTGGAGCGCCTGCTGGAACGTCAGGGGTGAGGGCCGTAGGTGTGACATGAG
>SLRR01000036.1 GCA_007130865.1 Spirochaeta sp. | reverse complement strand
CGGGAACGTGCTCCAGCCGGCACGCGAACAGACGCACCACAGCTTCCGCGCCTTTTGCAGCTTCTCCGCCTTCCGCGCCTTCTACAGCTTCCGCGCCTTCTACAGCTTCCGCGCCTTCCCGGGAACCGATCTCCACGGGAAACCCCGACGGGTTGTCTCCCAACCTGATCGCCGGTGCCGGCGTCAGAAAGCGCAACGGCACGGTCGTACCGTCGGGGAAGGAGAACTCCAACGTCCCCGCCTGGTGCTGCCTTACCTGTACCGCCTGGAGCATACCTCCTGCCACAAACTCAAAGGCCTCCGTTTCAACCGGTCCACAGGAGATACGGTAGGTCACGCGGGTTTGGGCGGGAACAGCGGGAATCACCGCCCGCCAGTATGTCGTGGTCTGCGACGTAGCGCCGCCCGTTGTCGTAGCGCCGTCGTGCGATGGGGCGCCGTCGTACACTTTAGCGCCGTCGGTTGTCGAAGCGGCGTCGTGCGCCGGGCCGTTCTCTTCCGAGGTCGCTTCAGGTGGCGCTTCAGGTGTCGCGACAGGTTCCGTGGCCGTTCCCGCCAATCCAGGACCGGAAAGGTACTCATCGGCACCCGGCTCCGACAGTTCCTCCTGAGGGATCGCGTTGACTGTCCCTTCCGTACGTGTGCCTTCGCCGTCCGGCACGGCATCCACTGACCACCGGACGAACGGTACCGACTGCGGCACCTCGGCGGAGGAGGAGGTAACGGAAAACCCGATCTCCACGGGCTCCCCTTCCAGGGGATGCCGGGGTGTTCGTTCCGTGGGGAGCCGGGAATAAGGGTGCTCGTCACCAAGCGGTGCGTGATAGATCGTCATCAGTACATACTCCTTTAATCACGAGTCAGGGTTAGTTTCGAGTCACGGTCGTGCGAAAAAGGTCATCCCTTCAGACCGCCCACCTGCAGACCTGCGCGGAAAAACCGCTGCGCCGCTCCGTAAACTGCCAGCACAGGCAGTACGGAGAGCATGCTTCCCGCCATAAGTACGTTGTAACGAGTCGCGTACTGGCCCTGTATGCGGGTAAGCGCTACGTTGAGCGTCATCTTGACCTCGTCGGTCAACACCACCAGCGGCCAGAAATAGTCGTTCCACGCTTCCATGAACATGAGTACCGCCAGCGTCACGATCACCGACCGGCAGAGCGGCACGATCACCGACGTGAAAATCCGCCCGGTCCGGGCACCGTCGATCGACGCCGCGTCCAGGTAATCCCTCGGTATTCGCAGCATGTGCTGCCGGAACATGAAGATCGCAAACGCGTGAAAAATCGAGGGCGCGAGTAATCCGGTAAAGGTGTTGATCAGTCCCAACCGTCTCATCACGATGAAAAGCGGGATGATCGTCACCTGCCGGGGCATCATAAGCGTTCCCAGTACCACGAAGAACAATACCGTTCTTCCTCGGAAGGGCATCCAGGCAAATACAAAGGCCGCCATTAACGCCGGTACGATCGTTATCACCACGGTCGCGACGGCAACAAACAGGCTGTTTCCGATCGCGCGGCCGAAGGGGAATATCCGGAATACCTGCCGATACGGTTCCAGCGTGGGCGGCGAGGGAATCCACTGAATCGGTACCGCCGTTATGGCACCGCCCGTCTTAAGCGAGGTCACAAGCATCCACGCAAAGGGCATCATCAGGAAGACTCCCACCAGGGTTGCCGCGAGGTAGGTAAACAGTAATCCCGGCCGGGGATACGGGCGTACGGAGTTACCCATCATAATGAACCCACGCTTTCTGCGCCCGGAACTGCAGCGCCGTCAGAAGAAAGATGATAAAGAAGAGAATCCAGGAGTACGCCGAGGCGTAACCCATCTCGTAGTACCGAAACGCGTAGGTGTATATTCGTTCGAGCAAAACCCTCGTCGCCCCCTGAGGCCCGGCGTTGTCGGTCATAACCATGACCTGAGGAAAGAGCTGAAAACTGTTAATCAGCGCCACAACGACTACAAAGAACGTCACCGGTGAGAGCAGCGGCAGGGTGATCGTCCGGAATCGATACCACGGGCCCGCACCATCGATGCGTGCCGCCTCGTAAAAAGCCGGATCGATTCCCTGTAAACCGCCGAGAAAGATCAGCCCGAAGAACCCCACGTCCTTCCACACGCTGGCCAGTACGATCGCCGGCATCGCCCAGAGCGGATCGAACAACCATCCGGGACCGGGTATACCCACGAACTCCAGCGCCGCGTTGATCGGACCGTACCGGGGACTCAGGACCCATCGCCAGACCAGAGCGCCCGCCACCCAGCTGGTAAGCACCGGAATGTAATAAATGACACGAAAGACCCCCACACCGCGAATCTCTCGCGCCAGAAGTGACGCTACCGCGAGCGATCCGGCGAGCATGAGCGGAATGTAGAGGACGATAAAGTAGAGTGTATTGCCGAGGACCTGCCGGAACTCCGGACTTTCCAGCACCCGCCGATAGTTCTCGATCCCTATCACCGCCGGAAGTCCGTCGGGACCGCCGAGACGGGTGAGCCCGTCCCAGCGCGTCAGACTGATGAACAGCGATGCACCCAGCGGAACGAGATAGAAGAGCACCAACCCCGCCATACTCGGCAGGAGAAAGTAGAAAACCGTCCGTCCGGAGACCCGTATACCCCGTTCCATCCCGTTCCGCCTGACCTTTACCGCCGAATCTCTGCTTCGAGCTGCTCCTGGGCGTTCCGGAGCGCCTCCGCCGGAGCGGTCTGCCCCTGTGCCGCCGACTCAAGATGCATCGTAACGATATCCGCTACGCGGCTGAACTCGGTAATAACCGGCGGCGTCACCAGGTAATCCAACGATGCAAACACGGCTTCCCGGTTTTCCGGAGGTGTGCGTGAGGCGTACTCCGAGATGATCCCGGCGTGATTGCTTGCGGGCAGTTCCCATCCCGCGTCGAGGCGTACCCGCCCGGCGGTCTCGCTCGCCGCAAGATACGCCACCCAACGTGCTGCCGCCTCGGCCACAGGGCTGTCAACATGCACACTGACCCCGTTGGCAAAGAAATGCGTCGCCCGCGCGTCCGCCTCCGGTTCCACCACCACGTCCCAGGCAAAATCCGCGCTCTGGGTGAACTCCGGGAAAGCCCAGATTCCGGTCACGAGCATTCCCAGGCGTCCCGAGGTAAATAGATCCCAGTCGCCCATCCCGGACATCTGTCGATCCGAGGGCATGATATTGGTATCGTGAATGCGTGCGACCATCGTCTCCAGCGCACGGACGTTCTCGGGCCTGTCAACGGTAAACCTGGATCCGTCGTCGCTCAGCAATGCACCGTTGTACTGTCGCACTACCTTGAAGAATTCGTAGAAATGAACCGGTTGAAACAGTCCATAGATCTCCTCGTCGAGTGCGCGAATCCGTTCCGCCGCGGTGTGTGCGTCGTCCCACGTCCACTGGTCGGTGGGATACGCCACCCCGGCACGATCAAAAAGATCCTTGTTGTAGAAAAGAAGAACCGTGGAGAAGCTTGCAGGAAGCCCGTACTGCCTGCCCTCCATGGAGAAAGCGCGGACCGCTTCCGGATTGAGATCTTCCAGATCAACGTCGGTCGCGTTCAGGTGTGACGTCAGGTCGCGAAGAAGACCGCGGCCGGCGTACGCGGCAAAGTTCTCGAAGTTCAACTCAAACGCGTCCGGCGCGCGTCCACCGGCGATCCGTGTCTGAAGCTGCGTGAAATAGTCGTCAAATCCGATCGTCTCGATCTCCACCCGGATGTCCGGGTTCTCTTCCTGAAAACTGTCGCGGATCTCCCGCAGACTGTCTTCGTTTCCACCGGCGGCGGAGAAGTTAACAAACCGGACCGTGGTTACGGCGTCGTCCGCTTCCTGGCGGCCGCCGGCAAAAAGGGGCATCGCCAGTACCAGCACCAACGTGAGCGCCACCGACGCCACGACAATTCTCTTCCGAATACTCATCCCATACCTCCTGATT
>SLRR01000075.1 GCA_007130865.1 Spirochaeta sp. | reverse complement strand
GTTCATTCCTTCACGCTGCCCCTGGGCGCCACGATCAACATGGACGGGACCGCGATCTACCTTGGTGTGTGTGCTCTCTTCATCGGATACGCGATCGGGATGCCCCTCGGGTTCGGCCAGCAGGTCACGATCATCGTGACGGCGGTGCTCGCGTCGATCGGTACGGCCGGCGTACCCGGAGCGGGAGCGATCATGCTTCTGATGGTACTTCAGTCGGTAGGTCTTCCGATCGAAGACGGGTCGGCGGTTGCCGCGGCGTACGCGATGATCCTCGGTATCGACGCGATTCTCGACATGGGACGGACCTGCGCCAACGTAACCGGAGACCTCACGGGAACGTCTATCGTCGCCAAGAGCGAGGGCGAACTGGACCTGTCGTACTGGAAGTAACCGGTCGACTGTAGAAGATCAGGACCCGCGTACCGGCATCCCGCCGGCGCGCGGGTCTTTTTGTGCCCCGGGAAGGGGACTGAAGGTTCCCGCGGGAGGAGGCATCTCACTCTGGAGGTGCCGCCTCACTCGGACGTTGCCTGCTCACACGGGAGCCGAAGGTTCACTCGGGAGCTGTCGCGTCCGGTCCCCTTATCTCGGACAGCGCCGTGAGGAAGGAGGGGAGACTCTTCTTCAACACGTTGGAGAACGTGTACTCACGCTGATTCGTCGTGATCGTCAAGGTCGCGAAGAGGAGCCCCTTCTTATGCGTGACGTCCCGTATCTCGACCGGTTCGAGCTCAACGAGACGAAGATCGCCCATCGTGGGTTTTGCCGCCAGAAGCACCCGGCGGTCGGTGGCTACCACGAACCACCGGGCGCCTTCGTGCAGACCGGAGGTGATCGCTCGAAACGCTTCGCGGGCGTGAAGACATTCCGGCAGCCGCCGTACTTCCTTGCGGTAACCGAACTCGTTTTCAAGCCCGAGTTCGCGTAAGCGGGCTTTGATTTCATGCATGGAGGGCATAATATGGACTGTACGGCCCCCGGCGGGCGAGGTCAAGTCAGAAAGGCGTGAAGAGATGATACCGATCATACTTATCGGCGGAGGTGTCGGACCGATGGCTGGGGTGGAACTTCATCGACGCATTCTGGAAAATACGAGGACCGACGGAACGGATCAGGATCACCTGGACGTGCTGCATCTCTCGCAGTCACGTCTGGTGGGAGACCGGACCGACTTTCTGGAGGGGGTGGACGTTCCCGATCCGGTGGAGGGCATGCTGGAAGTGTTCCGCTTTGCCGGTGCGGCGCTCGCGACGTCGGGGCGTCCCGCCGTCGCGGGAGTGCCCTGTAACACGTTTCATGCACCGGCCTTGTTCGCGCGATTTCTCTCTGCGGTGGATACGGATCTTCCCGGGATCACTGTCCTGCATATGATCCACGAGACCGTGGAGACGATAGCCAGGGATTACCCCGGCGTGTCGCGGGTCGGCGTTCTTTCCACGACGGGAACCCGAAACTCCGGGGTATACCGGGACGCGCTGCAACGAGCAGGGTACGAGTACCTGGCGATACCGGAACAGGATCAGCCTTTGTTACACGAGGCTATCTACCACCGCGAATGGGGGCTGAAGGCGGTCTCTCCGCCGGAGGAACGCGCGGCGGAACGGGTCCGCCGGTACGCCCGCGTGCTCGCGCGGCAAGGTGCGGAGGTGATCATCCCGGGGTGTACGGAGCTGCCGCTGGTTCTCTCGGGACCGAGCTGCGCCGGTGTGCCCTGCGTGGAGCCTATGACCATTCTTGCCCGTGCCCTGATACGGGAATGTGCCCCGGAGAAACTCGTCCGCGGACCGCGGTCGCTGTGACCATTACGAGAGCGATCGCGATGCAGAGTATCCCCAGCGCCCCTTGAAGCGGCAACCGCTCTCCCAGGAGCATAAATCCAAAGAGCGATGCCGCCGCCGGTTCCGCCAGGGAGACCGTCCCCGCTACGGCACCGCCTACCGTGCGCAGTCCCCGTGAGAAGAGTACGTACGCTACGGTCGTTGCCACGATCCCAAGGTACAATACCGTTCCGACGCCGTGGACCGACCATAACCAGGTGAGCGGCCGGAGGAAGAGGATCGGGACAACCAGCATCGAGGCGATCAGGAACAATCGGGCCATAACCATCTCCGGCGGGTGACGCTGTACCAACTTGCGGATCATAATCGTCTGCGCAGCGTACGCCGTCGCTGCGAGAATCGCCAGGACGAGTCCGGTGGAATCCACCGATTCGGAGGCGATATCACCGGTGAGCAGCACCACGCCGACGATGGAGATCGCCGTGGCGGGATACCATGAGCGCCGAAGGCGTTCTCCGAGGTAGATCCGTGCGAAGAGACCCGTAAACACCGGCGTTGTACCGATCGTGGTTACCGTGGCGACAACCACTCCCGTTCGTTGTATGGCCGTAAAGAATGCCAGCTGGAACGCGACAACGAAGACCGCGCCGGGGATCGTATCCCCCGAGGACCATGTGGTGGTAGATCTCTGCCCCATAATCCTGGATCGCAGGTAGATCAGCATCCCCCCGATCATGATCCGGAACGCACCTACCACCAGGGGATCGATTCCGTCCGGCCCCAATGTCTGAACGGTACCGGTGGTACCCCAGATGAGTGATGTGATGAGAACGAGGACGATCCCCTGGACCTCCGTCTGCTGACCGGGCGGGGTATCGTTGCTCGGCGCTTGTATTCCGCCGGGAGGTGGAGTGTTACTCGTCCCGGTCACGGTTTGCCATATCTGCCGCCATTGCTACCAGTTTCTCGGCGATTCCAGCGGTACTCTGGATCGTACCGTCCAGATCCGTCAGCGCACGGTTTACCTCTTCCGCGCCGGATCGCTGTTCCCGGCTGGCTCCGGCGATCTCCTGGACGAGCCCGGCGGTTTTTCCGATCTCTGTAACGATATGCTCGATCAGTTCTCCCGCCTGTCGGGCGGTGTCGGAGCTCGATCGGGCAAGGTCCACGATCTCTCGGGCGGCGTTCCGGGTTCGTTCCGCCAGACGACCCACCTCGGTGGCGACCACGGCGAATCCCTTGCCCGCTTCTCCGGCCCGGGCGGCCTCGATCGCGGCGTTCAGCGCCAGGATGTTGGTGTTGCGGGCAATACTGTCGATCGTTTCGATCTTTTCCGCTATCTCCTGCATCGCCGATACGGTATTCCGCACCGCTCCCAGTCCTTCCTCGGCGCGCTCGTTGTTTGCCGTGGCGATCGTCCCGGTTTTCTGTGCGTTTTCCGTATTCTGTCCGATCGTGGCCACCATCTGCTGCATGCTGGCGCTGAGCTCTTCCACGCTCGCGGCCTGTCCGGAGGCATCGGAACTCAGGGAGCGGCTGACCTGAACGATCTGTTCGGCCATCTCCCGCGCTTCCTGATCGAGCAGGTGCTGGTATGCGGTGATCGCCAGGTCGATGTCCAGAAATACCACTTTCTGTACCGCCTGTATGGCGCGTACCATCCGCCGCGGGCGAAGACGATATCGCCGGCGGCAGAGATCGATCAGGAGGTTGAGTACGAGCAGGTAACCACCGAGATACCACTGTGGGGTCAGTCCGATCCGGACGTGGGCAGCTCCGATCCTGAGAACGCGTTCCGCGTATTCCTCGTCGAGCCTCGCCTGGAACACGTAGTCCAGCCAGTGAACGCGCTGGGATTTTCTCGCGTGTTCCATCATAGCCGGCGAGGTAAATTTACGGCGCGTCGCTTCATGCTCCATGATGTGTCCGTAGAACGCATCCAGCATGCGATCGATATGGCGCTCCACGGGCCGTTTCATCGCTCGCACGAGGGCGACGTCACGATCGCTGATTTTAAGGAACGCCCGGCGCGTCCGGATCGAGGATTCTGTCTGTGCCACGTTTTTACTCCCTGTTGTTCACGATCTCTGATCCTGTCGTTTATAACACGAGTTATACGATATGTCTTCCCGCGGGAAGCGGCGAGAAACAGCTTTTTTTAACGGGC
>SLRR01000128.1 GCA_007130865.1 Spirochaeta sp. | reverse complement strand
TTCTGGAAGGGATCGAACTCGACAGCGCCCGGGAGCAGGCCACCACGGAAGACGCGCGGGTGGTACTCATCACGATGCACAACACCAAGGGCCTCGAGTTCGAACGGGTGATCATCACCGGTCTGGAGGAAGGCCTCTTCCCGCGGGACGACAACCCGGACGAACTGGAGGAGGAGCGACGCCTCTTCTACGTGGCGATCACCCGGGCCCGCGACGAGGTGACGCTCATCAGCTGTCGAACCCGCCGCGTGCACGGCCGGTTCACGGACCTGCTCCCCTCACGCTTTCTCTCGGAGATTCCCCGGGAACTGGTCCAGGTTGAAGCCGAAGGGTACGCCGGCGGGTTCGGATACGGCCGCACCAACGGCGACGACGACCCGGACGAAACGTGGAAGCGCGGAGTCGCGGTCTACCACGACGACTACGGCACCGGCCAGGTCGTTCGCTCCTGGCGTGCCGGCGCGGAAGTCTGCGTGGAGGTCCGGTTCGAGACCGGCATGACCGGCCAGTTCTTCCCCGTCTATACCCCCGGCCTGGAACGAATCGCCGGCGGAGCCGACGAGTGGGACGGAGGCTGGTGATGACCGCACAGGACGAGCACCACGACGAACACGACGGCGCCCGGCGCCAACACAAACGCAGCGACGCCCCGGATGAGGCCCGGCGCGATGACGACCACCAGAACGAACACGACGACGCCCGGAGTTACCTCCTCCCCCCGGGTCGAATTATCCGACGTGCCCGGGACTGGCGCCTCTACGACGCGGCGGGAAACCGCTACGTTGATTTCTGGCAGGCCGACGGAGCTGCGTTTCTCGGTCACCGTCCGGCCGGGCTCGCCCGCACGGTAGCCGCCGAGATAGACCGCGGGCTCTGGGTTCCCGTTCCCACGGCGTGGCCGCGCCGCCTGGAAAAGGCCCTCGCCGCACTGGCCCGACGGGCGGGAGTTCCGTCTCTGACTATCGGTCCCGCGGGACGCCGGTGGCGCCCCCTCTCGGGGACAACGCCCGAGGAGGGGTTGCCGGCCACACCGGCAACGGACGCCTCCGACGCCGGCGAGGACGTGTATCACGTGACGCTCCCGTTTCCGCTCATGGCCTCTTTTGACGGTGGCGCGATGATGGAGTCGACGCTTTCACTTCGATCGGAGGCGACGACGGAGTCGGACGGTGCACCGCACACGGCACCGACAACCACGCACTCGCCCTCTGCACCACAATCGTTGACAACCACGCACCCGCTCCGACTGGAGGAACTCTCTCCGGTTCTTCTTTCCGGCCTGGTGGTAGCCGCGGGGAACCTTCTGCGGTATCTTGATTCCGCGGAAGCGAAGCAGCGGATCGAGCTGGCCCGGTCACTGCCGGTGCCCCCGGGATTCCGTCTGCACGGCGTGTACTGGTTCGCGGAGCAACCAACCGAACCCGACACAGCGGCGAGTTCGGCAACCGGCGACGGGAGTTCGAACTTCCGGAACTTCCGGACGCGTGCTCTCGAACGGGGAATCGTTCTTCCGCCTGATCCCGGTGATCCGATCTGTTGCCCCGGCGAACTCGGACGGCGGGAGGTAAAAAATTGGGAGGCTCTCTGTGCTGACTGGCCCGACTGAGCTGAATGTTCTCGTGGTGGAACTCGCCCTGACCGGCGTGGCGGCTTTTCTGGGGATCATGCTGTGGTCGAT
The DNA here is from genome assembly GCA_007130865.1 of Spirochaeta sp. GTDB lineage: Bacteria > Spirochaetota > Spirochaetia > DSM-27196 > Alkalispirochaetaceae > Alkalispirochaeta. The sequence continues at coordinate 2,288 of SLRR01000128.1, read as the reverse complement.
GACGCGCGAACCCGCGTGGATGCTGGTTATCATCGGAGTTGTTCTCCGATTTGGAGATGTGGTCTTCCAAACGTTGGATCGTTTTGGTATTATCACCGTCGCTGACGTCCGTGTGATGGGCACGCCGCTGTTCTGGGTTTTACTGCGGGCGGTGCCGTTGCTCTTTATCATAGTGGGGTTTGTCTCTATGATTCGGAGCTCCCGATTGTGACGTCCTATAGCATGAAGTGGAGGTTTGACACATGGGTGCGATGATTTTTGGTATTGTTTTTGTCCTCTTTGCGGTGTACGCGGTTCTGCCGGAAACGCTCCCCTTTGCGCTGCTTAACTGGTGGGAGCAGGTCAAGGTCGTTCTCGCTGGAGGGATTCCCCTGCTGGCGCTCTTTATCGGTCTGATCGCGATCATGATCGGTATAGCGGACATCAAGGACAAGATCGAAGCAAAGAAGGAAGAGGAAGAGGAGGCCCGGGCGGCGGCCGAGGCGGAGAAGGAGAAATCCTCCGATTCGTCCTCGGAAACGACCTGACCGGAAGACCCGAGCGGTTGTAGCGGTTACGTGCTACCGGTTGACATTAGTCGTCGGTTGTGTCACGTTGACGATCCAATTTTTGCGTCGTACCCCTTGCTTCGGCCTGCGGTGGTGGTGGTGTGCGACGGATTCGAGTTGAGAACATGAGTACAGTATTCGTCAAGACGAAAGAAACAGAACGTAAATGGTACGTGATCGACGCTGCCGACCAACGACTCGGTCGTGTTGCCGTAGAAGCGGCTAACCTCCTTCGCGGTAAGCACAAGCCCGAGTTTGCCCCTCACCAGGAGATCGGCGACTTCGTGATCATCATCAATGCAGACAAGGTGACCGTTACCGGGCGCAAGGAGACGCAGAAGCTCTACTATCGCCACAGCGGTTATCCCGGGGCGATAAAGTCCGAGTCGTTCCAGAAGGTGCTCAAGCGCAAACCACAGTTTCCGCTTGAGAACGCCGTGCGCGGAATGCTGCCGAAGAACCGGTTGGGGCGGAAGCTTTTCACCAACCTCAAGGTGTACGCCGGTCCGGAGCATCCCCACGCCGCGCAGAAGCCCGAGGAGTACTCGATTCCCCCGGTGAAGGAGGCTTGAACAGATGGAGCAGTTTGTAGGTACCGGCCGCCGCAAGACCTCGGTTGCCCGGGTGTATCTTCGTCCCGGTTCGGGCAAAGTGACGATCAACGGACGTGATGCCAACGAGTATTTTCATCGCCAGGAAAACGAGGTGATCTTTCAACAGCCCCTCATGGTGGCGGAGAAAACCACCGATTTCGACCTGGTGGTCACGGTGCACGGTGGCGGTGAGAGCGGCCAGGCCGGTGCAATCCGTCACGGTCTCGCCCGGGCGCTCGTAAAGTACGACGAGGCGTTGCTGAAGCCGATGCGCGTCAACGGATTCCTCACGCGGGATCCCCGGATGGTGGAACGAAAGAAGTACGGACAACGCGGTGCGCGCCGTCGCTTCCAGTTCTCCAAGCGTTAAAAACACCTCGCCGGAGACTCCGGTACGCATCATCGCGATTCGCCCGCACCCCTCTATCGGTGCGGGCGTTTCCGTTTTTGGGCGATTGGTGGAACCGGCGAACAAGGATCGCGACGAGTCCGACCCCCGCGATACCTTTGAGGATCATGGTCACTCCGGCCGTTCTCGCCGTTCCGGCCGGGCCAACCGCTCCGGCCGCTCCCGCTCCCCCGTTATGCGATTCGACCTCGATCGTGAGATCTTCGCCGCCGCCGACCCTCCCCTGGAAGAGGCACAGGAAACCACCTTTGGCGCTCTGCGAGACCTGGTGACAAGGAGCGGGCACCTCTTTGCCCCGGCAGCGGCGGTGGACTTGCTCTCTCGTCGCGACCACAGCGAGGCCGAACTCCGGCAGAAACTTCGCCGGCGGGGTTTTTCGGCGGACGCGATCGAGTTCGCTCTCCAGCGGATGCAGGATTACCGGTACCAGGACGACGATCGGTTTGCCGAGTCCTGGGTGCGGTCCCGCATGAGTGGAGTCGGCAGGAGCAGAAACGCCCTGGTTGCGGGGCTGGCCCGCAAAGGGGTGGACCGGGAAACGGTGGAACGGGCTATCCGACAGTACGAGGAGGAGAACCCCGACTGCTTCCGGGAAGCGTTGCTGAACGCGCTCACATCACTCCGCGGCCAAAGCGAGGAACAGATTCTCCGAAAGCTCTACCGACGAGGATTCGATGTCGTGGAGATCAAGAAAAACATTGGTTGACATTATTGAGTTTTTTATATTATACTACGGTC
>SLRR01000025.1 GCA_007130865.1 Spirochaeta sp. | reverse complement strand
CTCGGCTGTCGTGGTCAGGTATTCGACAAGATCGGCGCCGTGGTCCGCAAGAAACCGGGCGAACGGGACGGCCTCAGTGACGCGGTCCGCCGGGAACGCGCGTTCCAGGGCGAGCCTGGTCAGGAGCGTGTGGTCTTCCATATCAACACCGCGGATTATGTCTCGAGGGTAAAGCGGTTCCGTCCGTCCCGCTTGCTCCGGTACAACGCCTGGTCCGCCCGTTTCACCAGCGTATCCGGTGTATCCCCGGGCCGTACCAGGGACGCTCCGATCGAGACGGTCACGTTCAGGCGTTCCCCGGCATGAACAAGATACGCCGCTTCCACGGCCATGCGGTTCCGCTCGCCCAGAGCCGTGAGTCCTTCATCGTCCACGTTCCGGACGATCCCCAGGAACTCCTCGCCTCCCCACCGGCCAAACGTGTCAAAGGGGCGACTGTTGGCCGTGAGCGTGTCGGCCACGATCCTCAGCACGCGATCTCCCATGTCGTGACCCCAGGTATCGTTGAAGCGCTTGAACCGGTCTATATCAAAGAAGAGAATCCCGAAGGGAACGTTATACCGGCGGTACTCCTCGAAGCGGGTTTCGATCTCCGTCTCCACGTAAGCGCGGTTGGCCAGCTGCGTAAGAGAGTCGATAAACGCGAGCTCCTCCAGCTCCCGCATGCGAAGCTGGTTTGTCGATTTGTTACTGATATCGGAAAACAGTTCGATCGCGCCTATCACGGTACCGCTCTCGTCGAGCAGAGGAGAAACGCGTACGGACACCGGCACCCGGTGACCGTCCTTGTGGTGGAGGAACACCTCCGCCTCCCGGTGCTCACAATCTTTTATCGTGGCTGCCACGGGACACCGACCGAAACAGAGCTGATTTCCCTGGTGGTCGATGTGGGTAAGGATATTATCGTGACACGCCTGGCCGACAACTTCCTCCGCGGTGTACCCGGAAATCCGTTCCGCCGCCTTGTTCCAGTACGTTATCACGCGATTGGTGTCGACGAAGTACAAACCCTCATAGAGATTATCCACGATTCTCCTGTACGAGCTGTCGTCCAGCTTCATCGTTGCTCCCTGTACCGTGCCTATGGTTCTATGAATTGTCCCGTATTATATCGCCTTTTTCAAAAAAACGTGCAGGACGAGAGCAGTTCCTCGCTCACCTCCCACAGACGGCGCGCCGTGTCGGAATCCGTCCCGGCAGGATCGGGATCCCTCGGGCGGGCGTCGGAGAAATACGCACCGGTGAGATCCGCGTACGCCGGGTCCAGGGCGGGTATCAGTACGTTGCGCGCACCCTGTTCCGTGGGGGCTCCCCCGCTGAAGTATTCGTGGAGGACCTTGGTGTTGATTACTCCCGGGTGGAGCGACACCGCCGTGACGCCGGTACCGTCCAGACGGCGGGTAAGTTCCGTGGTGAAGAGTACGTTGGCGAGCTTGCTCTGCTCGTAGGCGCGTCGACCGTCGTAGTGCGGTTCCAGCATGAGGTCGTCAAAGTCGATCTCCGCGCCGTAGTGGACCATGGAGCTGACGTTGACGATCCGGGCGGGGGCGCTCTTTGTGATGAGATCAAGAAGGTCCGTTGTCAGGAGGAAGTGTGCCAGGTGGTTCACCGCGAAGGTGAGTTCGTACCCGTCACGACTCACCCGGCGCGTCCGGGATATAACGCCGGCGTTGTTGATCAGTACGTCCAGCCGCGGCAGGTCGTGCCGGAGCCGCCGGGCCAGGGCCCGTACATCCGCCAGGGAAGAGAGGTCCGCCGTTACGCCCCGGGGTTCGATCCCCGTCTCTCCGCCGCGTTGACGGATCTCGTGTATCACCGCGTTGACCCGCGCCTCGCTGCGTCCGTGGACGATAACACTGTGACCAAGACCGGCGGCTTCCAGCGCGGCGGCACGCCCGATCCCGTCGGTGCTGCCCGTGATCAGGACGATTTTGGAATCCGTTTCAGCTCCCGATCTTTCGCTCATGCCTCGGAGTGTGACACGCCGCGGGGCATGCGCGTCAACGCCCCGAGAACGACGCCGAGCAGAAGCGAGAAGACCAGGCCCGCCGCAAGGGACAGTTTCTTGTGGGGAGGCATGTACCACCAGAAAGCGGTCCAGAAACTCTTCAGGGACAGCCGCAGGTCTACCCCGGAGGGAATGCCCCAGTTCCGGGCCCCGCTGTCGGAATCCGCCGAGAAAAAGGCCACCCGGGCGTTCTCACCGCGGGTCTCGCTCTTCCCGGGATAGTCCACCCAGACGTGAGTGGGAGAAGCGGAGAAACTGTAGGGGATGCCCCGGTATTCCAGGACCGACGCCAGCACGATGAGCCGGGTCTTGCAGTCGCCGGTCATCGCGAGGAACGCCTCGTCCACGGTGGGAAAGTACCAGGGTTTGTTCCAGGACACCCAGTCGTACCGGTAGGGAAAGAGCTCGCTCACCCGGCGATCGATCGCACCCGGATCTTCCAGGTCCGCGAAGAGGTGCGCGTGCACCGCGACGTACTCCGCGTCGACGGGCGGACGGAACACGCGGTACAAGCTCCGCACCAGATCGGTGGGGCGCGGGTAAAAGGTCAACAGTACCCAGCCCAGAAAAAAGAGTATCGCCAGGGTCCAGGGACGGAACCGCCGACGGGTGGTGTGGTACATCAGCAGAGACCTCCGTTCATACGGTGAATCTGCTCCGCGATAAGGGTAATGTCAAGAATATGTCAAGAAAAGTTTAACGAAGCGTCAACGTGAGAACAACAACGATGAACAAAGGTTACAGGTCCCGTGATATCCGAAATCCCATCCAGATCTCACCCTGGTGAATCCAGAAGTAGTATGAATCGTTTCCGATCGCGCCCCAGCTCACGTCCTCGTTGAAGCAACCGCCCCGACTCACCCTATACCCGGAGTTCCCGGCAGTAAACGTCCACTCCCACACGTTTCCACTCATATCGTAAAGGCCGAGACCCGTTCCATCGGCCGGTTTCTGACCAACTGGCTGGGTACTCCCACCGCTGTTGTTTCCCATCCATGCTGCTTCCAGCGTCGCTGGTTCGTTCAGATAGTTGTCTACTGCTCCACTGGCAAACTGTCCCGGGGTCCAGTAGATAGTGTCCCGCAGAATCGCACTGGACCGCAGGGGTTCTTCCGCCGGCAGGTCGGAACCGATATACCGCGCCGCCAGCGACCATTAAAGGTTGGAGGGTAAGCGGAACCCGTCGGTTTGTTCCCGTACGATCGCATCCCAGTCGATCAATTCGGGTTCTTCCGCATCCCGGACGATCTCGTTTTGATACCAGTATACCGGGGTGAATCCGCTGTATTCCGACAACGCGTTCAACCAAACGATTACGTCGCGCCAGCTGACGTTCGTGACCGGCTCGTACCGGCCCGCGGTTGGCGACGCTCCCGGTACTCCGTGGCTTCCTTCCTGCCCGGGCGAGAGGAACACGTACCCGTTGGCCGGGTCCTCCGCCCAGGTACGCACCGTGTACCAGAGCTCGTAGGTCACCTCGGTCTCACCGATCAAAAACGGTGTATCCACCGTACCCGTCGCCGTATCGTCCCAACCGGTTGGAAAAGTCGCTGCCGGAGCGATACGGAGATGGAAGACGACCCCGCCGGCATCGTGGGAAACGCGTTCGCCCACGGTATGCTCCCACTGCGCGTACAGAACGACGCTCTCCAACCCGATCGCAAATGTCTCACCCGGCAGGTAGGACGTTCCACTTCCGTCGGGCGCGGTGTTCCACCGGGAGAATGTATATCCCTGTCGCACCAGGGACCCGATATCACGCACGGTAACCTCGTCCCCCATTCCGTAAGCATTGGTGTCTCTCGGGGGCGACCCGGAAGTGTGGCCGTTTCCGTGGTACGTGACGGTTGCCGGTTGAAACACGAACTCGTGGTAGACGTAGGCGGAGCGAGAACCGCCCTGGTTCAACTCAGATACGCCAAACCGGTACGTACCCGGTGTAAGCGACGAGACGACAACGTAACTTGTGACAGTGGTATCTACGTCGCGGTCCCCGGGAATGGTCTGCCACGTTCCGGATTCAAGCCGCTGCAGACGATACGAGAAAAGGTTGGTCGCTCCATACTGCGCCGGAGCGTACTGACCCCACTCGAACGCAGGCGTGCGGTTGTTCGTGGGATCGTCGGGCACCGTGATAAAAACGGGAGGGCGAACCTGTATCACCGTGGTACAGGAACAGGAGAGAGACCAGTTTCCGGCGGAGTTCCGTTCCTGCACTTCAAACAGGTACGTTCCGGGAAAAATATCCCATCCGAGATCTTCAAAACTGTACGTATACGTGCCGCCCGGTTCACCCACGAGAGTGTTCCACTCGCTCCCGTTAAACCTGAATCGAAACACGCCGGTGCCGTCGACGGGATCACCGCTCCAGGTCCAGCCCGGTCGTGTATGAAACGGATCGACACCGGAAGGTTCCACGTCACCGGGATCGGCAAGATCATGGTCGATATCCCGAACGACGTCGTCCGACAGCGAGACAGGATCGGGGCAGCCGGTAACCGCGAGCACAAGAATGAGCAGAAAACACCAGGCGCCGACAATCGCACACTGCCTTGCGGCAGCTCGTTTTTTCGGCACGGCGCGCACCTCGTACAAACCAGTGTACTCGGTCTACACGCTGTTTTCAAATATCTGGTTACATTAAATCTAGATTTCGGACTAGTTTTCGTAGCTTCGCAGTCCCGTGTCACAACGCATGACGCGCCCACAGCTGCCGGTGCGGGATTACCGCAGGCTCTACCCCGCGCGGGGTACCAGCAGCCACACGCCCGCGGCCATCGCCACCACACCGGCGATTCTGCGGAGGTCGATCGCCACGGCGATCCCGCCGGCGCCGCCCACCTGGTCTATGAGCATTCCCACCAGGAGCTGGGCGAGAATCACCGCGGAAAGGCCCGCCGTCACACCTGCCCCCTGTACCGCAAAGGAGATCCCCACGATTATCGTGATCCCGAGAAAACCCGCCATTGCGACCCAGGTGAACACCTGCAGCGCCGGGGCAGTCCGGCCCGAGAGACTCAGAACTCCTGTCGGAATCAACCCCGTCCGGCCGGCAAGAACCGTAACGATAACAATCACGAGCGCCATGGACCCGCCCACCGCGTTAACCAGTATGCCCGTCCGGATCGGGCCGATTACGGCTCCGGCTCGTCCGTTCAACGTTGACTGCAGGGCGATCGCCGTGCCCGTGGCCAGCGCGGCCAAAACCGCGGTCAGTACACGTATATACATCGAGCTGATACTACACCGACGTGCCACCGGTGGTCCAACGGAACGACTCCCCCGGAAGCCCGCGGGCGTGACGCCGGAACCGTGCGCGCCGCGATCTCGGAGGCGTTGCGCTCCGGAAGCCCGCGGGCGTGACGTCAGAACCCGGTGACCAGCAGATCCACGGCGGCGACGATTTCCTGCCGGTAGTCACGGAGAGAGAATACAGGGGGGGCGAGGATACTCGCCGGTACGCCGGTCAGTTCCGAGACGAACACGACAAACTCCCCGCCGTCGATAATAACCGGCAGGTGAACGCGCGCAACGGGATCGTAGGGAAGATCGGTTCGCGGACGGATCGGACATACCAGCCGTGTCGGCAGCACCGACATGACTTCCGCCTGCACGTCGAGAACGTACGGCGTCCGCCCGCGGGTAGCGGAGTTGGTGTTCCGGTGAACATCAAACTGGGCCATCAGAAATCCCTGAGGCTGTCGCTGAAAACACCGTGTTCGGCGACGTATTCACTGTAGGCGGCTATTCGTCCCCGGTTCTCCCGGAGCCAGTGCTCCGCTTCCAGTTCCGCCAGGCGATCCCGGAGAGCGTCTTCCAGAGCGCGCGAGAGAGAAATCCCGTTCCGCTTTGCCGCTTCATAAAGCGTGCGATCTATACTCACGTTTGTGCGCGACTTCATACACACAATATAACACACAAAAGGCGGACGCGAGGGTGGGACGGATGTGACTTCCGCCTGCACGTCGAGAACGTACGGCGTCCGCCCTGTAAAACGCCGGGGTTGCACCGGAACCCGATCTCCGGTAATGCTGGCTCCCGTCATGGCATCCGGCAAAAAGCTATCGGTAAAACGCGCGGCAGGGCTCGTGCTGGGACTCTTCGCCCTGGCGGCGATGCCGTTCTTCTCGTTTGAAGGACTCTCCTTCTCCGGTCACGTAGCGCTCGGAATCTTTCTGATGGCGGCGGTCTTCTGGATCACCGAACCGATTCCGATATACGCCACAAGCATGTCGGTGATCCTGGCGCAAGTCGTGTTGCTCTCGGACCAGAGCGTGATCGCCGGGCTCCTGACGCGCCTCCATCCCGAGGGGTATACCGCCCCGGCGTACACGCAGTTCTACGGAACCCTCGCCAATCCGATCATCATCCTCTTTCTGGGAGGGTTCACCCTGGCCGCGGCGGCAGAGAAGTACAAACTGGACCGCAACCTGACGCGGGTCCTGCTGAAACCGTTCGGAACACGACCGGAGATGGTCTCCCTGGGAGTAATGGTGGTAACGGCAACGCTCTCGGCGTTCATGAGCAATACCGCCACCACGGCTATGATGATGACCGTAGCGATCCCGATCGTGGCGATGGTGCCCCGGGATGATCCGTTCCGACGCCTGATCGGACTCTCGATCCCGGTAGGGGCCAATATCGGGGGGATCGCTACGCCGATCGGAACACCACCCAACGCGGTCGCCCTGGCGGCGCTCGCGCAGGAGGACGTGTTCGTGCCGTTCAGCACGTGGATGATGCTGGCAGTACCTCTGGTAATAGTGACCCTCTTTCTTGCGTGGTGGGGAATATGTCGCATCTTCAAGCCCCGGATCGAGGAGTTCGAACTACAGATAGACTCAAGCTTCGACCGCAGTCCCCGCGCTATCGCGAGTTACGTTGTCTTCGGCGTCACCGTGGTACTCTGGGTTACGGAGAAGCTCCACGGCGTTCCGTCGGCGGTGGTGGCATTCCTCCCGATCGTGCTGCTGCCGGCTATGGGTGTGCTGGAGAAGAAGGAGATCCGCGGTTTCTCCTGGGAAGTACTCTGGCTTGTAGCGGGCGGGATATCGCTGGGACTGAGCCTGCAGCAGACGGGGCTGGCCGCGTGGATGATCGGCCGTGTTTCCTGGGAAGGATTCGGAACGACCGGGCTGGTGATACTATTCTCGCTGGTGGGATTCCTGGTGGCCAACCTTGTCTCTCACACGGTGAGCGCCACGATCCTCATGCCGATCGCGATCTCTCTGGTGCTGCCCCTGGCGGGAGGAATCGCCTCGGCGCTGATCATCCCGATCGCGGCGATCGGAGTGATCGTGAGTTACGCCAACATCCTTCCGATCTCCACCCCGCCTAACGCGATCGCCATGTCCACGGGACTGATAGAGACGCGGGACCTGGCGGTATCGGGAATACTCGTGGGAGTCCTGGGATTCGTGTTCACGATTCTCTTCGCACTGGTCCTGTGGCCATTGGTCCTGTAGAATGTGACGGGAGTTCAATCATGAGCGAGACGATCGCGATACTGTGTGTAGACGACGAGCCGGACGTCCTGGACGTGGCGGTACGCGAACTGGCCCCACTGGAGGAGATCTTTCCTGTAGAGACCGCGGAGAACGCAGCAGAGGCTCGCGAATGTCTCGAACGACTGCACCGTGATCGCATCGGCCTGGGAGTGATCTTCTGCGATCACATCATGCCCGGCGAGACCGGCGTGGATCTCCTCGTGGCGATGACCGGCGAGGAACGGTGGCGCCCGACCCGGAAAGTGCTGCTTACCGGCCAGGCCGGGCTTGAAGCCACGGTGAAAGCGGTGAACCGGGCGGAACTCGCCCACTACGTGGCAAAACCCTGGGACCGGGACGAACTCCTCACCGTGGCTCGACGCCAGCTGGCTCTCTATATCGCAGCCCGGCGCCTCGATCCATTACCTTACCTCCAGCACCTGGACCCGAACCACGCGGCAAGCCTGCTCCGGGAGTACCGTGAAACGGACCGGTGATGCGATGGCCGGGCGAGACGACGAACCGGCCACGGGTACAAGCGAACTTCCGGAGCTGAGTACCGCCGAGGCCCTGGACCGGCTCGTCCGGCGAGCCCACGCGCTCGGCCGCGAACCGGAACAGATCCCCGCGGGGACACAGCTTCTTCTCGAGGGCAAAGGAAACGAGACGCTCTATATACTCCTGGAAGGTTCCGCAGAGAACTCCAAGAGCGATACCCGGGGCGGGACGATACCGGTCGACCTGGTCGGTCCCGGGTCTTTGCTGGGAATCCTCTCGTTCTGGACGGGACAACCGGCGTTCACCAATTCCGTGGCCGCCACGGATATGACGGTGCTGCGGCTGGAACGGGAAGACTTCGACCGCGGCGTTGCCCGGGACCCGGAGTTTACCCGGCTTACGCAGCAACTCTTCGTCACCAACCTGAGCGACCGCTACCGCCGCGTGGTGGGGCTCAACCTGGAGGTGGCGGAGCTCACGAGTGAACTCGAGCAGGAGCGTAACGCCCTGCAGGAAGCGGTGGAGGACCTCAAGCGGACCAGGACGCAGCTGATCCACCAGGAGCGGCTCGCCACCATGGGACAGCTCCTGGCGGGAATCGCTCACGAGATCAACAATCCCGCCGCGGCGTTGATGAAAAGTCTGGAGCTGGTGGAGCGGGAGATGCCCGCGATCTTCCGGGAACGGACGGAAGAAGCCCGACTCTACGCCGCGGGTTTTTCCGCGCCCCTTCTCGGGAGTGCGGAGTCACGGGCGCGCCTGCAGGAGCTGGTTGAACGGTATCCCCGGGTGGGCCGCGCGGTATGCCGCCGCCTCTCGCGGCTGGACGACGAGACTCTGAAACTGCTCGACCAGGACCTGCGATCGGGAAACCTGGAAGAGGTGTCGGAAAAACTCCGGGCGTTTGAGATCGGCGCTTCTCTTCACGGCGCGCTCCTGGCGGAGGAACGGATTCGACGTCTGGTGAAAAGCGTGAAAAGCTACAGCCGCGACGAGAACGAACAGAGTTGTTCCGCCTGCCTGGAGGACTGTATCCGGGATACCCTGGTGGTCCTTAACCACCGACTCAAACATTACGAACTCGGCCTCCAACTCACAGACCAACCGGTAGTACACTGCTGCCCCGGCGAGATCAACCAGATCATCACCAATCTGCTCACCAACGCCTGCGACGCCACCGAGCAGGGTAAAGCGATCGTCGTACGTACCGGCGGGGGCGAAGAAGCGGTCTGGATGGAAGTGGAGGACGAAGGCCCGGGCATACCGGAAGAACTGCTGGAGTCGATCTTTGACCCTAACACCACCACCAAAAGCGGCGGCGCCGACTTCGGCCTGGGCCTCGGCCTGGCGATCTCCCGCGAACTCGCCCACAAGCACCAGGGCACCCTGACCGCGCGCAACGTCCCCGGCGGGGGCGCGCTTTTCCGGCTCGAGCTGCCGGTGTGGTAGCGCTACCGCAGAAAACTGTCCATGTAGAGTTCGAGCTCGATCATACGCTCCAGCAGATCCTCCCGGGGAACGCCGGGGAAGTTGGCGAGCACGATCTCCTTGGCGAAGAGGCGGCTCACGTACCGTAACTTCGTGGCGGATTGCCGGGAGGCAAAGACGAAGTCGGCGTGTCCCGAGTTCACGGTGATCAGAGACTCGTCCTGGTTGTACCGCGATCGCCACAGCTCTCCCGGCGCGTAGCGGTAGGTATACCCGGGCAACCCCTGGCGGCCCACGATTCCCGTACCGGCCGGACGCGATCCGCCCAGTTCCGCCGTAACCGTGATCGTCGCCCGGGCATCACACTCCACCTGACCCTGGCGGGCTCGGACCGAGATTATCGCCAGTTCCGGTTCTTCCGGAGCGCGGTAGGAAACGAACTCACCCTGATCCCCGCTGAGCCGGCCGCTCCCCTGCTCGACCGTCCAGGAAATCGTGACGTCGGAGTCCACGGTCCGCCGTGAACGGTCCCGCGGTACCGCCCGTAACCGACACTCCCGTCCGACCCCGACCCGGGCGGCGGTGGGCCGCAGCTCGACGCGGTAGAGCGGCCCGGGAAACTCAAAGAACGCGCGCTGGCCGTTGGGGTCGCGCTGCGGCTCCTCGCCGACTTCAACCCCGGGAGCGATGTCGCCGTCCCGGAATACACCTTCCGGAGCATCACCGTCGGTCGCTGCGTCGCCGACGGGATCGGTCGTGCCGGCGTCGTTGGGATTCGCGCCCTCACCGTCGGTGCCGTCCGCACCGTTACCCGCGGTCGCTCCCTTGCCGCGGCCGCGCCCCTCCGTCCGCGAGGAGAGCCACCCGTACTCCTCCGCGGGAAGCATCGCGAACGCCTCCTTGAGCGCCCGGGTAATGCGTCGCAGCATCGCCCGGCTCGCTTCGTCCTCCTCGGCGCGGCGATGCTCGGCGATCGCCTCGCTGATCGCGGCTTCCACCGGCGCGAGCGCGTCCAGGAGAGAGTCGAAAGCATCATCGTAGACCACGCCGTCGCGCGTGCCCGGCGTGAGCTGGACAAACGAGGCGTCGATAATCCCTTCGACATACCCCGATGTCCAGGGCGGTCGCCGGAACGCGTCCGCCCGGGTGATATCCGGCAGAACCCGCGTTCCCTGTTTCTGCAGAGCCACGCCTGCACCGGACCCGGGATCGGTGAGATAACATTCGACGTACACTTCTCCTCGCGGCGTCCGCGCCTCCGGCAGACCGTGCAGCAGCTGCCCGTGGAACTGCCGCGGCTCTACCACGAGGTCTTTCCGGGCGGTCCTGTCGATGATGCGGATCGCCACTCCCGATCGACTGATGCGGTCCCGCAACTCACTCGCCAGGTAGGACTGGATCTTCTCACCGGAGAGATTCTTCATCCCCTGCAGAAGCGGCTGGATGTGCAGCGTGGTCCCGGGGGTATCGAACAGTTCCCGGGAAGGACGGATCACGAAATCCGGCGAGTCCTTCATCATATGCAGGCGCTGCGCCGACCCGCCGGCGGGGCAGGAGGTGAGGACGAGCTCTTCGCCGACCGTCCAGAAACTCATCAGCCCGATACCAAACTCCCCCTGGATCCCCTCTTCGCCCTTCTCCTTCAGCAGACGCTTGATCGAGTCGCCGATATGCGTCGCCACGTACCGGAAATCGGCGATCCCCTCGCCGTCGTCGACGACCTTCAGGTATTGCTCGCCCTTGCTCTTCCCGCGGATGATCGAGATCGTACGAGCCCGGGCGTCGATCGAGTTTTCAACGAACTCCGCAATCGCCTTGAGCGGGTTATTCTGAGACAACGCGATGATACGGATCGCGTTCCACTGGTTGCCGATACGGAGCCGCCCCTGGTTGGGATCGGACTTCTTTGTGCCTCGCGCCATTCCGCCCAGATTAGTGATGGAGCGATCCTGTGGCAAGGCGTATCATGGCCTGTAAAAACGCATCCATCTGTATTATCGTGAGAGTACATGGCAAAGATACTCCCCTTCCCCGGTACAACCGGCGACCAACCGGACGATGATGATCCCCACGGCCACAGCGACGGACCGGACTACGCCGCGCGCCCCGGGGAAAACGCAGGTTCCTCCGGTCTCGCCGGGAGCAAATTGTTTCCCGGACTTTTCGGAAAAGACCTCGGCCTCGACGACTGGGAGCTGTCCACGCTCGTCTCCGGAGATCATGAACAGTGGAGTGAGCTCTTCCTGATCCAGCCGGAACTGACCGCGGAAGAGGCAAAGACCGTACCGATTCTTCGCTGGACCCGGGCGCTTCTGGAGGAGATCCGGCGGAACGAACCGGTAAAAGCCACCACGAGGGGTAACCTCCCGGCAGCGATGGTAAAAAGGCTGTCACAGGGCGCTTTTGTCGACGCCGAGTCGACCCACACCAGAGTAAACAACGAGACTCACAGCCCGGTTCTGATGCGGGTGCGTCGACTGGCTCAGGACGCGGGGCTCCTCCTGTACCGGTCAAAGGTTTTTCGTGTGACGAAAGCTGGCTTGGCGCTTTTGGAAAAGGACGACCATAACGGACTGTACCGCTATCTCCTCCACGCGTTCCTGCGGAAGCCGGAAACGCTCGAGCAGTACGATCGTTACCCGTCGGGGAGCGTCACGGTCAGAACGTTGCCGTTGATGCTCTTTGCCGCGCGATACCAGGGAAGTGCCCGGTTGTACGAGGAGGATTTCGCGGACCTGCTTAACTCGGTATTCGAGCGCCATCCGGAGCCGGAGCCGTACGGGGACGAGCTCGCCTCGTCTATTCGCGTGAGGTTCTTTGAACGGTTCGGCGTTCCCTTCGGGTTTTTCCGGGAGGCACCGCCGTTCAAACCACCGATGGTGTTCGAGGGAGCGGCGTACGACCCGTACAGCCGCTGGACGCGGACTCCCTTTTTCGAACGCATACTCCGGTGGCACGTCGACCCGCCGAAGCAGCCCTTTCAAACGCCGGCGATGGCGGCACTCAACTTCATGGAGGGGGCACACGAGGCACCGTTCCGCATCAATGGTACGGAGAACTACCGGATCCAGCGGTGGTGCATCCGCGCGATCGAACGCTGTCCGGACGATGCCGACGCCTGGGTAGTCTGGGCGCGCCTCTACGAGCACAAGCCGGAGATCAGCCTGGAAATCGCAGAGAAAGGGCTCGAGGCTACGGCGGACCGGCGCCCGGATATCCCGGATGACCTCTCACCCTGGGCGGATCATCTCTATCGCGACGTGATACGGCTCCATTTCACCCGCGCTGCGTCGCTGCTCTCGCTGGACCGCCGGGACGAGGCGTTGGCAGTTTTTGAGGAAATGCTCCGGTTCGACCCTGAGGACGGCATCAACGCCGCCGCGTATTACGTTCCCGCCCTGATCGAAGCCGGTCGCTATGACGAGGCCCATCGCGTCCACGAGAAGTACCGCGACGATCACTGGGCGGACGGCCCCTGGACCTCGGCGCTGATCGCCTGGGCCCGGGGTGAGCGGGACCGCGCGCGGTACGAACTCGATCGCGCCTGGGAGAAAAACCCCGATGTGGCGGAAATGCTCCTCCTGCGATGGATCCCGGAGACCGGCGGCGGCTACTACACCGCCGGCAGCGAGGGAGAAGCGGTGGTGTACGCGGAACGGACCGGTTCCGCCTGGCGCCGCGTTCCGGGAGCACGGGACTGGCTCCGCCGGCAGGCACAGTCGCGGGAGTGACCGTTCCGTATCGCGGTGTTCCTGTACAGACCCAGGCGGCTGCTCTATACTCGTCTCGTGACGCGCGATGAGATAACCCGGCGGATCCGGATCGTACTCGAGTCCCATCCTGAAGTCCTGCTGGCGATCCTCTACGGCTCCGTGGCCCGCGACACTCATCGTCCGGACAGTGACGTGGATATCGGCGTCGCCGGTCATGCACGAACGCCGATGGACGAGACACTGTTACTGGATATCAGCCTGGAGTGTTCCCGGGAGCTTGGACGCGAGGTTCAGGTTCGGGACCTGGCACGCGCGGAGGGGCTTTTCCTCAAGCAGGTACTTACCACCGGGACGATTCTGCTCTCCCGGGATTCTACCGTCTACGGGGAGCTGATCGTGCGTATGCTTGACTTCGTTACGGATATGCTGCCCAACATTCGGATGATCCGTCGGCGAGGGGAGGAGTACTTCAATGCCTGACCGCGACCTGACCGGAGCCTAGCAGCGCCTGCGGACGCGCCCGCCCCTCACCGACGGACGGATCAATCGTCTTTTCGTCCGTCGGGATATCGCGTGCCTTTGACGGCGCCGGGTTCGCCCGGGACAAAGTCGTTGTTCATGTAATGAATCACCTCGTCGGTGGAGAGCACTTTGGCGACCGTAGCGCCGGCGACGGTCAGTGCTGTCTCGTGGTGAGCGGTGGCCGTGGCGACGGCATCGCGGACCACCACCACGTCGTACCCGCGGGAGTTGCCCGCGTAGGCGGTGCTCAGGATGCACTCATCGGTCCACAGACCCACGATGACGATCGTATCGATGTGATGCGCCTTGAGTTTCTCATCCAGGTACGAGGTTCCGTCATCGTTGAACGTCCAGAACATATCCAGGTGCTTCCCGTGATAGAACCAGCCCTCGGATCTTTCTTCCTCCGTCGGGGCGATCTCGGAAAGGGGTTCCAGGCCCGGGGCTCCGGTAAAGACGTAGGCGGCGTTTTCCGGGTTATCGGGACGCAGTCCCCGTGGACCGTACCAACGGTCCATCGCGTTCGATATACCGTCGTCAAATCTGCGGCTCCAGGCGCTCCAGGCGATGCAGACCCCGTCATTTCCGGATCGGGTATCGCGGAACGTTTTCAGGACTTTCTGCAGGTTGGGAAGAATACCACCGGCGTAGGGTCGGTATTCCTCCTGACAGTCGTCCAGGAGCAGCGCGATGCGACGCGGGCGGTCTTTCAGGTCCCAGGACGCCCAGAACGAGAGCGGAGTCTCGTTGGGACCGCCCGGAGTCTTGCTGTAGTTCTCCATGGGCCGCATCGCGAGGTCCATATCCCGGTGTCTGCACGACCGCTGCAGCGCTTCCTTCAGGGTAAGGATGCGGGATTCGCCGTTCTTCATAGCATTACTCCTCCGGCCGTTGACCGTGCCCGCAAAGGTGTCACCGACGGCGGTCTGGTCTTTTTGTTCCGGTTTTCCAGTTTATAGAAACACGCTATACATAGAGGCAGAACCTGTCAACAAACCTCTCGGCGTGCGGAGG
>SLRR01000113.1 GCA_007130865.1 Spirochaeta sp. | reverse complement strand
CTGAGAATAGCGAATCCACCGCTGGTCCAGACGGGGAGGAAAGCGAAAAAAAAGAAAACCGGACTTAATACCAGACGAAGCGAGGTCAGGGCGTTTGCAGCGTTCACCCGCATATAGTGGCCGCTACCACGATTCGTGTCAAGATTCAGGTATTACCATCAAGGTATCGCTGATCGGGCATGAACCGGTCTTCCAGGTGGGAGCGGATATCAGGATACTGGTTCTCACCGAAGTAGCTGTAGAGCACGTGATAACCGCGGCGTAGTCTTCGGTCGATCATTCCCCGGAGAGCGGTCTGCATCTCCGCCTCGTGGGCATACGTGAAATGCTGCTCCCGCGTAAGAAAGAAATCGTTACCACTGGTGACCGTGAGCGTCGGATAACCGAACAGGTTGCCCTGGCGATCCGTGATCGTAACATACCGGGTACTCCCGTCGGCCTCACGGCGATACAGCGTGACCATCATTGCTGTGTGTATCGGTACGAAAGGGCGCCGGGATGAGGCCTCGCTGTATCCAAGGTGACACGATACCGTCCCGGTTGCAGAAAATGCGCTTCCCGCTCGGGGATTTGAATCGAACTCTCCACCGTCTGCAACAACCGGTGGCGCCGGAGGAACCGTTCAATCCGGGACCTCACGTCCGGCAGAAGCACGCTCTCGTCAAACCGGAGAACCTCGGGAACCGCTCCCACCGGACCGACACCGATCTCCCGGACGCGTCCCTCCGGCGGCATCCACCAAAGCGGAGCCGCCCGGACGCCGGTCACGACGCGGACCAGCAGTTGCCGACTCGGCTCGATTACCAGCATACGCTCATCACCGGAACGATCGGCTCCATACCGGGCGCTCCACCGCGCGTTCAGACGGGACGAATCGGGTGTTCCCGCAACGACGATCTCCAGAGAGGACGGATTATCCGGAGAAAGATGGAAAAGCACCCCCGACGACGGCACCGCGAGAAGCGCCAGGAGAAGCACCAGCCGCACCGGGAAGATCGCGAGTCCGCCCGGGATACCCCCGACGACCCACACCAGGATCGCGGGAAGAAGAAAAAGGGCAACGCTCCAGAAGGGCCACGTCAGAATTACCGAGGCATCGCGCATGAGCGCGCTCCCGACAGCAACCGCCGTGAACACCAGCAGTAACGGCACCAGGACCGCCCGCCGGCGCAGGAATCCCAGAGGTCGCGCACGACGTTTTACCCTCGCGCTCGCCAGAGCGGACGCTGCCCCGAAGAAAACGCCCGCCAGGCTCAGAAGAAAAAAAGAATCTGAGACGATCGTCCCGAGAATAACCGCTCCTAACCTCCGTAGATATCTTCGTACTTCTCGGTCAGGTATTCCAGGAACACCGATGGATCCAGGGGACCACCGGCGATATCCTGCACCAGCTCCGAGGCAGACTTCATCTTGCCGTACTGGTGGACCCGGTCCCGCGACCACGCCACGACTCCGGAGCAGTCCCCCTGGGCGATCGAATCCCACGCGTCTGGAAAATCCCGTTCCATGACGCGCAGGAACTGCGCGGCGTAGAGATTCCCCAGGGCATACGTCGGGAAATATCCAAACGCGCCCATGGACCAGTGCACATCCTGCAGGACACCCCGTGCGTCGGAATCGGGCTCGATGCCGAGAAAGTCTTTCATCTTCTCCCGCCACGCGCCGGGAAGGTCCGCCACGGAAAGATCGCCGGAGATGAGCGCTTGTTCTATTTCAAACCGCAGGATCACGTGCAGACTGTAGGTCACCTCGTCCGCTTCCACCCTGATCAGAGAAGGTTCCACGTGATTGATGCCACGGTAAAAACGCTCCAGGTCCACATCCTTCAACTGTTCCGGGAAGTACCGGCGCAGTACCGGAAGCTGGTATGTCCAGAACGCGCGACTGCGGCCGATCATATTCTCCAGCATTCGGGACTGGGACTCGTGGATTCCCAGGGACGTACCGTCCGAGAGAAGCGTGCCGGAAAGCTCCTCCCCCGTGCCCAGCTCGTACAGGGCGTGCCCCGTCTCGTGAACAGTAGAGAATATACCGGACTCCGGCGCGTGTTCGCTGAACCGAGTGGTTATACGCACGTCGTGTGTTCCCAGCTTGGTTGTAAAGGGGTGGGCGGAGAGGTCCAGGCGGCCCCGGTCGAGCTCGTATCCAAGCGCAACCATCAACTGGTCGCTGTACGCCCGCTGCCGTTCCGGATCGTAGGAGCGCCGCAAGAATGAGGTATCCACCTGCTCCGCGGCAGCGATCTTCTGCACCAGCGGCACCAGTCCCTGGCGGAGCTGGTCAAATACGCGGGCAACTTCCGTGGTAGTCGCGTAGGGTTCGTACTGGTCCAGGAGCGCATCGTAGCGTATCTGCTCGTACCCCAGGTGATCCGCCGCGTCCCGGTTCAGCTCGATCAGCCGCGAGAGCCACGGCTTGAACGCGTTGAAATCGTCGTCCTGTCGGGCGTGCATCCAGGCGTTCTGGGCGCGACTCGCGGTCTCCGCCAGGTCGCGGACCAGCGTATCCGGCAGACGCGTACGCTGATCGTACTGCCGTCGTTTCTCCCGGAGAAACGCAGCGTCCACCGCTCCCAGTCCGTTGTGGCTCTCCAGTTCTGAAAGCAACTCCCCCACCCTCGGCGCCGTATCGCGCTTGTGGGCAAGGCTCTGCAGGAGCGCCCGCTGCTCGGAGCGCTCCTCTACGGCGCGCTCCGGCATACCCGTTTCCTGGTCCCAACTCAGCGCGGAGGCAACGTACTCCAGCATGCGCGCTTCCCTGTCGAGCGCCTTCAGCTCCTCCAGCGTATTTGCGACACCGGTCTCACTCATATCAGCACCTTCTCCCGTACTTTTTTTGCCAGGAACTCGGTAAAAGCCCCGACCCCCATCTCACCGGGCCGCTCACCTGTGCGCGTGCGCACGCTCACGGCGTCGGCATTCTGTTCGTTCTCACCAACCACCAGCATGTACGGAATCTTCTGCTGCTGAGCGTGACGGATTTTGGCGTTCATGCGGTTATCCGAGAGATCCGCTTCTACGCGGAATCCCGCGGCAAAAAGCCGTTCCGTCACCGATTGCGCGTACTCGTTGAACGCCGGCGCCACGGGCACCACCATCGCCTGAACCGGTGCCAGCCAGACCGGAAACGCGCCGCCGTAGTGTTCGATCAGAACGCCGAAGAAACGCTCCAGAGAGCCGAGCAGCGCCCGGTGCACCATGTAGGGACGTTTCTCCCGGCCGTCCCGGTCGACAAAGGTCATATCAAAGCGCTCCGGCAGGTTGAAATCAAACTGTACGGTGGTCATCTGCCACTCCCGGCCGAGCGCATCCTGTACCTTCAAGTCGATCTTGGGTCCGTAGAACGCTCCGCCGCCTTCGTCCAGTTCGTACTCCATCTGCTCCACGTCAAGCGCTTTCCGGAGACTCTCCGTGGCGCGGTCCCAGTCGGCGGGATCACCTACGGCTTTCTCGGGCCGGGTGGAGAGGTACGCTTTGATCCTCTCGAATCCAAAGGCGTGCCAGATGTTCATGCTGAACCGGAGCACCGTGAGGATCTCATCCTCCACCTGGTCCGGTGTACAGAAGATATGCGCATCGTCCTGCGTGAAGCCCCGTACGCGCAGGAGTCCGTGCAGCACGCCGCTACGCTCGTAGCGGTACACCGTTCCGAGCTCACCCCAGCGCAGCGGCAGGTCCCGGTAGCTGCGCTTGGCGGTCTGGTAGATCATTATGTGGAACGGGCAGTTCATCGGCTTGGCGTAGTAATCCGCGTTGTCCAGCTCCATGGGGGAGTACATGTTCTCCTTGTAGAAGTCCAGGTGTCCCGAGGTCTCCCAGAGCCAGCTCTTACCCACGTGAGGGGTATAGAGCATCTCGTACCCGCCCTTGCGGTGCTCCTCCCGCCAGAAATCCTCGATCGCGCCGCGGATCCTCGATCCCTTCGGGTGCCAGTAAATAAGGCCCGATCCTGCCGCCTCGTGGGTACTGAAGAGGTCCAGCTCGCGCCCGAGCTTACGGTGATCCCGCTTCTCCACCTCCGCAAGCCAGTTGAGGTGTTCTCGCAGCTCCTTGGGAGTATCCCAGGCGGTGCCGTAAATACGCTGCAGCATGGGGCGCTTCTCGTCACCCCGCCAGTACGCACCGGCGATCGAGAGCAATTTGAACGACTTGGGGTGAATCTCCGCGGTCGTCTCCACGTGCGGTCCCTTGCAGAGGTCCACGAAGGTGTCCACCGTAAACGTGGACACCTCCACATCCTCCGGTAGTTCGTCGATCAGTTCCAGCTTGTAGGGTTGATCGTGAAAGATCTCCCGGGCTTTCTCCTTACCCACTACCTCTCGCGTGATCGGGTGCTTGCCGGCGACGATGCCGCGCATACGCTCCTCGATCTCTTCCAGATCTTCCGGTTTGAGAGAACGGGGCAAATCAAAATCGTAGTAGAAACCGTTGTCGATCGGTGGCCCGATCGCTATTCCTGCGTCGGGAAAGAGTTGCAGCACCGCTTCCGCCATCACGTGGGCGGTGGAATGCCGGATCCTGTAGAGCTTTTCATCACGAGAGAGCGTATCTGCCATGGAGTTCCTCCGGTTTAGAGGGGTACCACGTACATCACTCCTCGTCAATATCAGGAACGGTTCGCAGCACCACCAGGGATCTCTGCTCGAGGACAACCTGTGAATCGGGGCCCAGCTCGGTCTCAGAACCGGGAGGATAGATATCACCGGGAGACCGCTTTGCCGTGTCGATCACCCGCACCCAGCGCAGCCCCTCCGGCGGCGACGGCACGGTAAAGGACTGGTCCTCCCGGGCGGTGTTCATAATGATGTAGAAATCGTCGTCTTCCCGGGCGCCATGCAGCTGCATTTCCGTTCCATCGATATAGATTGCCAGGCAGCCGCAGCCCCCGCAGGTCCAGTCCATGTGCGCACCGTGGCAGTCAAACCACTCGATATCGTTCCGCTCGTTCCGGCTGTTGTCTACTCCTGTGTAAAACTCCGGTCGCGTGAAGACGGGATGGTGTTTGCGCAGGGCGATCAGCATCCGGGTAAACCGGTAGAGACCGTCGTATTCCCTGAGCAGGGTGTAATCGTTCCAGCTCAAGGCGTTGTCCTGGCAGTACGCGTTGTTGTTACCTCGCTGCGTGCGTCCGAACTCGTCGCCGGAGAGAAGCATCGGTGTGCCCAGCGACAGCAGAAGCGTCGCCATGAGGTTCTTCATCTGCCGCAGACGGAGTTCCCGCACCGGGGAAGAACGGCTCTCTCCCTCCTCCCCGTAGTTGTAGCTGAAGTTGTGATCGTGGCCGTCCCGGTTGCCTTCACCGTTGGCACGGTTATGCTTGCGGTTGTAGCTGACCAGGTCACGCAGGGTGAATCCGTCGTGGGCGGTGACGTAATTGATGCTGTGGAACGGCTTCCTGCCCCCGGCGTGGTACAGATCGGAACTGCCGGAGAACCGGGTGGCCATGAGTGCGGTCGTGTTGCGGTCTCCCCGCCAATACCTACGCACATCGTCACGAAACCGGTCGTTCCACTCCGCCCAGCGGCCCTGAAACGCTCCCACCTGATACGCGCCTCCCGCGTCCCACGCCTCGGCGATGATTTTTGTGCTGGAAAGCAACGGATCGTTCGCGATGCGATCCACGATCGGGGCGTTTTCCAGCAGATTCCCGTGCTCGTCGCGCCCGAGAATACTGCCCAGGTCGAACCGGAATCCATCCACGTGCATCTCCACTACCCAGTAGTGCAGACATTCCATGATGAATGTACGCATCACCGGATTGTTGCAGTTCATCGTGTTGCCGGTACCGGAAAAGTTCCGGTAGTACCGCGGGTCTTCCTCGAGCATGTAATAGGTAGTGTTGTCGATGCCCCGAAAATTCAGCGTGGGACCCCACTCGTTTCCCTCACCGCTGTGGTTGAAGACCACGTCCAGGATCACCTCTATCCCGGCGGCGTGGAGCGCTCGTACCATCTCCTTGAACTCCCGAACCTGTTCACCCAGGGTCCCGTCGGCGGCGTACCCGCTCTTGGGCGCAAAGAACGCGATCGTGTTGTAGCCCCAGTAGTTGGTGAGCTGTTCGCCCGTGTCGGGGTTGAAGCGGACGTTCTCAAACTCGTCAAACTCCTGGATCGGTAACAGCTCCAGGCTCGTTATGCCAAGCTCCTGCAGGTATGGGATCATCTCGATCACGCCACGGTACGTCCCGGGGTGCTGTACTCCCGCGCTGGGGTGGCGGGAGAGCCCCCGCACGTGAGCCTCGTAGATCACGCTCTCCTGCAGGGGACGGTTTATCGGGCGGTCCCCCTGCCAGTCGAACTCGTCGTCCACCACGATGCATTTGGGCAGCTTCCCTGCATCGACACGTGTCCGGTAGCTCAGGTCGACCAGAGGTGATTCCGGCTCGTAGGCAAAAGCCTCCCGCAGATCCCACCGGAAATTACCGGTAAGTGCTTTGGCGTAGGGATCCAACAGGGGAATATTGGGATTGAACCGTAAACCTTTCTCCGGTGCAAAGGGACCGTCCACGCGGAACATGTACAGCGCCCCCGGGCCGATACCGGTCACCTCGATATGCCATACACCGCCGGTACGGTGGATCTTCGGATCCAGTTCAAACTCGTACTCCGGGTATCGCGCCTGGGGATCGTCGTAGAGCTGAAGCCACACCCGGGTGGCGTTATAACTGACAAGACCAAAGTGGACCCGCCCCGGTAATACGGTTGCTCCGAGAGGGTACGGTTTTCCGGCTTGGATGCTGATCGGTGGACGTTCCACGAGAGCTGAGTATACTACGTTTCGTCTTCCCGCACTACAGAAAGAAACGCATCCCGCTGCTCCGCATGAACCCAGTGCCCTGCGTCACTCACGGTTGTCACCACCGCCCGGGGAAAGAACCGGTGTATCTCCCCTTCCGGAGCGTCCCCGATGTACGGCGACAGAGCCCCCCGTACGAACAGCACCGGGCCATCGTACCGCCCTTCCCGGTACGGCCAGTCGCTGATCGCGTCATAGCAGCGCGTGATCCCTTCCAGGTTGAGCTTCCAGCGGTAGGGGCCACTCTCGGGATCGGGCGCGAGACTTTTCAGGAGAAAGAGACGGACCGCCTTTTCCGGAATCCAGCGCTCGAGAATCCGTTCGGCTGCTTTCCGGTTCGGCGGGGCGCCTTCGGTAACCGCCCTCATCCCGCGCAGGATCGCCTCGTGACGCGGCGCGTATACCCGCGGAAGGATGTCCACCACCACCAGACGGGAGACCCGGTGAGGCCGTTCCAGGGTCATTGCCATCACGATCTTCCCACCCATGGAATGTCCCAGCAGCTCCAGATCCGTATCGGGAGAGAGGTCGCACCGCTCCAGGACCCCCGGGAGCGCGTCCCAGAGGACTCGGGCCTGATCGGGATAGGTAAAACTGTCGGTGTGAAATGAGTCGCCGTGGTTGGGAAGGTCCGGAACGAGCACCGTCCGGGAGGCGTTTCCCCGCCCCGACAGGGACCGGGCCTGGCTCTGCCAGTTATCCCCCGACCCGAAGAGGCCGTGCAGGATCACCAGCGGCGAGATCCGGCCGGCATCGGACCCGGAAGCATCCGCTTCGCCGTAATACCGGCGCCAGCGGATGCCTCCCTGGCGGAACACGCGCTCCTGAATCGGCCCGTCACCGGACATACCGCAACGACCTCAGCGGCGGTTCTTCTTTTTCCGGCTCCGCTGCTTGGCTACTTCCCGCCGGGCCGCTTCCGCGTCAACGGCCTGGCGCGAAACAGCGGTCTGACCTGGCGCAGCCGGGGCCTCACCACCACCGGATGCAGTTTGTGCAGCCGCCTCCCGGGCGACCGCACCGCGGTGGTACTTCTCGGCGTCACGCTTGCGATGGTACGCAATCGCCCGGGTATGCCAGGCGAGAAGTACCGGCGAGGCGATAAAAACGGAGGAATAAGTACCGACCAGTACACCGATGATCAAGGTAAACGCGAACGTCTGAATGGAACCGGTACTGAACACGTAGATCGCGCCAACCGCCAGCAGCGTGGTGACGGACGTGATGATCGTCCGACTCAGGCTCTGGGTTACACTGGTGTTGACGATCGTCCGGAAGTCGTTGTCACGAAGCAGCGACTCGTTCTCACGGATACGGTCAAAGATCACGATCGTGTCGTTCAGCGAGTAACCGATGATCGTCAGAACCGCGGCGATCGTCGCCGTGGTGACCTCGAGCTGGAGCGTTCCGATGACACCGATGATCACGATCACGTCGTGAAGCAGCGCCGTAATCGAGGAGAACGCGTAGGCCATGCGGAACCTGAACCAGAGGTACGCCAGGATCAGCACGAGGGCGAAGATCGTAAGAAAGAGCGCCTGTTGCGTCAGGTCACCGGAGAACCGGGGACCCACATAGGTAGTCTCCAGTTCCTCCACCGTAGAAGTGGGAAACGCCGACGCAAGTTCTTCCAGAAGCCGGTCTGCCATTACCGTCTCAAAAGCCGGTGTCCCATCGTCCCGCACGCGGATCACAAACTGTCCGGATCCGACCGGCCCCAGGCGCTGCACCTGCGCGCTCTCGATACCGGCTACGGCGGAGCGGACGTTCTCCTCCGAGACGTTCCCGGAGATCCCCACCGTGAGGCTGAGTCCCGCCTGAAAATCGATGCCGAGGTTAAATCCGTCCTGGGTGACCGTACCGGCGATCCCGCCTACGATCACCGCCGCCGAGATGATCAGCATGACCACCCGGATTTTCATAAAGTCGAATACACGTTTCACGAGAGCCTCCAGGCGATGCTCAGCTTGTCCCGGCGCAGCGTCTCGGTAGTGAAGTCAAAAAAGAGCCGAGTCACAACGAGGGCGGTAAACATCGAGGAAAGAACGCCCACGGCGAGAGTGATCGCAAACCCCTGAACCGGCCCCGAGCCTAACTGCGAGAGGAAGAGCGCCGCGATAAAAGTAGTGATATTGGCGTCCAGAACGGTCCAGAACGCTTTGTCGAACCCCGCCCTGACGGCGGCGCGGCCACCTTTGCCGAGACGATATTCCTCCTTGATGCGTTCAAAAATGATAACGTTGGCATCTACCGCCATACCGACGGTGAGGATGATACCGGCCACGCTGGTGAGCGTGAGCGTCAGGTTGAACGCGGAGAGCACCGCAAAGATAAAAAACAGATTGAGCAGCAACGCCACGTCCGCAACGAACCCGGCTCCTTTGTAATAAAGAATCATGAACACCATGACCAGGGCGAATCCCAATCCGATCGACTGAAGTCCCACACGGATCGCGGTTTCCCCGAGCGAAGCGCCCACCACCTGCTGGTTTACGATCTCAAGGTTGACCGGCAGCGCCGCGGTCCGTAGAACAAGCGCGATATTGGCAGCCTGCTCCTGGTCAAATCCGGTGATCCGGACCTGCCCGGTGGGAATCTCCTCCTGGATACGGGCGTAGGCGCGCACTTTCTCGTCCATGACGATCGCCATGGAGTTGCCCACGTTATCCCTCGTCAGGAGCGCAAACTCGTCGGCTCCCTGCGTATCCAGGACGAAGTTGACCGTGGGACGGTTGGTGAGGGGATCCCGGGCTACCTGCGCGTCGGTTATGTACTGACCATCGAGACCGTTCTCGCTGATATCCTCGTAAATCACGATCCAGCGAACGCGCTCGTCGATACCGTAGGCATCGCGCGTCACATATTCCCGAACCACCGTACCGGCCGGGACAAACTCGGGAACGCCGTCAATATCCGGCGACCATCCCGGCTGCTGGTTCTGCAACTGGATCAGTTGAGACGTGGCCTCATCGTGGACTATGTGAAAGTTCAGACTTCCCCGACCGAGGAGGAACGCATTTACCCGTTCCCGGTCGTCGTCGCCGGGAATCTCGATTACGATGCGGTTATTCTCCGCCTGTCGAATCTGAGGTTCCGTGACGCCAAAGCGGTCGATGCGGTTACGGATAATCTCCATGGCGAGTTCGATCGCCTCGGCGATCTCAGGCTGCGAGGGCTGCCGTCCAAGCCGTTCCGCAAGGTTTTCCTCGTCCGCCTGCAGGGTCACGCTTATTCCGCCGGAAAGATCGAGTCCCAACTGGACGATCCGTTCCTTCAGGTCCTTGAGCGCGAGCACCTCCGACCGGAAGTGCTCCTCCAGCGCGGAAAACGCCTCCGCCTCGTCGCGGAAACTTCGCAACACGTCGGTGGCGGTCCATTGTTCGGGAACCGGCTCATCCAGTACGGCAAACAGGTCCCGCGCCACGGGAATCAGGAACGCGTACTCCTCGGGGAGTTCGTCTCCCGCCGCCGCGACCCGACGCAGGTCGTCGAGGCCGGCCCGGGCGCGCTCCTGCGCCCAGTCCCGTATCTCGATTCGTGAACTCTGGGCAAGCAGCTGTTGGTCCTCCGGCACAAAGAAGTACCAGCGCACCGTCGGGTAAAACGCGGCGGCGCCAAAAGCTACGAGCACCAGAATGATCAAAAGACGTAGTCGTTTACTCATTCGTGCAACTCCGGAAGGGAGAGATTATGCTACTTCTCGTCCGACGCGGCATCTTTGCCGGCGGACTCACCGGCAGGTTTCTTCTCCAGAATCTGGGAAACCGCACTGCGCGAGAATTGGATCTTGGTATTGTCATCGACCTTCAGGACAACCGTGTCGTCCTTGAGGGAAAAAATCGTCCCCCGCATTCCGCCGATCGTCACAACGCGGTCGCCTTTTTTCAGCGCCTGCAGCATCTGCTGTGTTTGCTTCTGCCGTTTATTCTGGGGACGAATAATCAGAAAGTAAAAAATAGCAAAAACAAGGCCGAACGTAACAAGGGTCGGTGCAATGGAGGTCGCGCCGCCGCCGGCTGCGCCTCCGGGAGCCCCCATGAGGAGCGGCAGGTTATTCAACGTATTCATGTATTCACGTCCTTCGTGCTTGAGAAATTTCCGGCTACGGTACCACGCAGGGTGTCGACGGTCAAGGTTACCCTATAACCGATACTTTGCGCACCCCGTCGGGAACACCGAACACGCCATACAGCCGCTGCAGATAGGCTACGGAATCGGCATTGATTCCCGTGCGCTCCACGAACCGTGGAAGAAACTCCTCTTCCGTACCGTCGTACACCGCTGCGCAGAACGCCGCCCGGTACATCCCTTCCTGGAGAAGTTCCTCGGGGGACCGGTTTTTGAGGCGTTTGCGTGCCGGCCCGTCGACTATCGCCGTATCGTCCTGGTACCCGATCGTCCAGATAAAATCGTCCCGCTTCATGGATGCCTCCAAAAAAACGGGGCGGGATCAACCCGCCCCACTTGATATCTATCGCTGCATTAGGATGGTGACGGGCTTACATCATGCCGCCCATGCCTCCCATGCCGCCCATGCCACCCATACCTTCCATGCCACCACCGGCGCCGCCACCGGACTCCTTCTCAGGAAGATCGGTGATCGCGCATTCCGTGGTGAGCAGCAGGCTCGCGATGGACGCAGCGTTCTGCAGGGCCGACCGGGTAACTTTGGCGGGATCGATAATACCAGCTTGAACCATGTTGACCCAGGCATCCGCGTGGGCGTCGTAGCCGATACCCTTCTTCTCTTTTTTGGCGCGGTCCACGATGATCGAACCGTCCACACCGGCGTTGACCGCGATCTGGCGCATGGGCTCCTCGAGAGCGCGCTTCACGATCTTGTACCCGACTTTGCCGTCCTCGTCCTCCTTGGAGAGGTCTGCTTTATCGAGGACGTCGATGATCTGAACCAGGGCGGTACCACCACCGGGCACGATGCCTTCTTCCACCGCCGCTCGCGTCGCGGAAAGCGCATCCTCAACGCGATGCTTCTTCTCTTTGAGCTCCGTCTCCGTGGCGGCACCGACGTTGATCACCGCGACACCACCGGCGAGCTTGGCAAGGCGTTCCTGCAGCTTCTCCCGGTCGTAGTCGCTGGTGGTCTCCTCGATCTGCGCCTTGATCTGAGCGGTGCGGTCCTTGATATCCTGGGGCTTGCCGGCACCGTTGATGATCGTGGTGTTTTCCTTGTCCACTTTAATAGACTGGGCGGTACCGAGCTGAGACACGTCCATCGTCTCGAGCTTGAGACCAAGTTCCTCGCTGATCACCTGGCCGCCGGTGAGAATCGCGATATCCTCGAGCATCGCCTTGCGGCGGTCTCCGAAGCCCGGCGCCTTCACGGCGCAGGCGTTCAACGTGCCGCGCAGGTTGTTCACCACCAGAGTGGCCAGAGCCTCACCGTCCACGTCCTCTGCGATAATCAGGATCGGCTTGTTCGCCTGGGCAACCTTCTCCAGAACGGGAAGCATGTCCTTCATGTTGGAGATCTTCTTGTCGTGGATCAGGATGTAGGGGTTTTCCAGCTCCGCTACCATGTGCTCGCGGTTGGTCACGAAGTACGGCGAGAGGTACCCGCGATCAAACTGCATACCCTCGACGTAATCGGTGGTGGTCTCCATCGTCTTGGATTCCTCCACGGTGATAACGCCGTCCTTGCCGACCCGCTCCATCGCCTCGGCGATCTCGTTACCGATCTCCATGTCATTGTTGGCGGAGATCGACGCAACCTGGGCGATCTCGTTGCGGTCCTTGATCGTCTTGGCCATCTTCAGGACCTCGTCGGTGGCGATCCTCACGGCGTGGTCGATGCCGCGCTTGATACCCATGGGACTGATCCCGGCGGCGACGGACTTGAGACCTTCCTTGATGATCGAGTGAGCCAGTACCGTAGCGGTAGTAGTACCGTCACCGGCGACGTCGTTCGTCTTGGTGGCCACTTCTTTCAGAAGCTGTGCTCCCATGTTCTCATAGGGATCCTCCAGCTCGATCTCCTTGGCGACGGAAACGCCGTCCTTGGTGACCGTGGGGGCACCGAACTTCTTGTCCAGCAGTACGTTGCGACCCTCCGGGCCCAGCGTAACCTTCACGGCGTTGGAGAGCCTCTCCACGCCCCGCAACAAAGACCGGCGTGCATCTTCGTCAAACTTAAGTTGTTTTGCCATAACACTCCCTCTTGGATACGTGTGATAATGTAGTATAATTAAGGTGTTGTTCGCTTAACCAGCGCGTGGAAAGATACAAACGTTTTGCTGAATCATCAACTGAATTCTTCATCAAATTTGCGTGAATCCGTGTCTGAAGCGGGTATTCTCCTCTCGATTCTCGGTTTTGAGCCCTCCACGGCGTCCTGGATCCGTCTTGCGGAGGCGGAATTCGGTCGAATCCCCGGCGCGGTGGCGACGCTACACCTGGTAGCACCCGACCTCGCCCGGGTGGACGGGGAGACGCGGGAGACGTTCCAGCTGATGAACCGCTCCGACGAGTCAAAATGGTTCCGTATCTGGTCCGGCGGATGGAGCGGAGCCCCGGCGGTGTTGCTCTTCCGGGAAGAGCTGGAGTGGGACATACGGTGGTCCGAGTCCAACGAGGACCGTACCGGCCTGGAGCAGCTTCTTCACCGGCCGGTGGAAGCGTACGCACCGCACCGTCCCACACCGGCCCAGGTGGTCCGCCTCGCCGGCGACCGGGAGAAGCCGGTATGCGGCGGATATCCGTACCCGCCGCAGAGCGGGCAGATCCAGCCGGTCTGGGAGTATCGGGACGGCCGGTGGCGAGTGGCGCCCGCGCTGTACCTGGAAAGGGATAGTCTCGAGAGTTCCCGGAGATTCCCTGCACCGGACCATCTCCCGCCGGAACCGTTTCTCCTGCACCTGGCCCTGTCGGCGGAGACTCTTCCGGAACCGACGATCCTGGTGGACCGGATTCTGGAACTGCTCGACACCGGTAGTTCCGCGGAGACGGAAGTCATCCCCGTGGACGCGGTGTTCCGGGAGGCCCGGGATGAAGAACTGGATCATCTGCCCTCTCAGTTTGAGTCGGCGCTTCCCGCCTCAATGCCTGCACCGCTGCAGCTGATAACGGCCGCCGCCGCTACGCAGCGGCACTCGGCGCGGCTGAACCGGGACCGGATCGCGGACACGCTACGTACACTCTCACCGTACTTCAGCGGTTCGGCAGCCTCCGTTGCCGGAGTTCGACCGGACCGTGGCTCCTATACACCGGAGGAGTTTCAGGGCAGTACCGAGGGGCACCTGACGCTGCAGGAAGGCTCTCTGACCGTACGGTTCGCATCGGGCCGCCTTGCGGGTATATCCGACGCCTCCCGGGGAGAATCAGTCCGCCGACGCGCTCTGGGATACGTCCGGGAACACTCCGGAGTGATTCCACGCGTATCCTACCTGAGAACCGACCACGCCGCGTGGTTCACCGGGAACCGATACCGCGG
The DNA here is from genome assembly GCA_007130865.1 of Spirochaeta sp. Classification (GTDB taxonomy): domain Bacteria; phylum Spirochaetota; class Spirochaetia; order DSM-27196; family Alkalispirochaetaceae; genus Alkalispirochaeta. The sequence continues at coordinate 438 of SLRR01000113.1, read as the reverse complement.
TGTGGAAGAACGTGCCACGATGACGCTTCACGGGACCGATGGGGAAGGTCTGATCTCGATGACCACCACGACCGTGGTGAGCGAGCAGTTTCCCGGCGTTCTTCTGGGATACGCCCTGACGTTTCCCGAGAACATTCCCCGGGTGCCGCTTTCGATCGCGATGTTCCAAATTCCGCTGGCATGGCACGATCCGGATTCACCCGCGGAGGTGAAGCTGATCGACGGTGACGGAGTACACTCCACGGCCACGATCCCACCGGGTCCCGGCCGCTGGACGGTGATCACGTCGCTGCTGCGTGTTCCCCTGGAGGGAGGAGGTCTTTGGATTGGCTCTCTCGATCCGGGCAGCCCCGCGATCGTGCCGATGCAGATCGAACGGACCGCGACGGATCAGGGCGCGCTGCTATCGGTGGAACCGGTGTTTCACTTTCACGGCGT
>SLRR01000245.1 GCA_007130865.1 Spirochaeta sp. | reverse complement strand
GACGTGTATCGCGATGCCGCGGCGGCACGAATCGATCGACCCGGTGAGTTTCGCTACTCCAATCTCGGCTTTGCCCTTCTCGGCCAGCTGCTCCTTGGCGACTCATCGTCGCCCGTCCCGTTTGCGATGCGTTATCGGGACGTCGTACACCGCGACGTCCTGACGCCACTCATGATCCCGCCGTTTTCTCCTGACGACCCATCGCAACGTCCCCGCGCATACGCGGTAAACGGTCGTCGGGCTGCTCCATGGCGCTTTGACGGTTACGCCGCGGCCGGAGCGCTCGCGTTGCCGGCTGCCAACGTGCTGCGGTACGCTGAACAGCTTCACCAGCTCCCGCCGGAGTTCCATACCGCGATCCGACCGCACGTCGAGGTGTCCGACACACATATGGCCGGTCACGGCTGGCTCCTGGAGCGCCTGGAAAACAACGAGACTCTGATCTGGCACAACGGCGGTACCGGTGGCTTCAGCACCTATGTGGGAGTGATCCCGGAACGTCGGTTGACCGTCGGGGTCTTCAGCAACTCTGCGGTGTCGGTGGATGAGCTGGCCCGTGCGATCCTTCTGGAACACGATTCCAGCGAACCGCCCTCGACGACAACTCGATTTCAGTGGATTATCGCTGTCGTCCTTCTCGCATGGATCGTCGGGTACATCCTTGTCCACGCGCTCACCGCGTCCGGGCCGGAATCCGTCCGGAAGACGCCGTCGGACCTTCTGCACGTCGGCACGAACATCACGGACGTAACATTCATGATCAGCATCTGGGCACGTTCAACACCGGCCGTACTCTACGTACCCGGTCTGGGATACATCTTCCTTGCCGCGGTCGCGGTGGTAACGGCAACAGACGTTGTACGAATGAAGAACACCGGCGCGGTACGGCTCTGCTCCTCTACCCGTCCAACCTGGCGTATCATCGCGGCCGGTATCCAGATCACGCTCTTCGGTTCCCTGACGTTCCTTCTCTGGTAAGGGACCGGTAGCCTCGACGCGAGTTCGTAGTTGCTACTTCCCGGCAGGGGCACCGTTACGGGACCGATATCGATCGTCGTCATACAACCACCTCCTATTCGGATATGCCCTGCTGTTCGAACTCCCGGATCCGAGCCTCCAGACCGCGAAGAATCGTGCGCAACCCGCTCTCGAAGATCCGCTCCGTCGTGATCTCCCGCAGCTCCAACCCGGAACGGAATGCGTGCTCGAGATTGGGGTACGGACTCCGGCTCCCCTCTTCCGGGTCGGCCGTCGCCTGGTGAAACGCCTCGCGGATCCGTTCGTCGTCGTCCTCCGCGACGCTCTGCACCTCCGCCAGAACGTGCCCCAGTATGTACTGCGCGGCAGCGTTTACGATCAGGAACGCGTCTTCCACCGGTAAACCGGACCGCAGGACCGCCCCCAGAGCACGGTCGGTGAGTCGAAATCCCGGGCGACTCACGTTCGGGCGCGTGGCCAGCACGGGGAGCGCCTTGGGGTGGCGGTGGAGGGTATCCCGCATGGTGTACGCGATCTGCCACAGTTCGTCCTGCCAGGACGGAGCATCCGGGGCGTCCTGGTAGTCGGTGTTTTGCGGCGGCGGCGGAAGCGAAAGTTCCGACCAGACCGCCTCCACGATTCCGTCGAGCAGGGCGTCCTTGTTCGGGATATGGTAGTAAATCGCCATCGGATCGACGTCCAGTCGTTTACCCAGCGCGCGCATCGTCAACGCATCGAGTCCGTCCTCGTCCACAATACGCAGTGCCTCCGCCACGACACGTTCCCGGGACAGGGGATTTTCCTCTTTTCTCGGTTTTCGGGGACTCATCGTTTCGCCTCCTGGAGCAGAAATTCCTCGCGGAGAATCCGTATAAAACGTTCCGGTTCCTCAAAGAGAACACCGTGGGCCGACTCCTCAAACAGGAAGAATCGCTTCCGCGGCGCGTCGAGGTAATCGAAATACTCCACGGCCACCTCCGGCGGAACTTGATTGTCGTGTCGGCCGTGAAAGAAATAGACCGGCACCTCCACCTTCCGGACCTCACGGAAGAGGTCGAGTTCGCGGACCTCGTCCAGCATGTGACGCAGCGCGAACGTCTCGCCCCGCGGGTAGTTGATCTTATCCCGGAAAGTATACAGGGGCGAACGCATCACGGTACGAACAAGCGGCATGATCCCCTTCGCGCCGTGAAAGGGGCCTCCACCAAAATATCTGACCCACTTCAACTTGGTGCCCAGATGGGATTGCCGGCGATACGCGCCCTCAACCGGTGGCCCGATCCGCTCGAGTTGACGCACCGCCCGCCGATGTCCGGCCGCCCGTGCCTGGTCGAGCACCCGCCGGTACGTTATCTCTTCTTCACGAACACCGTGAACGGTCTGAGCTATCGCGATATAACCGTGGAAATCGTCAGGACGGCGGTGAACCGCGTGAACCCCGAGAACGGTACCCCAGGAGTGGCCCGCAAGATAGATCTTTTCCACATCGAAGAACCGCCGGAGATACTCGCTGAGTTCGATCGTATCCTGGACGAACTGCTCGATCGTCATCGACTCCGGAGGAATCAAGGAGGAAAACGAACGCCCGGCGCCGCGCTGCTCCCAGGATACCAGCACCACCTCCTCGGTAAGGCGCGGGATGTACTCATGAAGAAACGGCGTCTCCGGCGTCCCCGGGCCGCCGTGAAGAAAAAGCATGACCGGAAGATCCCGGCGCGCACCGGCGATGTGTACCCATTGCGGAACATCGCCGAGAACCACGCGACGTTTCACGAGAACACTACCGGTATCGAGAGAATCGTGTCGCCCACGAGATTGAGCGCCACATGTACCACAATGGCCGGGATAATGCTGCGCCTCTTCCAAGTTACGTAGAAGAGCGGGAACGTGGCGAGCACCCGGGTCGGGACAAGCCACGGCTGAGTAACGTGGTAGAGCGCAAAAAGCACGGTGTTGATCACCGGAGCGGCGACGCCCAGATGATCCAGCCGCGGCAACAGATAACCGCGGAAGTAAAGCTCCTCCAGTACCGGTACCGTTATCGATCCTATCACAAGGCCGACGGCCCAGGTACTCACGCGCCACGCTCGCGGATACCGGCCGAACTCAACGTACTGTCCCGCGAAGTCAAACCACTCGGGAACCGGGAAAAACAGGCGATCCCGTATCGGCTCGGTGATGACCGGATCGATCACGGCAAACACGAAGATCGCCCACGCGAGCGTAACCGCGGACAGACCGATCGCCGTTCGTACGGGAAGTGGCGTCCACCACGGTGACGCCCCCGTCTTTCGGCGTACCAGAAGAAAATACGGAACCAGAACCAGCGCCACTGCCAGGTACAACGCAAAGATCGCCGGTCCTCCCGCGCGGTGAATCGCGTACGCGATCGCCGTATACACCGGCAGAAGAATCATCCCCGGCAACAGGTGTAACGCGAGCACCGACCCCGTTCGATTACACGTCATCATGTATCCACCCCTTGTTCTACAACGTAGAATACAATATTCTACACCGTAGAATATTGTCAAGAGTCCGGAGGTCGTTTTTTTACGGCGACAGGGAGGATTCCATGGTACCGGAAAACCGGTACGGGAATATCGCTCGGTAGTCCTGCGGCGTGTTATTCGGTTCGATCGTCACCTGTATGTTTCATCATGCGTGCCGACGTCTACCGGGATGACCATGTCATCTTTGATGATGCACTCCAGGCTGATCCGAAAAGTCACGTTGATCGAAACGCTGTACAGCCCCTCACGCTTACCGCCCAACTTGTGAAGGCCTAGGGACGGCTATGATCGGTTTTCCTCAAGTAACCTGAGCGTCTTCTCATACCGAGCGAGTAGATCGCGATCTCTCCTGGCGAACTTCTGCGCTCGACGATTGTAGCTCTGAGTGTAGAGAATCTCAGGCACTTGCCCCCCGCGTCAGCGCGTCGGCTACCGCGACCGGTCATGCAGAAACGGTTCTGCTCACTATTTCAATCGCTCGAGCCGCCCCTTGCGCT
>SLRR01000168.1 GCA_007130865.1 Spirochaeta sp. | reverse complement strand
TCCGGGACCTGCGCGCCGCCCGGGTGCTCGTGAGAAACCCTGACGATACCGAGACCGCCCCGTCGGGACGGCTGCTGATCGGCCCGATCGAGATCGACCGTACCGGAAACGCGGTGGTGATCGATGGACAGAGCCGGGACGCCACGGTATCGGTCGGAAGCGATCCCGCATCCCCCCGGCTGCGGGACGCCTACGACGTGGTAAAAGACCGGTTCAACCCGGACGAGTCGGACCAGCCGGTCCTGGAGCTCACCTGGGGAAACGGGACGACCACCCCAGACCGGGTAGCCGCGGCGTTCTCAATCCCCGACTTCAGCACGGACCGGTACGGTACGCTCGAGTTCTATACGTTTCTCGCGCCGCCCGCGGACAACGGCGGAAACGGCGCGCCTCCCGCGGATACCGTGACGCTCACACTCGCCCCGTGGCGCGACGCTCCGGAATCCCGATCGCTCAGCGTACAGATCCCCGCGGAGACGCTGTACGACGACAACGGTACCGGTCCCTGGCGACGGGTCAGGGTAAATCTCGAGAGCGGCACCGTCTCGGTGGACTCCGCGGGCGGTTCCGGAAACGGCGGCTCCGCCGAGATTCCACCGGCGTCGCTGCCGCGTGACCGCGCTACGGTGCTCCGGGAGGGCGTTCTCTCCGTGGACGGGGTGAGCGAGGCGGGGCGCCTTTACTTTGACGAGCTGCACGCCCGTGATCCCCAGGCAGGTGTCGCCGCGGCGGCGCGGATCGGTGTTGTGTGGCAGTCGGAGCTTGGCGCGGGAAACCTCACGCTGGAACAGGACCTTGAAGCCCGGTCCGCGGGATTCCGCAGCACCGAGACCGCCGGAGGCGCCGGCGCCGCCGCCGGCACGGTGGCGGGACGCAGCGGTGCCACGTACAGGATGGGCCGGTTCCGCGCCTCCGGCGAGACTTCCTACCGCATCGACCAGGAGCGCGCCGCCACGGGTACGCTCGGACACGGGCTGACCGTTCCGGTGGGCCCGGCCCGGCCGATCGGCCTGGTGGTAGAGGAGGCTTTTTTCCACGATTTTGACTCGCGGTCGCCCCTGGCGGACCGGCGTCTGGCGTTTGTGCTCGGAAATACCAAGATCGGTCGGTACCGGTATACCCACCGGCACCGCACGGACCAGCGCGAGACGCAGTTGCGATGGTCTACCCTTCTCTCCCCCCCCTTACCGGGCCCGCTGGATATCTCCCTGGACAGTACAGCGGAGCTCCGCGATCTGGACCGGGTGATCCGTTCCACCGACTACGGCGAGAGCTGGATCGAAACGGGACGGTTCGTTTTTTCCCAGGGCCCCCCCGGCGACGATACGCGCCAGGAACGACGCCTGGACGGACGGATCGGGATCGATTACCTGCGCTGGCGGAACACTCTCTCCGGCGGATGGCGGAACCGCAGCGACACCGCGGGAACCCAGGAAAACCTGATCGCGCTCGAGACGAGACTACCCCTGGAGTTTTCCACCGAGGGACGCAGACCCTGGAGTATAACACCGGGATATCGTCGGTCCTGGCGCGCCACCGACCGGGAAGAAAGCGATACTTTTGCCGACGACTTTACCCTCTGGCGGGAAGCGGTCGCGGGAGAGCCGGCAGTCTTCACCGCGGTTCCCCTGGTAGAGCTGTTTCAGTCACCGGGAGACCTGGGTCTGGACGTGCTGGAGGCGCCCCGGAACACGCGGGACTACGAGGCGGAGGCATCTGTGCGATTCTCCCGCGCGTTTTCCTCGCGGCCGCGAGACCTCTTCACACCGGCGGAGACGGAAGCGCTGCTGCGACGGAACACCGCCTGGAGCGCCGACACCCGGACGGACCGGCGTACGTGGCAGCTTACCCTGACAGCGGTAGCGATCAACCTCTTCGGTGAACAGGGAAGTACTCCTCTTGCCCGGTGGTACCGGAGCGATGAGTTCCGCAACCGTCTCCTCTTGAGCGTAACCGAGACCGTACCGGGAGAGATCACCCGGTGGCGCGTGGAGCTGAAAAACGACACGGTGCTCCTGGGGTTCTCCGAAAACGAGTTGTCCCTGACCGGAGGCGTCGATATAACCGGTGGTGACTCGAGCGGGGTCGACTATACCGGAGAGTTGCGGTACCGGTGGCAACGTCCCGGCTATCCTCCCCTGGGCGCATTCCAGCGGATGGATACACCGCCTTTCTACCGTCATACGGAGAGAGCGGAGATCACGGCATCCTGGGAAGACGGGGATTTCGCGGGAAGCGAGATCCAGATCGGCCACGAGACCGCCCTGGTGATCGGAATGAACGGGGAGATCCGTCTCTACACCGACGTGGGATGGATCGCGGATCCGGCGGAATACGAGGACGGCGCGCTGCACCTGCTCGGGATCCAGGCGGGAATCGAGGGAATTCTGCGTTATTAGATCTCGGGGCCGACATTGTTGACAACGCGCGTTATACTTATTCCGGTGAGATGGCTGTTCCGGAGAAACGAGCCGAGGAGTAGAAAATGGTACAAAAACATTTGACCACAATCGGTCTGTTGATTGTGTTTTTCATTATGGTGGCGCCGCTTCAGTTCGGCGCGGCTCAGGATGTCGCCCCGGGGGAGGAACCCTCACCGCAATGGGACCTGGGTACCGACCTGGCGTTCGGCGTCGTGTCGTTCGTTGACGATGAGACCGGTGAAACTCTCACGTACCAGCAGATCGGTCTTCGCCCGGAGATCGTGATCGGACGGTTCGGGTTAGGTCTGGATCTGACGCTGAACTACCGCTTCACCGGCGGAGACGGCAGCGAGTTCGAAGTCCGTGAGGAGGACTGGGTCCCCTCAGGCGAGATCAACTTCCTGGAGCTGTACCTGCCCAAGATCAACTATATCCGTTACGGCCGGAAGGGCGAGCCCTTCTACACGCAGTTCGGTTCGCTGCCGAGCGCGACTCTCGGGAACGGGTTCATTCTTGAGAACTATTCCAACGAGCTTTTTCGACCGCAGCGGAGAATCTTTGGAGGCGTCCTGGACGTGGACGGGGCGCTCCTGGGATTCCCCTACGTCGGGATAGAGACGCTCACGGCCAACGTCGCCGCCTGGGACGTTATGGCCGCGCGGTTGTACACCCGCCCGCTGGCGGACGTGCCCGTTCCGGTGCTACCGAACATGCAGGTCGGCGGTACTCTCGCGGTCGATCGGGACCCGTTCTACCACGTCCGGATAAGCGAAGCCCCGGACAACCCCTTTGCGGATGTCTCCGCACCGGACGATCCGGTCTACGTCTGGGGTATCGACACCCGACTTCCGATTCTCCAGTCGGAGTTCATGAGCCTCGCCGCGTTTGGAGACATCGTGTGGCAGGAGGATCGCATGGGCGGTATGGTCGGGACCGGAGGCCACCTCTTCAGATTTCTCCTGTATGGAGCACAGATCCGTCTTTACGAGGATAACTTCGTTCCCACCTACTTTGACCGAACCTACGACCGTCGCCGGGTGGAGCGCTACGCCGTCTACCGGGAGGAGACCGACGTGGACGGAGCGTTCGGGTGGCAGGGTCGGCTGGGATTCTCCCTGCTCCAGGAATCGATCATTTTTCTTACGACCGTAAGTGGTCCCTTTGAGAGCGGCACCGGTATGCGCCCGGAGCTTCAGGCGGCGCTCACGCTCGCGGAAGGTACGATCCCGGGCTTCTCCGGATTCAGCTTTGAGGGGAGCTACGAGAAGTTCAATCTCAAAGATCCGGAAGACCTGGTGAGCGCGGAAGACGCGATCATCGGCGCCCGGTTCAATATCCGGTCCGGACCGGTGGTAATAACCCTGGCGTACAACCTGATGTACGACCCGCTTGCGGAAGGTGACCCCTGGGTGGTCTCGTCGGGGCTTGAAACTGCTATCGCGTTCTGAGGAACGGGGGGGGAGATACGATGAAACGATTAACGCTGTACCTTATCCTGGGCGCATTTCTCACGGTTGCCCTGCCGGCACAGGAATCGCCGGTAGCGGTCCTGGAATACGCCGGAGATATTATGGAGTTGCAGGTCCTGGACCGCAACGAGTTTGAAGTGGAGATCTTCCTCGGGATCGGACTCTCGCCGGGAGACCGCGTCATTACCGGGGAAACCGCGGTGGAACTGCGGTTCGAGCCGAACGGCAGTATCATCCGGATCGCTCCGAACACGACCTTTGTCCTGGAGTCGCTCCAGGGATACCAGGACGCGACGGAAACCCGGGGTGTACTCCGGTCCGGCCGGATGCGGTTTGTCGCAGCTCGCTCGGAAGACCGCCGGAACCGATACAACATGCGCACCACGGCGCTTGTGGCGGGTGTCCGAGGCACCGACTTTGGTCTCTCCCAAACGGGGGAGGAAGTCTTTGTATTCAGCGGCGAGGTGATCGTCATGTCCGAAGCGACCGGCGAGGAGGTATTTCTATCCGACGGCCAGGGTATCGCCGCCACGGATGTACCGTTCCTGCCGCAAACCTGGGGGGCGGAGAGGGTCCAGGAGTTTGAGGAACCGTTGCGATTCGAGCAGCTCAACCCGGCGGATGTTCCCGATCCGACCGCGCCGGCGGAACCGGAGGTTGCAGAGACCCCGGAGCCCGCACCGGAACCTGTGGAACCGCCGGAGCCGGTGGAGCCGGAACCCGGAGCGCTGGACCGCTTTTTTGGAGGGCTCGCGGAAATCACCGGGCTTCAGGTCGGGTCGGTGACAATAAATCAGCGTACGTACGGACAGGTTGTGTTTCAGCCGCGTGTGCAGGTGGGAGACCTGGACATGGCGTTCTACCTGCCGATCACCTATTCCAGCAACCTCTTTGATCCGGACGACTGGTACCAGCCGGGAGGCAACAACGAGTGGTCCTTCGGCACCGACCAGGACTGGTCCGGCGATCCCCTGGGTGCTATGGCGGACCTCGGAACCGACATCGCCCTGAAAGTGCGCTATCTGCAGTTCCGCGACCGGGGAGATCCCTTCTTCGTAAAACTCGGCAACCTGAGTTCGTTCACGATCGGACAGGGCCTCCTCATGCGGAATTACGCCAATGATACGGAGTTTCCCGCGATTCGCCGGATCGGGTTCAACATCGGAGTCGACCGAACGGCCTGGGGATTCGAAGCGTTCGTTAACGATCTGCTCGAGCCGTACATTTACGGTGGACGCCTCTACTTCCGTCCTGCCGCACCGGTGATTCCTGCGGCTGTAGGCTTCAGCGCGGTCACGGACCAGGGACCATCCTCGCCGATCACCCGGGACGCCGCCGACGCCGACCCGGTTTTCGCAGCGACCCGGGAGGCGGATCCGGTGTTTATAAACGTCGCTACGGACCTGGACGTACCGGTGATACGCGGAGACCTGATTTCACTGACCAGTTTTATCGAGGCGGGAGCGCTCATCCCGTACGTTCGCAACAAGACCGAACTGGACGATCTTCCGATCTCCTCCGGGACCAAGACCAACGCGATGGTGGATTTTGAGTCCGGGGATATGCGCAACTACGGCTGGACCGCCGGTGTCCGGGGAGACCTCCTGATATTCGATTACCGGCTGGCCTACCAGTACCACGACGGCACGTTCCGTCCCGGTTTCTACGGTCCCTCCTACGACCGCCTGCGCGGCACCTACGCGGCGGATACTATCCGGTACCTCTCGGATACGGAGTCGGACGAGTACAAGGGCAGTTCCATGGGCGTCGAAGGTGAGCTGGGAGCTACATTCTTTGACGCGCTGCACATCGGAGCAGGGTATCTCTGGCCCTGGGAGGTCACCTCCTCCGGATCGTGGAAGCCCACGCCCGAGGACGAGTTCATGGCGCGCGTCTCCCTCCGGGAAGGGGTAATTCCCCTGGGCGTCGGGGCGGGCCTGGAGTACCGAAGGCGGTTTTTTGCACCATCCCTGGGCAACTGGGCCGGTTACTCCGCGAACGACCTCTTTGACGCCAACACCACCATGGAAGGATACGTCTCATACCCGCTCACGGATTTCATCAGCATCGTGGGGCGCGTCTCCACGGCAGCTCAGCGTGACGACAGCGGAGAACTGATCTACGATTCCGACGGACAACCTAAGATGGCGACCACGGTTGTCATTCAGACCGAGATCGGGTTTTAGTTGGGGGCATGGATCGTGACCATGCCGCGGTAGCGCTACTCCCGGCGGAGACCGCCCGGCGGATCGCCGCCGGTGAGGTGATCGAGAAGCCCGCGTCCGTCGTCCGTGAATTGATCGATAACTCCCTGGACGCAGACGCCGGTGAGGTGGATATCACCTGGGAAGCGGGCGGAAGCGAGCTGATCCGGGTCCGTGACGACGGAACGGGGATGACCCGGGAGGACCTGGAGCTCTGCTGGAAACCGCACGCCACGAGCAAAATCCGCACCCTGGAAGACCTGGATCACGCCAGATCACTGGGTTTTCGCGGGGAGGCGCTGGCCAGCGTGGCAGCCGTGAGCGAACTCACTATCGAGAGCACCCGTACCGGCGCCGAACAGGGGCACCGCCTGGACGTACGGCGGTCGGAGCTCCAGCGTCTTATACCCGCCCCACCCCGTCCCGGTACGAGCGTCACCGTACAGAGGCTCTTTGCAAACCTGCCCGCCCGACGACGCTTCCTCTCCCGACCCCAGGCGGAAACGCGGGCGATCCGAAACACCGTTCTGGAGAAAACCCTGCCCTTCCCGACCGTCCGGTTTACCCTGCCCGGAACGGGCAACTCCACCCGGGTCCTCTCCCCGCAGTCGCTGGTGGAGCGCGTGGCCGAGGTCTACGGGAACGCTTGTCCCGCGCAGAGCCTGACGGAGATCTCCGGTTCGGGCGAGGGTTTTCACTGCACGATCGTTGCGGCTCACCCCGAGGTGATCCGCCGTGACCGGCGCCTGATCTCGGTGTACGTGAACAAGCGGCGCGTCTCGGAATACAAACTCGTGCAGGCGGTGGAGTACGCGTATCAGGACGTGCAGCACGGAGGCGTCTTTCCCGCGGCGGCGCTCCTGGTCGACGTAGACCCGGAGCTGGCGGACTTCAATATTCACCCGGCCAAGCGGGAGGTGCGGCTGCGGAATATGGGGGAGATCCACCACCGCGTCGTGGAGCTTCTGCGAGCCCATCTTCGCACCTACGCGATCCGCGCCGCCCGATGGCAGCAGAACGACGCGATGCACGGCGAGCCCGGGTTGTGGCCCGGTCCGGCGGAATCCGGCCCGACGGCGGGGTTCGGCTCAAGGTCCCGGACCGGTCGGTCGAGCCAACGCGAAAGCGGTTCTCCTGCCGGCGGTGGTGCCGTCGGTCCTGTTGGGGGGGATGCCGCTGGTCCGGCCGCGGGTCGTACGCCGTTCGAGCACGATCGCCGGGCCGTACCGGATGGGTTCGCAGCCGCCGAGAGTACAACTGCGAGCACAGACGAAGCGGCGACCAGTTCCACTACGCCGGCGGGGGAGCCGATCCCGGATGATACGCCGCGACGCCCTGATCCTGAAGGTTCCCTCGCGTTCCACGGCACTGCCTTCGGCACGTACAACCTGGTGGAGCAGGCGGATCGGCTCTATCTTTTGGACCAGCACGCCGCCCACGAGCGCCTTCTCTACGAACGGCTACGGTCTGACCGCGTTCCCCAGGTTCTGCTCGTGCCGGAGGAGTTCGATACGACGCCGGACCAGGATCGCATGCTCCGGGACCACCGGGACGCGTACCACCGCCTCGGTGTGGTCCTGGAACCGCTGGACGGTAACCGGTGGCGACTCACGGCGATCCCCGGCGAGTACCACCACCGGACGGACGTACTGATCGAGACGATTCTCGAACTGGGCGGGCTTCAGGACGGATTTGACCGGACGTTTCTCGCGGAGATCGCCTGCAAAGCCGCTATCAAAGCCGGCGAATACCTGGACAGCATAACCGGAGAGGAGCTGGTCCGGCGGGTATTCGCCCTGCCGGAACCGCGCTGCCCCCACGGGCGACCGCTCTGGGTGGAGCTTTCCCGGGACGATCTGGATCGGATGATCGGGCGTCGGTGAGAGGCCCCTCCGACGCCACTCGGAGTTGGCGCCCCCTCAGCGATCCTCCCAGTCCATCGCCTTTGTAACCGCCTTCTGCCAACCCCGGTAAAGCCTGGCCCGACCGTCCTGGTCCAGGGCGGGCTCAAACTTCCGGTCAAGATCGAACGCCGTGGCGAGGTCCTGTTTGTTCTTCCAGAAACCCGTGGCGAGTCCCGCGAGAAACGCGGAACCCCGGGCGGTGGTCTCCACGATCCGGGGACGCAGCACCGGGTGTCCCAGAATGTCCGCCTGGAACTGCATCAGGAAGTCGTTCATCGACGCTCCCCCGTCCACTTTGAGCTCCCGCGTGACGATTCCCGAGTCCTTCTCCATGCATTCGATCACGTCCCGCGTCTGGTACGCGATCGATTCCAGCGTTGCCCGCACGATGTGATCCCGGTTTGCCCCGCGGGTCAGACCCACTACGGCACCCCGGGCGTACATATCCCAGTAGGGAGCGCCCAGCCCGACAAACGCGGGGACCACGTACACCCCGTTGGTGTCGTTCACTTTTGACGCGAAGTACTCCGTATCCCGCGCGTCGTGGATAATCCTCAGCTCGTCTCGAAGCCATTGCACCGCCGCGCCGGTGACAAAGATCGCCCCTTCCAGGGCGTACTCCACCCGTCCGTCCACTCCCCAGGCGATCGTCGTGAGCAGGCCCGTCTCGGAGGAGATCCGTTTTTCCCCCGTGTTCATGAGCACGAACGAACCGGTGCCGTAGGTATTCTTGGCCGTCCCTACTTCAAAGCAGGCCTGACCAAAGAGCGCACCCTGCTGGTCACCGATCGCCGCGGCTACGGGAATCCGAGCTCCGCCGAACGTCTTCTCGTCGGTGTGTCCGTAGATGTCGCTGGAAGGCCGGACCTCCGGCAGAATCGCCCGGGGCACGCCCAGTTCCTCGAGCATCTTCTCGTCCCACTGGAGCGTTCCGATATTGAATAGCATCGTCCGGGACGCGTTGGAGTAATCCGTAACGTGCACCTTGCCACCGGTGAGCTTCCAGATCAGCCAGGTATCAACGGTTCCCATGAGGAGCTCGCCGTTCTCCGCCTTCTTCCGCGCTCCCGGAACGTTGTCAAGGATCCACTTGATCTTGGTACCGGAAAAGTACGCATCGATCACCAGTCCTGTGGTCTCCTTCACGTACGGCTCCAGTCCCCGGGATTTCATCTCGTCGCAGATCCCGGCAGTGCGTCTATCCTGCCAGACGATACCGTTCATGATCGGCTTACCGGTGCTCTTCTCCCAGACGATCGTGGTTTCTCTCTGGTTGGTGATCCCGATCGCGGATACGTCCGCCGGTTTAGCCCCGGCTTTCTCGATCACCTGCCGGGCGACACCGCTCTGGGTTGCCCAGATATCCATGGGATCATGCTCCACCCAGCCCGGTCTGGGATAGATCTGGGGAAACTCCTGCTGCGCTACCGCTACAATCTCTCCACCGTGGTCGAACAGGATCGCCCTGCTGCTGGTGGTCCCCGCGTCGAACGCCATCACGTACTTTGCCGCCATCAGTTGCCTCCCTCGGTTCCGGCTCGACCGTGCCGCAGAGCGTGATCGGTGCGCAGACGAATACTCACTGCTCCACGATATGATCGCGTTCCATTACACTTTTGCGTCGGCACGGCACGTTTGTTTACTTCTTTTACACGATGCTACACCGGGTCCGGTGGGCCGTCAACTCCGACCGCTGTGAACCAAGGTATTCGCACAGTGAAGGGACGCCGTCCCATATTTAGAACTCCTGCTGTGAACCGTTGTAACCGCTGTCTTGACAGATGTTCAACACCGTTCTACCCTGTGGAGTAAGAACTAAACTCCCAGTTATGTGCAGATAGAGGTGTTCCAGGTGAACCAGGGTAAATACGACGTGGTAATCATCGGCGCGGGTATCGTCGGATCGATGGTTGCTCGAGAACTTTCACGATACAAGCTGTCCATAGCCGTCCTGGAACGGGAAGAGGATGTGGGCATGGGCCAGAGCAGCGCCAACAGCGCGATAATACACTCCGGTCACGATCCGGAGCCGGGATCGCTCAAGGCAAAGCTCAACGTACGAGGCAATGAACTCTGGTACAGGATCGCGCCGGAACTGGATATACCGATCCAAAAGAGCGGCGCCCTGATAGTAGCGATCGGCCCGGAGGAACAAACCGGACTACCCGAACTCTACGAACGGGGGAAGCAGAATGGCGTCCCGGATATGCGGATTCTCAGTCGCGAAGAAGTGCTGGAGATGGAACCGAACCTCAACCCGGACGTATCGGGCGCGCTCTACACACCCTCGGCGGGCGTGGTGGATCCCTTCCAGGGTGTCTTAGGCGCGGCGGAATCGGCGGCGATAAACGGTGTTACCTTTTTTGTGAACGCGGAGGTGCGTGGGATGATCGCCCAGGACGGCAGGATAACCGCGGTGGAAACGACGCAGGGAACGATCGAAGCCTCGTGGTTCATCAACGCCGCCGGCGTCCACAGTGACGAGATCATGCACATGGCGGGAAGCCGACCGGAGTTTGAAATTACCGCGCGACGGGGCGAGTATTTCGTCTTTGACGAGTCCGCGTTCAAGGTCAATAACATCCTCTTCCCCATGCCTACAAAAAAGGGCAAAGGGATCCTCGTCACCACCACCACCCACGGAAACACGATGATCGGTCCCAACTCGGACTACGTCGCGGACAAGGAAGACCACTCGGTCACGCGGGAGGGGATGAACGAGATCCTCACCGGAGCGGCACGCCTGGTTCCGGCGCTGTCACCGCGGGACGTAATCGCCACCTTTGCGGGACTGCGCGCCACGGGCAACCACAAACCCGCCGGCTCGCACCGGGATTTTCTGATCGAGGTGTCCGATACCGTGGAAGGCCTGGTCAACCTGGCCGGAATCGAATCCCCGGGGTACGCCGCGGCGCCGGCGATCGCGGAATACGTGGTGGGACTCATGGCCGACGCAGGGCTTAACCTGGACGAAAAGAAGGACTGGGAATCCCGACGGGAGCGCATCCCCCGCTTCAAGGAATTATCCCACCAGGAGCGAGCCAGGCTGGTCTCCCGGGACCCCGCGTTCGGTCGCATCGTCTGCCGGTGCGAGGATATAACCGAAGGAGAGATCGTCGCGGCGATCCACGCCCCGATCCCCGCGGAAAACTACGACGCGATCAAGCGACGCACGTGGCTCGGTACCGGACGCTGCCAGGGAAGCTTTGACTATCCCCGGACGATGGAGATCCTCGCCCGCGAACTCGGTATCTCCATGACGGAAGTCACCAAGAAAGGACCGGGATCGGTAATGCTCTACCGCCAGACAAAAGAGGAAGTGGTCTGATGGAACCGAACACGACCTACGATGTGATCGTAATCGGCGGTGGACCTGCGGGGATGTCCGCCGCGATCAAAGCGTACGAAGCCACCCAATGCCGCGTTCTCCTGATCGAGCGACTGGACGCGCTTGGAGGAATCCTTCCACAGTGTATTCATAACGGCTTCGGCGCGGTGAACTTCGGAAACGACCTGCCCGGCCCGGAGTACGCCTGGCGGTACGAGCAGGAACTGCGAAAGCTTCCGATCGACGTGATGCTCGACACGATCGTAGCGGATCTGACCGCGGATCACCAGGTCTACGCGATGAACAGCACCGACGGGTACATGCACTTCCAGGCAAAGGCGGTGGTGCTCGCCATGGGATGTCGTGAACGCACCCGCGCACAGATCCGCCTGCCCGGTACGCGGGCGGCGGGGATCTTTACAGCCGGCACCGTACAGCGTCTGGTGAACATCGAGGGATACATGCCGGGGAACGAGGTCGTGATCCTCGGAAGTGGTGATATCGGGATGATCATGGCGCGGCGCATGACGATCGAAGGCGCTCGGGTCCACAGCGTCCTGGAACTGTTGCCGTACCTCACGGGCTTGCGCCGGAACTACGTGCAATGCCTGCAGGATTACGACATCCCGCTCCACCTGAGCACGACCGTGAACCGGATCGACGGCGAGAAACGCGTGGAAGGAATCGAGACGATCAAAGTAGACGAGAACCTGCAGGGAATTCCCGGCACCGAGGAGTACGTCAAGTGCGATACGCTCCTCCTGTCGGTAGGACTTATCCCGGAAAACGAGCTCTCCCGCAAAGCGGGAGTTCAATTGGACCCGCGTACCAACGGTCCGATCGTGGATTCCGATATGTCCACAAACCTGCCGGGCGTCTTCGCCGCCGGCAACGTAACCGCGATCTACGACCTCGCGGATTACGTCAGCAAAGCCGGAGAGGTGGCGGGGCGGAGCGCCGCGCTGTACGCCGAGGCACGGGCCGCAGGCTCGTCCGAACGCCGGACCGTCCGCATCAATCCCGGAGAAAACGTGGGCAACATCATCCCGCAGGAACTGTACCTGGACTACGAGGCGGACCGGGAAGTTCTGCTCACGCTCCGTCCCAACAAGCTGATCGAGCGGATGGTCAAAGTTGAACTCGCCTCCGGCGACGAACCGGTAGTGTCCTTCCGGGAACAGTACGCCCGCCCGGCGGAGATGATCGTACGGAAGCTCAAGCCGCGGGATCTGGAGAAGATGCGAGAGAGCGACGCCCCGGAACTCGTGGTATCAATTTCGTAACAGGGAGAACCAGGAATGAGTGAAGAGCTGCAGGGAAACTACCGGACCCGCACCGATATCTGCCTCCGGTGCCCCATGGGGTGTGAAGTTCGAACGATGCTCGGACCGGACGACGAAATCCTGGAGATGAACGGGAACCGGTGTAAACTGGGTGTGGAATACGTGGAGCAGGAGATCAAGGATCCCCGACGTGTCCTCCCCACGAGCGTACGCGTACGCGGCGGAATCCGACCGCTCGTGCCGGTTTGGACACCGGAACCGATGCCCAAGGGACGCCTCCTGGACCTGGCAAAACACACCCGTACGATCGAGGTGGAAGCGCCGGTGCACGTGGGCGACGTAATCGTAGACGACTGGGAAGGACTCGGCGTCCGACTCGTAGCGAGCGGCGAGGTACCGCGTGCGGAGGAAGCACACCGGGAGACGGAAGCAAAGGGCGCGTAGGAGAGCGAGCCCGCCGCGCACGTTGACACGGCCGAGCCGTTATGGTAGCTTTGCCGGGTCCTCGGGCAGCTCACAAAGCCGCCCGATCAGTGGACGGAACGGGCTGTAGCGCAGGGGTTTAGCGTACTTGTCTGGGGGACAAGGGGTCGGCGGTTCAAATCCGCCCAGCCCGAGAAAAGCGGTGGTCGGCTTCATGCCGGGCACCGCTTTTTGGCGTTGGGGCGGATTTGAAACGAAGCAGCGGCGCGAGCCGGCGAGCGCAAACCGGCAGGACGCCGGTTTAGCTGCGGAGGCGGCCCGGACGGCGGAGCCACGACGGCGACGCCGGGAGGGCAAATCCGACGCAGGTGCGTACCGGAAGACGAAGTCTGAGGAACGCACCGACACCAGCCCGAGAGAAACGATACTGACCGTGGGTTTTTCGACTCACGGTCGTTTTTTTGCTCCCCGTGAGAGAACGCGGATTTGAAACGAAGCAGCGGCGCGAGCCGGCGAGCGCAAACCGGCAGGAGCCCGTCAAGACGACCCGGCGCCGAGCAAACGCGCCAGCTCCCAGAGCTGCTCCCGGTACGCCGAGAGGTGGTGGTACCCGTCGAGGATCGCCGTTAGGTAGCGGATGATTTCACGGAGGACTTCTTCTTCCCCGCCCGCTCCGGCGGCCAGTGCCGCCCGGGCATCCTTGACCTCCCGGGCGCGGACCGAAAGCACCACCGTGGTATGTTCCATTCGAGCCTGCAGCGTTTCCAGTCGGCGCAGTCCGTTGCGGACGACCGCGGAGATCTCTTCCTGACGCGCAAGGAGCTGCGTCGATGCCTGGCTCCGCTCTTCCACGACGCGACGAACCTCTGATGCACTTCGTCCTCCGTCAAACAGGGGCAGAGTAACGCCCAGGCCGAGAGTGAGCTGCCAGTCGTCGTCCTGTTCCAGGGAGCCGCTCCAGGACAAGTCCACCTGGAATCCGAGGTCCGGTCTGAAAACGGACGATCCCCGGGCGATACGTTCCTGCGCGGCGCGGAGAGCCTGTACGTCCCGGAGCGCCTGCAGCTCCCAGTTACCGCTCAGAACCAATCGGATCAGTTCCTCCTGTTCGGAGATCGGTGCCGACGCATAGGGCTCGGCCGCGTCGGTCGTCCCGGCACGCGGCGCAGCCCTGGACGCGGCCGCGATGGGCTTATCCACATCGGTCGTCCCGGCACGAGGCGCCGCCGCATAGGACTCGGTCGCGACGGGCCACGGACCGACCGGTTCCCGTGCCGCGGGAGGGCTTCCACTGCCGACGGGACGTTCCAGTGTCGGGTCGCCGAGGGCGATACGCAGGCGCTCCAGCGCCCTTCCCCGCTGTTCGGCCGTTTCCGCCCGGGCGAGACGTACTTCCTGCTGAGCCAGGCGTGCGTCCAGGTACTCCGCCTCGGTGATGAATCCGTTGATCCAGCCCTGCTCGGTTATTCGAACGAGTCGTACCGCGGCGGTTTCCTGCAGCGAGAAGAGTTCGTCCAGGGCGCCCAGGATACCGATCTGTTCCTCCGTGGCGATCGTTTCCACCGCGACGCCGTGGCGCGTGCCCGCCAGCCTGCTCCGGGCAAGGCGCTGCGCTGCCGTGGCGGCGTCGATCCCGGCACGGATTCGCCCTCCCGTATAGAGCGGCTGTGAGAGAGCAAGTCCCACCTCGTAGCGGGTGGATCCCGATCCTTCAAAGAGTTCGACC
>SLRR01000250.1 GCA_007130865.1 Spirochaeta sp. | reverse complement strand
GCACTGCCACCCCGCGCGAGACCGCTTTGCCCACCGCTACCGGGAGGCCGAAGAAGAGCGCCGCCGCGCCGCCCGGGCCAAACGCACCGCCGAACAATCCGGCGACCGCGTGGGCATGCAGAACGCCGACCACCGGCAGCACGAAGCGGGAGAAGCGATGGACCGGCTGGACCTCTTCCGCAAGAACCTGCAGAGCTTTGTCCGCGTCTACGAGTTTCTCTCGCAGATCATCGACTACGACGACCGCCGGCTGGAACAACTCTGCGTATACGCGCGCCACCTCTACCCGCTGCTGCGGGTGGACCGCCTGGAAGACGATGAAGTGGACGTATCGGAGCTGGCCCTCACCCACTACCGCCTCACCAAACGGGCGGAGCACGAGCTCTGGCTGGGCGAGAAGGAAGGAGAGTACGGCCTCAAACCGATCAGCGACGTAGGTACCGGCAAAGCCCACGACCCGGAAAAGAAGCGCCTCTCCGAAATCATCCAGGCCCTGAACGAACTCTTCGGCGCGGACACCACCGACGCGGACATGCTCCACTACACCCGGGGCATCGTGAACCGCGTCCGCCGCGACGAAACCACCATGGCTCAGGTCCGCACCCACACCACCGTGCAGGTAATGCACGGCACCTTCCCCCGCAAGCTGGAAGACGCGGTCCTGGACAGCATGAAGGACCACCGGGCCTACTCCATGCGCGTCCTGGACACCCCGGAAAGCTTCCGCGCCTTTGCCGCCGTGGCGCTGCGGCTGCTGCTGGAGGAAGAGGTAAATTGATATTCGTCTGGTTAAGCCGTATGATTTCTGTAGGAAGGGATGACAATGAAAACCGTGACTCTACAGCTTGAGGATAACAAAGCCGAGGCTCTCCGGAAGAAGGCACAACGGCTCGGGCTTAAGCCGGAGCAATTGCTTGCGGCCACGATTGATGACCTCATTGGACAACCGGATTCCGATTTCGACGAAGCTGCCAAACGCGTACTGGCCAAGAATCAAGAACTGTATCAACGACTTGCCTGATGCGCTATCTCACCATCGCCGAAGTGCTCGTTCTTCACCAGCGGGTAATACACGTTTCCGGTGGTGCTTTTGGGTTGCGAGACCTTGGCGCATTGGAGTCGGCTGTAAGCCAGCCGCATGCCGGCTTTGGTGGCCAGGACGTGTATCCGGACCTCGTCAGTAAAGCGGTTTCTCTTTGTTTCTCGCTTGTTATGAACCACCCTTTTGTGGATGGAAACAAACGTATTGGCCACGCTGCAATGGAGACGTTTCTTATGCTCAATCGACACGAAATCCAGTGTTCGGTAACGGAGCAGGAGGAAGTCATTCTTCGGCTTGCCGCCGGTGAGTTGTCCCGAGGTGCTTTAACCGAGTGGGTCGGAAATCACATCGTAGAAACGATTTGACCTGTCGGACCTTCAACGTTACGTATGCGCGAGTGATCGCAGCGGAAATCCTTGCCCGGGCGCGGGGGACGCGCCGGCGATCGGCAGTGAGCCGGGAGCGCGGCCCCCAACGGGCGCACGGCAAGATTGCAGCGGAGAGCACGGTCCGGCGCCGGGACGACGTGCAACGGCGGATCGGCGACGGACGCGCCTCCCAAAACCGTGCGCAACCTTCGGGTTGTCCGTGGACCGTAAGTGAGTACGGCGTCCTCCCCCGAAAACTGGAAGACGCGGTCCTGGACAGCATGAAGGACCACCGGGGCTACTCCATGCGCATCCTGGACACCCCCGAGAGTTTCCGCGCCTTTGCTACCGTGGCGCTGCGGCTCTTGCTGGAGGAGGGGAGTGCGGGAGCGGGTGGAGCGGGTCAGCTCGAAACCATTTGATGCTTTTTGCAGACGAGAAGCATCTGCCGGATGTACAATGAACAGGAAGGAACGATGCGATAATGGAGAACACCGCACTGCCCCCGGCGGTAGACGAGTTTATACAGGCTCTTCGTGAAGAGTTTGGCGACGACGTACAGGACGTATGGCTCTTTGGATCCCGAGCGCGTGGCGACCACAGCGCGGAATCCGATTATGATTTCCTGATTGTCGCTGCCGGTGCCCGCGCCGCCACACGAGCGAGGGTTGCCGCAATCGAAAACTCAATTCTATCGCAGTATGGTAGTGTCTTCGCTGGTGTTATCTACCCGCCGGACCTCTGGCAGCACGCAAAGCACGCACCACTTGGTCGCACCGTTTTGCGGGAGGGGAGGAAACTGGTTTGAGCGAGGACGCGCCGGGAGTTGATCCGTATGCTGTACGCGCCATGGAATCTCAATCACGGGATAAACTGGCCGTCGCACGCCACCTGCACGAACAAGGGAACTACGACGATGCCGTTTCCCGCGCTTACTACGCAGTATTTCATGCCGCTACGCTGTTGCTTTATTGTGCCGGCTTCGGGTTTTCGTCACACGCACAGCTTATTGGTGCATTCAATCGAGAGTTTGTACGCTCAGGTTTAATCGATCCGACGACGGGCGCAGCCTTTCGTGATCTATTCGAATTACGTCAGGGAGCCGACTACGATATCTATCACGCTGTTGACCAGGAAGAATCGAAAATAGCAGTAGATCGTGCCGCAGAGTTTATTAACGCTGTTGTCTCGGTAGGGCGTGCTCGGTATCCGGACGCATTCGTTCATCCGGAATAGCTGCATACAATCTCAAGCGGTCCGGCGCTATGCATGCGCGCCCGCATGACATGATGCGAGGCCTGCGCGATGTCTTTGATACCAACGACACGGACATGCTCCACTACGCCCGGGGCATCGTGTGCCGCATATCCTGGACACCCCTGAGAGCTTCCGCGCCTTCGCCACCGTGGCGCTGCGGCTCTTGCTGGAGGAGGGAATAGAGGGGGACCGTAAACGGGGTTCATTATAGTCGGATGCACTGTGGTTCCCGGTTTGGGTTCAGGCTATGCGGTCTGCTTTCCGATTTCGCGGCCCCCACGGGGCGACCGGCAAGATTGCAGCGGAGAGCACGGTCCGGCGACGCGACGACGCGACGACGCGCAGCGGCGGATCGGCGCCGGACGCGCCCCAGGAAATGAGATGATGCATCATAGGATGCGTCGTTGTCACTGTCCCGGTTGTTCCGGCCGGCGAGTCTGTGGGGTTGCGCTTTGTGGAGCTTCTCCGGGTTCATCCCCTGGGTCGTAAAAGCCTTCTCGATACGCTTCTTGCGGCCACCTATCTTGAGGCGGGTGTCCACGGTATCGCCACGGTCAACTCCGTCCGTATTTACCTCGGGAGACCTCCGTGCTCAGCGCGTCGAGTTTGGGCTCCCAGACGCGGCGGAACCGATCCAGCCAGGCATCTATGTCCCGGAACGGTTCAGCCTCCACGATATATATACGTCGTGTACCGTCCGGACGAACCGAGGCGAAACCACTTTCCCGTAGTACCCGGAGATGCTGGGAGACCGCCGCCTGAGAGATGCCGAACTCGTCGTGAATGACGGTGACGATCTCGCCGGATGTTCGTTCTCCCTGCGACAGAAGTTCCAGGATACGACGGCGGACGGGATCGCCCAGGATATCGAAGGCGTGCATTAATCGGTGTCCGTCTCACCCAGGTAAAACGCGGTGGTGCGCTGCGCGAGTTCCCGGGCGTGAGACGGTTCCGCTCCGGATTTCTCGTGCGCTTCAGCCCAGGCGGTGCCGCCGGTGCGAATGAAGGACCGCCCCTCCGGAGAAGTCGCAAACTCCTCTTCGTCGACGGTGGCGGAGGGGTTATCGAGGTGCAGGCTGAGCCCGAGCAGAGCCATGTCCCACCCGATACCCGCTGCCCCCGGGCCGAACGTGTTCCAGTGGTCGTCGGGGTGCGCGATGTGCGAGAGCGTGAGACGTGTACCGTCGACACCCTCGTCGGATAATCTAACTTCTACCCAACTGACGCTTCCCCCAAACTCCCATGTGAGCTCCAGCCGGTCCGGTGGTTCACACAGCGTGATCGTCCCGCCGGCGTTCCCCGTGAGTTGATACTGCCCGCCCTGTTGGAACGTGCCCTCCACGGGAAGGAACCAGCGCGGCAGACGTTCCGGATTGGTAAGCGCGTCCCACAGGTCTTTGATCGTCGTCCGATATGCTCGCGTGAGCGTGACGGCATATGCCGGTTTCCCATCCCGTTCCAGCGATGTCACGGAGTGATCGACGGTGCCGAGAAACTTCGAAAAATCTACAGACATTCTGGCCTCCTATACAAGTACAAACTTATATTAGAGTAAGGTTGTATAAACGTCAAAGCATTTTTACCGCGACCGAATTTGAGGACGACTTCTGGTCCATAGTGATTCGAGTTTGTCCTTGACGCGGAACGTTCCGAGGAAGCGATTTCCGGCAACAGCGGTTAACGGAACCAGAGAGGCGAATCATCGACTCGAGTCGTTGTCCCACCTGACGCTCTCTGGTAGAGTTGTGTCCACGGCGAAGGAGATCTCTATGAAACGGTTCCGCCGCTTTGTGCTTCGCATCCTCGTACCGATGCTGCTTCTTGCGGTCGGTGCCGCGCTCGTCTATGTCTATTTCGCGTTGCCGATCGGGACTGGGTATACAGCCAAGTACCTGTGTTCGAGCGTCTTTCTGATCGGCCGTGGTGAAACGGAAACGCTTGAGCAGGATATCAGACCCGGAAATGTGCTCTTCACCCTGATATCCAGCACCGTGGACAGGCGGAACCGGACGGTCACGTCCCGGGCTCTTGGCGTGTTTCACGAACGAACAGCCGTCTATCGCCCGGGGCTTGGTTGTACTCTGGCGATCGGAACCGACGTCGCGACGCTGCGGGACCAGGCGGCTGGATTTCCGACCGAACTCGACGGAGACCGTAATGCCCCGTGGCCGAAGGAGGAGCGCCCTGCGCTCGACGAGGCGCTGGAGTACGCGTTCACCGAACCGGACCAGGGATGGCGTCAGACCAGAGCCGTCGTCGTCGTGCACCGCGGCCGGATCGTGGCCGAGCGGTATGCTGCCGGAATCGGCCCGGATACACCGCTGCTTGGATGGTCGATGGCTAAAACCGTCGTGGGAATCGTCACCGGTATGATGGTAGAGGATGGGCTCCTGGATCGGCATCAGCCGGTTCCGCTGCCTGTCTGGCGGGCGGACGGTGACCCCCGTGGTGAGATAACCGTCAATGACATGCTGCAAATGTCCAGCGGTCTTGATTTTTCTGAGGTCTACGGCCCTTTCGCCGACGCGACGGACATGCTGTACGGCAGCCGCTCGATGGCGGAATTCGCCGCGGCGAAGCGATTGCGGCACACGCCGGGAGAAGTCTTTCAGTATTCAAGCGGTACGACGAACATCCTTACGAAAGTTCTTCACGATCGCGCCGGCGGTGACACCGCATCGATGTACCGGTACCTCACTGAACGTTTGTACCGGCCGCTCGGCCTGACGACGGCGATATTCGAGCCGGACGCATCCGGCGTACCGGTCGGTTCGAGCTACCTCTACGCCTCCGCGAGGGATTGGGCCCGCATCGGGCTGTTCATGCTGAACGACGGTGTTATCGACGGTCGGCGCCTGCTTCCGGAGGGATGGATCGAGTATATGACCTCGCCGGCACAGGACTCGCGGGGGACCTACGGCGCGCAGGTCTGGCTCAACGCCGGTGATCCTGAAACGGCCCGGCCTGAAGACAGGATCTACGAAGCCCTGCCGGACACGATGTACTACATGCGCGGCCACGACCGCCAGATTGTCGCCGTTTTCCCGGAACAGGAAATCGTAGTGGTACGGCTCGGGGTAACCCATCGAGAACAGGTCTGGGACGAGGAGACGTTTCTCGCGATGGTGCTCGAGGGCCTGGGCGTACTTGTGGGCGACGCGCGTGAGTATCTGCTCCGGGATCGCTTTTCCTGACTTGCGCTCCGGGATAGGGTCTCCTATGATTAAACCTACAGGGCCTGCCGCTGCGTAACATCAATGCTTGACTTACCGGTATTTCCGCATTTTTCCAAGTGGAGGTGTTCGATGAATATAATCACGGTTTTTAAGGAAAGCATTTCAGCAGCAAAGGGTAATCCGCTGCTTTTTGTACCAATGCTGGCCTCCGTTGTGTTTTCGGCGATTATCGGTTTCATTTTTGCCGGTTCAGCTATGCCTATGATGGGCGGGTTCTCCGGCGAGCAGTTTGCCGCCAATCCGGAACGGGCTTTGGCGGGAGCCGGGGCAGCTCTCGGCAGTATGATGATCGTGAGCATCATCAGCAGTTTCGTAAATTTTCTGGCACATGGCATGACGGTCGGGATGGCTGACACAGCCCTGAAAGGCGAAGCGGTAACACTTAACTCCGGTTGGCAGCGGCTGGTTTCACGTATAGTTCCGCTTGTCATTGCGAGTGTTATAGTGATTATCCTGATAACTCTCGGTATGATCCTGCTGATTCTTCCGAGCTTGATCGTGGCTTTCTTCCTTATGTTTACGCTGATTGCAGTCATGGTGGATAATCTCTCACCCGGCAAGGCATTAGGCCGCAGTGTCAAGACCGTCACGAAAAACTTCGGGGCCACGTTTATCACGTTTCTGGTGATCGTCGGGCTGACATTGCCGGTACTCTTATTGAACTTCGTTCTTGTATTAATTCCCGTATTAGGAGTGATTCTGTCTACCCTGCTTTTCTCAATCTACACCGCGTTTATAACGATTTTCCTGGTCCGCGTGTACCACAATCTTGATGTGCAGACCGACACTTCTCCGGAAGTCGAGATCTGATCATTCAGGAAAACTGCTGAACCTCTCAGGCGGGACGCCATAGATCACCTTTAGGTGCGCCTCGTTCAACCCAGGACTCATATCAACTGGTTGCACCGGTACGGTCGCGGGTCTATCATCAACATTAAGAGCAGGAAATGCTAATTAACGACGGAACGCAGAGGTTCACCGTTTCAAACCGTCGGAGATGGCTCCGGGTCGTCGTTTTCAGCTTGATCGTGGTCGTCCTGGAACCAGTTTACACTCAATCCCAGAGCCTCGTTACCATTGGGGTGCTTGCGTTGCGGGGAACGGAACGGGTACCGGAACACTGGCAGCCCACCGCTGATTATCTCGATATGCGTGTACCGGAATACCGGTTCCGGGTGGTGCCGCTCGGATTCGACGAGATTCATCGCGCGATCCGCCGGCGGGAAGTCGACTTTGTGCTGGCGAACTCGGCGTACTTCGTCGACCTGGAATCGTCGTACGGCGTTTCCGCCGTTGTTACTCTCCGCAATCGGATCGGTGACGGTCCGGTGACGAACGTCTTCGGCGGGGTGATCTTTACTCGGTCCGATCGCGAGGATATCGGCGAACTGCG
This sequence comes from Spirochaeta sp., assembly GCA_007130865.1. GTDB lineage: Bacteria > Spirochaetota > Spirochaetia > DSM-27196 > Alkalispirochaetaceae > Alkalispirochaeta. Next base: position 7,482 of record SLRR01000250.1, on the reverse strand, counting down.
GGATCTGCGCGGCCGGTCCTTTGCGGCGGTGGATCCTCTGTCCTTTGGTGGGTGGCACGCAGGTTGGCGGGAACTTCTGGTCCAAGGCATAGACCCGGAGAGACATTTCGGTTCGATTATATTCCCGGGTACGCACGACGAGGTGGTCTACGCGGTGTTGCGTCGCGACGCCGACGCGGGAACGGTGCGTACCGGTACGTTGGAGCAAATGGTACAGGAACGCCGTATCGTTCCGGAGGACATCTTTGTGCTCAACGGGCAACGGGTACCCGGTTTCCCCTACCGGTTGAGTACGTCGCTCTACCCCGAATGGCCACTCGCACGATTGCCCCATGTCCCGGAAGATCTCGCCGTGGCTGTGGGTGTCGCGCTGATGCAGATGCCTTGGGACCACGACGCGGCGCGGGCTGCTCACGCCGCCGGCTGGACCTTACCTCTCAACTATCAACCCGTGCACGAGGCTCTGCGCGACCTTCGTCTCGGGCCATACCAGTACCTTCGGGAGCTTACCCTGGGCGAGTTTGTTCGCCATAACCGCGTGTCCGCCGTAACTGTGGTGATCGCCTTCTGGATTGTGCTCGGGGCGGGCGTTTTCGTTATTCGAATCAACCGAAAACTGCGCACGCTCAATGAGAATCTGGAAGAGCGGGTCGCCGGCAGGACCGCCCGTGTGGAAGCGCTTCTTCAGCGGGAGCAGCATCTGCGCGAAATAGTGGAAACGGTGGCGGACGTCAACCAGATTGTGATCACCAGTGAGTCAGCCAAGGCGATGCTCAAGGCTGCCTGTGATCGCATGGTGGGGCATCGGGATTATCGATTTGCCTGGGTCGCCTCTCTGAAGGAGGATCAATTGGTCCTGGAGGCACACGCCTACGGACCGGTAGAGTTTGTACGTAATCGTATTGATCTGGATCGGTCGAGCCTCGCCGACCGAGTTGTGCGCGAGAACAGAACACTCGTCTCGCTTGTGCCGGATGTACAGGAAAAGATGCCACAGGAGGAACGACGTCACGACTTGAGTGCTCTGGTGGCGATTCCGCTGCGGCCGAACGCTTTCTCCGATGCTACGGGCGTTTTCTGCGTATACACGCGGCGCGAGAGTGGGTTTTCCCGGGAAGAGCTGGATATGCTGGAGCAATTGTCCGGTGACCTGGGATTTGCGATACACGCGTTCCACCAGCGGGAACACAGTCGAGCGCTTCAGCGCGATCGGATCAATAACTATGAAGAGACGATCGTCTCGCTTGTCGACATGATCGAGAAGCGTGACACCTATACCGCCGGCCACAGCCGTCGCGTCGCGCAATACTGCGAGACCATAGCGCGATCCCTAGGAATGGACGAACAGGAGATCAATAGACTCAATCGCGCGGCGATCCTCCATGACGTGGGAAAGATCGTTATACCCGACTCGGTTCTGCTTAACCCGGGACGCCTGGCGCGGTTGGAGTTCGAGTTGATCAAACAGCACGTACAAGTGGGATACGACATGCTTGCGGCGATCGACATGTATCGGGATTTGGCGGAAATCATGAAGTACCACCACGAGCGGGAGGACGGGACGGGATATCCCCTGGGGGTCACAGGCGGACACATACCCTTATCGGGCAAGATCATGGCGGTAGCCGATTCGTTCGACGCCATGACCTCAAACCGGATCTACCGGAACCGAAAGAGCGTAGAGGAAGCCCTGGCGGAATTAAGAAGTCTGGCCGGTCGATGGTACGATGTGGAAGTCGTCGATGCGGCGATCGCGACATTGCGCGACGTGGAGCCGCCGTCGACGATGGCGCCTATTCCTCGAACACCAATTGAGAAACAGCGTTTCGCCTACTTTTTCTACGATCAGCTCACGGGAGTTCACAACGCGGACTATCTCGAGTTCCTGCTCCGCACGAAGCAAACCGGATCCTACCGGTGGGCGTGCATATTCTTCTTACGGCAATTTGATCGGTACAATCAGGAGTACGGTTGGGCAGCGGGGGACGATCTTCTCCGTGCGGTCGCTCAGTCACTGGACGAAATCTGTCCCGATTCGATCGTCTTCCGAGTACTAGGCGACGATTTCGTCGTGCTGAGTCTGCAGGAAGTCGCTCCGGGACCTGTTCATTCAAAGATGATCACGCCCTTGAAGGACACACCCGTGACCGTGGATGTAACCACGATGGAAGTCTCCGCCCTCGACAGCGACGCTCTGCTCGAGCGCATCCGACGGCACCACTCGTAAGCGAAGACCGCCGGGACGCCCCACCACAAAGAAGCCCCCACCGGCCGGTGGGGGCTCATCATTCGGCAACGCGGGGTACGCCCGAGGCGTCTCCGACCATGTGACGTCGCCCGGCACCGAACCAGTTGACCCGTGCCTCTCGTTTATCGTACTTGGCGTCGATCCAGTTGGCCGGCACCTCGTTTACCTCACTTGGCGCCGAACCAGTTGGCGGCTTCCGTGGCGTGGTTTTGGTAGACGTGCTTGACCTCGGTGTATTCCTCGAGGCCCATCTGACCGAGCTCGCGGCCGATCCCGGATTGCTTGTAGCCGCCCCAGGGAGCCTGGGCGAAGTAGATGTTGAAATCGTTGATCCAGACGGTGCCCATGCGCATCGCTGTAGCGACGCGATTTGCCTTGTCCTGGTCGCGGCTCCAGACCGCGCCGGAGAGGCCGTAGGTGGTGTCGTTGGCGATCCGGATCGCCTCCTCCTCGGTTTTGAACGTCTCCACCGTAAGGACCGGTCCAAACACTTCCTCCTGAACGATCCGCATGGAGGTGTTGCAGTTGGTGAAGATTGTGGGCTCCACGAAGAATCCCTTCTGCAGCGCCGGATCCTTGGGGCGTCCGCCGCCGAGGACCAGTTTGGCTCCTTCTTCCCGGCCGAGCTTGATGTAACCTTCCACTTTGGCGCGGTGCTTCTCGGAGATGAGGGGACCCATCTCGGTGCTCGCGTCAAAGGCGTCGCCCATCTTTATCGTTCTGGCGCGTTCCACCACGGCGGCGATCAGTTTGTCGTGGATGCTCTCTTCCACGATCAGCCGTGCTCCGGCGGAACAGACCTGCCCGGCGTGGAAGAATATCCCGTTCAGGACGTAATCCACGGCAAGTTCAAAGTCCTGTTCCACCAGGTCCGCGAAGAAGATGTTGGGGTTCTTGCCGCCCAGTTCAAAGGCGATTTTTTTCATGTTGCTCGTGGCGGCCTTCATGATCTTCCGGCCCGTCTCGATTCCGCCGGTAAAGCTGATCAGGTCCACGTCCACGCTCTCGGCGAGTTCGTTACCCACGGTGGGGCCTGCACCGAGCACGAGGTTGACCACGCCCTTGGGGAAACCTGCTTCCTCGGCGAGTTCAGTCACCTTGATCGTCGTGAGCGGCGTGTCCTCACTGGGCTTCATTACGATCGTGTTGCCCGCTGCCAGAGCGGGAGCCATCTTCCAGGAGGCCTGCAGGAGAGGGTAGTTCCAGGGGGAGATCTGACCGCATACGCCCACGGGCTCCCTAACCAGCTTGCTCGTAGTGTTGGGGATCGGTGAGGCGATCACCTCACCGCCGTCCTTGTCGGCGAGCCCCGCGAAGTAGCGGAAGATTCCGGCGATGTCCGCCATGTCCCAGCGGCTCTCTTCCATCGTTTTGGCGGTGTCCCAGCTCTCCAGCGCGGCCAGCTCTTCCGCGTCGCGTTCGATCAGCTGGGCGAGCTTGAGGACGAGCGCGCCGCGCTCGACGGCGGGGGTAGCGGCCCATTCGCCGGAGTCAAAGGCGCGGCGGGCGGCGGCGATCGCCTCCCGGGCGTCGGCCACGTCGCCCTCGGCGACGGTGGCGATCTGACGCTGGTCGAAGGGGTAGATGATCGTGCGGGTGGCGCCGGATTTGGCGTCCCGCCACTGACCGTCGATGTACATTTTGGCGGCCTGGTATTTCTTCAGATATTTTTCCATAGGTTCTCCTCGATAAATATGGGCGCGGACACGGGGACGGTAACCCGCGCATCGCGCGCCGCTGTCGTGCTGCGTGGCAAAAGGCCACGCTCATCGCGTTCTTACCAGACGGAGCCGGCGGAAACGGTGATGTCCTGGCCGGTGATCCCCACGGACTCCTCCCGGCAGAGGAACGCCGCCAGGTTGCCGATTTCCACCGGCTGGATCATGCGCTTCTGAGGGTTTTCCGCTTTCTGCTCCTGGATAAAGAGGTCACCCTTGGTGCTCATCTGCTTCTCGGCGATGTCGCTCATCCACTCCACGCCGAAGGTGGTTTCAACCCAGCCGGGGCTGATGCTGTTGGCGGTGACCAGTGCCTCCGCACCTTCCTGGGCTACCGCGCGCGTGAATCCGGTAACCGCGGCTTTGCTGGCGCAGTACGCCGGGGACATGGGAGCGCCTACGGACGCTGCGGTGGAGGCGATGCTGATAATGCGTCCCCAGCGGCGCTCGAGCATCCCGGGAAGTACCTCGCGGGTTGCCCGAAATACGCCGTTGGCGTTCACGTCCATCACTTTGAGCCAGAGGCCCTCACTGTGATCAACGACACCGTGCTCCGCAGTGATTCCCGCGGCGTTACAGAGGATGTCCACCGGACCGAGGCCCTTCTTTACCGCTTCGTGAAAACTCTTGACGCTCTCCACGCTGCATACATCCAGGTCTACGGCGACGCATTTCACGCCGCAGGACTCGATGTCCGCTTTGGTCTTGTCCAGTTCCGCCCGACCGGGTCGGTTTACAAGTTCGCCGTCGGCGTTCTTAGCCGGGGCGTCGCTCAACAGGGATCCGATCCCCACGTGCGCGCCGGCCTTCGCCAGTGCGAGCGCCATGGCGCGTCCCATTCCCGATGCTCCGCCCGTGACCATCGCTACTCGTCCCTCAAGATACCGTTCGCTCATATTTTTCTTCCTTTCTGTTTTGGATTCTTATTGATGTCGGCCGGATGTTCCGCCGATTCGATCGTTTATTGTGTAGGCCAATAAACTTTTGGTTATCTATCGATAATACTGTACCCGATTTCCGAAAATCCGGCAAGCCCGGGTGTGTCTTTCTAAATACCACTGTTATAAGAAGTTAAACAAGCGGTGTTCTTGTCCATTTTCTTTATTTATGCGTGCGCGGCTGAAAAAAGATTCGAGATTGATCGATATAGGACTTGATGTAACCTTGAGTTCTAGATAATATTTTGAATCGAAACAATTCAAGGGGGAATATTACTGATGCATACTGTTTTAAAACGAATCATGACTACGCTGACCATTCTCAGCGTGATCGCCGGAACGGCGTTTGGCGCCGGACAGGGTGAGGCGGAAGCGGTCGCGGAAACCGCGGATACGCCGGAGCCGGTGACCGTACGCTTCGCGGAGGTTGCCTGGACCGACATCGTAGCTACCACCGCGTCGACGCGACTCGTTCTGGAGGCGATCGGGTACGACACAACCGCCGTTATGGTAGCGGTTCCGATGGCGTACGAGGGTATGGCCGGGGGCGATGTGGATGTCTTCCTGGGTAACTGGATGCCTTCCATGGCAACGATCGCGAACCGGTACTTTGATGAAGGAACGGTAATAATGAACCGCGCCAACCTGGAAGGAGCCAAGTATACGCTGGCCACGCCCACCTACATGGCCGAGCAGGGGCTCACGAGTTTTGCCGATATCGCTGACTTCGCGGAGGAACTGGACTCCACGATCCACGGGATCGAACCGGGGAACGACGGTAACCAGCTGATCCTGGATATGATCGCGGAAGACGCGTTCGGTCTGGGCGATTTCAGCCTTGCCGAGTCCAGTGAGGCGGGAATGCTCGCGGAAGCGCAGGCTCGAGCGCAGCAGGAAGAACCGATCGTATTTCTCGGTTGGGCGCCGCACCCGATGAACAACTACCTGGACATGGAATACCTCAGCGGTGGTGATGACTACTTCGGTCCCGATTACGGTGCCGCCACGGTATACACCAACACCCGGGCTGGATTCCTCGAAGCGTACCCCAACCTGGAGCGCTTCTTTGATAACCTTTACTTCACGCTGGAGATGGAAGGGGCGATCATGGGCGCGATCGACGACGGTATCGACGCCGAGGTAGCCGCCGAGGAGTGGCTCCGGGAGAACCCCGCGATCCTGGAGGACTGGTTTGACGGTGTCCAGGATCTGGATGGAAACCCAGCCCTGGAGACCGTTCGGGCCGAGCTGGGCATATAAGAACCAGTAGATAAACGTAGACGGGCGCTTCCGGAGAACGCGGGGGCGCCCGTTTATTATGAGGCGCCGGATTCACATGAGGCGCCGGATCGCCGGCAGCGCACGGCGGGCTGCTTCTTCCCCGGCGGAGAAGAGTTCCTGCGCCTTGCCGAGGTCGTGGTACCCGATATGGGCGATATCCGGCTCCAGCAGGAGATCGGCGCCCTCACGACCATTACGGCTCGTATTCCACATCAGGACGGCGAACGTTCGGAACGTAACGTCCAGCAGATTCTTTGGCCGCTGTCCGTCGGAGGAATCCCGGTTGAGGTCCACCGCGAGTACCGCGGAGGCCCCCATGTTCCGCACGACGCGAGAGGGGAGATTGTCCGAGACACCTCCGTCCACCAGGACCGCACCGTCGTCGGATTCGATCGGCTCAAAAACTCCCGGTATCGAGGCGCTGGCCCGGGCGGCGCGCGCCACGGGTCCTTCCGTGAACAAGACCGGGTCCGCCGTCCGTATATTGACGGCCACCGCCGTGAGCGGTGTTTCCAGATCGGCGAACGTTATATTTCCAAGGTGTTCCACAAGAAGCTTCTCGAGACGTTCCGTCTTGACCAGACCCATACCCGAGAAGGTAGGGCGCACCAGTTCACCCCAGCTGATCGCCTGAGTTATATCCCACATCTCCTGCCAGCTCTTGCCGGCGCAGTAGAACGCTCCCACCACGGCGCCCACGCTGGTCCCCGCCACGCAGCAGATCGGGATCTCTTCTTCCTGCAGGACTTTGATCACCCCGATATGCGCGACACCACGGGCGGCACCACCGCCGAGGGCGAGTCCAAGAGACCCTTTGCGCGGGTTGAATACGCGTTGAATTGCGGTTGTAAGGCTCATTTCTCTTCTCCTATGATAGCACACTCTCCCCGGGGTATTCACAACGGGGTCTAAATCGGGTTCATATCGGGAATTCAAAACGTTGTTGATGAAAACTCTGACGAAAAGTGTAATAATTACCGGGAGGTATATTCGTGGACATCACCCGTGACCCCATACCGGGGTTGATACGTCGCATCGCGGTTCCCGCGAGTCTCGGTTTCTTCTTCAACACGATGTTCAACGTGGTGGACACGTTTTACGCGGGGCGCCTCTCCACGGACTCCCTGGCGGCACTCTCCCTTTCGTTTCCGATCTTCTTCATCATGATGAGTATCGCGATCGGTATCCAGAGCGGTGGTTCCGCGCTTATCGCGAACTCCCTGGGCGAGGGGAACCGTCGCCGTGCCGTGGTATACCAGGTACAGGCGATCACGCTGGCCGTAATCAGCACGATCGT
>SLRR01000046.1 GCA_007130865.1 Spirochaeta sp. | reverse complement strand
CAGGCCAAGGCCGTACATCGAGGTGTAATAGACAGTGGGAGCAAAGCGGTTTGCCGCGATCACCCAGAGAGGGTTGGTGAAGTTCATCGCGATACCGGTCGCGTAGATCACCATGCCCAGGCGACGGCTCTCGGATCGAGTGTTGCCGGCGGATCGAGTGTTGTCGGCGGATCGAGTGTTGTCGGCGGACAGCTTGGCAGCTCCAGACAAGTCACTGTACCGCGCGTCGGCGCCGGCCCCCGCTCCTGGTTGGACCGCCACGCCGGGGCCCGCCCCTCGTTGAAGCCCCGCGATTCCGAGTTTCATGACTCCCTTGGAGAGATGGATCGTGGACGTTCCGGCGACGCCGATGATCATCGCGACGATTGCGCCGGTCGAAAGCCCGGCCGGGATCGTCACGGGCGCTCCCCCGGCTCCCGGTCGGGAAGCAGGAACCGGTCGGGATTGATGCTCCGGTAGGGATCGATAAACCGCTTGACCGTACGCGGGCTGACACCCTCGAGGGGAACCGCGATCGCCACCTCCAGGGCGCCACCAAAGTCATCGTCCCGCGCCACGTCAAACGCGAGCATCCCCGGGTGAGCCTTGAGGTAAGAGAGAAGTATCGGCGGGATCTCCCATCCACCGGCGGCGGCGTGCGATTGCAACGCTTCCAGCGCATCCTGCTGCGCGGAAGCCTCCGCCGGGGAACGAGCAGCGTCCCGTTCCGACAGGTCCAGCTCTATCTCCGCGGATCGACGGGCGACCACGAGCCCCGGGTCTACCCGGTGGTACGTAAAAAGGTACCGGAGAATCTGTCGGACCGCGTCTTCCGGGAGCGTGCGATAGAGCGATACGTTGCCAAAGAAGTACCGTACATCACTCCATTCACGGCTTATGGCCCCGAGACCGGTCCAGACGGAGAAGAGTCCCGCCAGCGCCCGACGCGCGTCGCGGTTGACCACGGAGCGACCAAGCTCGACCGATCGCGGCAGGTAATCCTGCAGAAACTCCTCGCTGAAACGGAACAGCTCCGCCGTACGCAACGCCGGGAGGCCACCATGCCGGAGCGCCCACCCGCAGTGAATCGCCCGGTACATCGCGACTACCTCGTGCTCTTCCGGGTCCCAGGAGACGAGCTGACTGTACCACGGCCATTGCGTGTCAAACCGGTCGTGATCGATCTCCCCGCCGCGTCCCGCACCGACCGCACGGAATTCGCGCTCCCGGATTCGCCCGATTTCGTCCATCGTAGCCGGAGCTTCCCGCGCGTTCACCAGGTGAATTTCCAGCTCCTTGAAGTTACCGATCCGCGTCGTCCCGGTCAGTTCTCCCGCTATCGTTTCCGGCGTCTTCATAGCTGCGTCTCCGTCCTTCGTTTTCCCGCCCGCTCCACTTCCCGCCGGATCGCGGTCGCCTGTACCCGGTCCCCATTGCGATCGGTACTCCCGGCATAGCGCGGCGGCAGGAAGCGGAGAACTACCGTCTCTCCGCCCCGGCGGAAAAGCTCGTCCACCAGGAGAGCCATCTCCAGGTTGAAATCTATACCCAGCGCGGTCCGTACACGGTGGATCAGGTAGAACCGGCGGGAATTGCGGCCGCTCACGTGGACCGGAACCAGCGCTCGCCCCGTCTGCCGCGCTCGCGTGACAAATGTAGACTCCCAGGCACGCTCCTTAAGCACCCCGGCGTGAATGCGGGCGGTTACGCCCGCGGGAAATACCAGTATCGGATCGGCGCCTTGAAACGCGTGCAGCAATGACGCCGCGCGTTCGCGAGAGGGACGGCCGCGGTTCACCGGGAGGATCACCGGCTGCAGCGGTGTAACGAGGTTGAGCAGGTCGTTCGCCGGGACGCGACACCGTCCCCGGATAGCGATGATCGCGGAGATCAGGGCGAGTCCGTCTACGCCTCCCGTGGGATGGTTGGCGCACACGATCGGCCGATCCGCGTCGCGCAGATGCTCGCCTCCCTCGATCTTCACGGAAACGTCGAGACGCGCCAGGGTACGGTCGCAGAACTCCCTGACGCGTTCCGGTCCCGACGGTGCGAAGCGTGACGAGGCGATATTCGAGGAGGTATTCACGGAGGTAGCGTCCGCCCGGGCGGCGTCAAGGGAGACAGCATCCGCGATCTCGCGGTTCAGCGTCCGCTCTCGGGTCACCAGGCGGAGCGCTGCGCCGGTCCCCACCGGTAACCGCCGTGCCAGGCGCGGATTGCGCTCCCGCACCAGCTGCATCACGTCGATCACTGTTCGTTCAGGGCCCAGTCGTAATCGTACCGGACGCGTCCGCGGTAACCCCCGTCGGCAAAGGCCCTGACCTGCGCCGCCCGTTCGCCGTCCGCGTACTGGAGAACGTGGTCGATCACGCCGGCGATATCATCGCCAAAGTCCACCTCGTACCAGTCGTAGATGCTGGAGAGGAACGGTCGACGGCCGGAAAAATCAACGCCCCGGGGATGGTTCACGTACTCCCGTGCCGCCCGGTCCGCCAGGGTATCCCAGTTTTCTGCCGTGAACGGTTCCTCAAGCAGATTGGGGCATCCGATACTGGCACAGTTGACCACGTAATGGATGCGCGGATCCTGCCAGATCGGACGCATGATACGATGTTCGATTTCGTTCAGCGTCAGCGCTACTCCTTCCGCCTCGGTCAACTCTGCGTCCCAGGGATGCCGGTTGAACATCGGACCGGATATATTGATATCCCGGATACTGTCCACCGGGTAATGCTCAAGGATCAGCTCCACCGTAACCGCGTTGTAGAGGTTGGTCCAGAAAGCGAGTTGCTCCGGCCGGTCCAGATCCGATACCGGAACGCTCTCAAGCATCCCGATATACTGCTGCAGCGCCCGGCGGTCTTCCGCAGTGACCGACCCGTATCGTACCCGGTGAACGCCGTCGGGCGCATCGGTCACGAGGTATCGGTCGAGAAACGCCGCCCATGCATCGTGATCCACCGTCCGGTCGGAACCGGCGGTATACGCCTCCCAGCGGGGCCACAACTCCGCCTGCGGGGCCGCTCCCGCGACGGCGGCAAGCTGAAACAACAGCACCGTGATGATCAATGAACGACGTATCGGAGGTGTGACCGGGCGTGACGGCCGGATCGCTGAGAGCGCTCCCGTACCGGACGCGTTCGCCGTCGGCAAGACTCCCGAGCGCGTCGTCAACGTCCTCATTCCAAATAAAATCACCTTCTCAAAACAACCTGTACCTACAACCATATGCATAAAGATCGAATAACAGACCGCCCGGGTCAAGTTTTTTCGCGGTTCCCGGCGCTTTTTTGCTTTACGTTTCACCGGTGACGCTAGTAGTCTTTTGTATGTGCATATATTGTTCCGGAAGGCGTGCAGCGTATCATGACCGACATCGGCGGAAACAACCGTATACGAGGTCAGGATCGCCGCTGGCTCGGTGCTGTCTCGGTGCTTATTGTCTTTCTCCTGTGGTGGGTTATCGCCGCCCTGGAAGTCGTGCCGGAGCTCTTCATCCCGCACCCGCGGAGCGTCTGGCGCGCGTTTCTCGACATCCAGGGAGAAGGATACCGGGGTGGCACGCTCCTGGAGCACCTTGGAGCGAGCATGGCCCGGCTCGGGCAGGGGTACGTCCTGGCCGTGCTGACCGCGGTGCCCCTGGGACTGATGATGGGCATGTCCCGCACGATCCGCGCGTTTATCAGCCCGTTGCTCGAGTTCTATCGCCCCCTGCCGCCGCTCGCGTACTACACCCTGCTGATCGTTTGGCTCGGAATCGGCGACGAGTCCAAGGTTGCCCTCCTCTTCCTGGCGGCGTTTCCGCCGCTGGTGATCAACGCGATGGCTGCGGTGGAAAGCCTCGCTCCACAGAGAGTGGAAACCGCCCTCAGCCTGGGAGCGCGCCGGCGGGACGTGGTGTTCCGGGTGATGCTGCCCTCCTGTCTTCCGCAGATTCTTACGGGCATGCGCATCGCCGTGGGGTTTACCTACACGACGCTGGTCTCGTCGGAAATCGTCGCCGCCACGAACGGGATCGGGTGGATGGTCCTCGACGCCGGGCGGTTTCT
>SLRR01000160.1 GCA_007130865.1 Spirochaeta sp. | reverse complement strand
ACGTATATTGAGCGTAATATCGATATCCTCACACAAGTGTACAGCTACACCCGGGCGTTTAATTTTGATATGTACTTCAAGGTGTTGCGCTACTCCCCCGGAGTGGAGGAGTACGCCTCGCTGACGATCCTGGAGGAGATCCTGAGAACGGAAACCGACATGGACTACGTGGTGTTCGATACACCTCCCACGGGGCTCACGCTCAGGATCCTTGCTCTGCCCAATATCAGTATCACCTGGGTGGATCGCCTGCGACGGATCCGCCGGCAGATCCTGGAGAAACGCCACACGATACACAACATCACCGGAAAATACAGCGAGGAAGGATTCCGCCTCGCCTACGACGAGAAGGACGACACGGTGATGCAGAAGCTGAACGAGATCTGGCAACGTTACGTGAACGTTTATAAGGCTCTGAAAGGTGACAAGAACTCGGTAGCCGTTGTATTCAACCCGGATTACCTTTCGCTCCGGGAGTCCCAACGGATCATCACGGGCCTCAAGGATCTCAGCCTTCCGCTCCGGGCGGGCTTCAACAACAAGTACGAGGATCGCCTGATTACCAACGCGGAACGCGTGGAAAAAGAGCTCTTCGGCAACAACTCGGAGAACGTGTCGGTCAAGCGGGTACCGGTGACCGACTCAACCGGCGAGAACGCGTACAAAGTTTCATTTGATCTGACGGAAGCGTTCCGGTAGGATGGAGTGGTGCTGAACGCAAGTAATGTCGCCGACCAACCAGTGTTCTATCTCTTTATCGCGATCACGATCCTCCTCACTCTGGGGTACAGCTGGGGGAAGCGTCGTAACCGGAAGATCATCCGTGAAGCGTTTGACGCGATCACGGCTGTTCTCCGTCCAAAGGATCAGACCTTCACCAATATCGGGGGCCTCACGGGATACCACGCCAACTTTATCCCGGACCGTAACAGGTACATCCAGCAGGTTGACGCCACGATGACGCTGCTGCCGCGTCAGTCCTGGCTCTGGTACCCCTTCTCACGCATGATCCGCCGCTTCGATCGCCTCTTTCTCTCCTTTCACCTGGCTCGACGGGCAGCGGGAACGCTCCGGGAGGGACACCTGATCGAGAAGAAGTATTCCACCTTCATGGGTGCCAAGATCGAGAATACCGACTCACTGACGATGGAAACGTTCCAGTGGGGTAACAGGACGTTCTATCATTACTACCGGAACGAGAAAGTAAAGACGGAGATGGAGCGATGCCGTGAGAGAATCGGACCGGATCCAGGACCTCTCCGTCACGTAGCGCTGGTCCCGAAGCGAGACCGGATGTTTGTCTTCCTGATCCCCGAGCCCGGTCGGGTTAAACCGGTCGTCGCCGCGATACACGCCTGGTTTCTGGATGTAGCCGAGTCCGCCGCCAAGGCCCGGGGTGATTCGGTACCGGAGGACGCATGACACCGGAGATGCAGGAAAAGATTGAGGCTGTACTCGATCGCGTCAAAGACCCGGAGAGCGGATACTCCCTGTCGGAACTGGGCATCGTGGAACGGGTGCGCTACAACGAGGAAAAAAAGGAGCTCTACGTCTTTACGGATTTTCTCTCGCACCAGCCCTCGTGCATAGCCTGTGTCGGCATCGCCTCGGTGGTGATCGCCGGACTCAGGCGGGAACTGGTGAAAGAGCTGAGCCTGGAGTTTCCCGACCTGAACGTGCAACTCGTGTAGGATAGTGGACGGGACGTCATGAATCCGATGCTGTTGCTTTTTGTCGGAATCGCGGCGCTCCTCGGGTTACGATGGTACCGGGGAAACCGGACCAACATGGCGTTGATGATCAACGCGGTGGATACCCTGGAGCGCGTGTTCTCGCCACGGGAAAAGACATACACCAACATCGGGGGCGTAATCGGCTATAACCTGGTGTACGACCTGGAAACACCGTTCCGGCGGATGGAAGGGACGATCGTGACCCTGCCCCGGCAGGCGATCCTGTACCTGCCGATCTCCCGGTGGTTGCTCAAGCGGGAAGACAAGCTCCTCCTGACCCTGTACTGCGACGAACTCCGTACCGGCCAGGGTCATATCGTGGAAGCTGCGCGGCACCGGCGGAGCGCGGTGGCGCTGGAGGACCAGGATACGCTGCAGGAGACTCCGGTCGACCGCAACGGACGGACGTTTCTCCTGCTCTGGTTCAACCCGCTGATCCGCGATCGCCTCGGAGAAATGCTGCAGCAGCTCTCCCTGGAGACCCTGGAGTGCCTCTATTACATCGGTTATTACGGTACCGACAACTACGTGGCGCTCACGCTCGATCCCGGTCATCCCGCCCTGGAACCGGCGCTCCGGGAGGTCAGGGATCTTATGACCAGCGCTCCGGCGCGTTAGTTCCGGTCGGCATTATCGCCGCGCACGCCCCGGCGCAATAACTCCCGTACCGTTTATCACGACCGGAGACACCGCCGATAAGGATTATATGCAAAATGTCGTGTTGCTCGCCGTGGACGACGACCCGGTCCAGCTGGAAATCATAACTTCCGCCGTGAAGCGACTGGAGTATCCACCGATTGAGGTCGTTCGAGCAGGAACACTGGCAGAAGCGTGTTCGGCGATAGAATCCCGGACCCCGGACATGGTGATCTGTGACAATATGCTCCCGGACGGTCGCGCGGAACAGGTGGTCGCAGCGATGCGCCGGTCCAACCCTCTAGTACCGGTAATAGTCATTACGGCGCACGAGTCGGTGGAAAACGCGGTTGATCTGATCAAAAAGGGCGCCCGGGATTACCTGGTGAAGCCGCTGAAGCCGCTGGAGATCCAGCAGATAATTGCGGGGACGCTCGCCTGGCGTACCGACGAGGTGGACTACGCGGAGCTGATTGAACCGGAATCCCAGGAAGGTGGTATCGTCGAGAGCGTTGCGGAATCGATGAAAACTGCGCTGCGCCTGGCGGGGCGCGCCGCGGATTCCGACGCTTCGATACTGATCCAGGGCGAGAGCGGCACCGGAAAGGAGCTGCTTGCGCGGTTCATCCACAGCCGCAGCGAGCGCCGGAGTAAGCCGTTTGTCGCCGTCCACGTGGCGGCTCTCCCCGAGTCGCTGGTGGAGAGCGAGCTGTTTGGTCACCGGAAGGGCGCGTTTACGGGAGCGCAATCGGACCGGGTCGGCTTCTTTGAGCAAGCCGCGTCAGGGACGCTTTTCATCGACGAGATCGGTGAAATCCCGCCCTCGGTACAGGTAAAGCTGCTGCGGGCGCTGCAATTCCGGGAGATACAACGAGTGGGAGACTCCTCTCCGCGCCCGGTGAATGCTCGAATCCTGGCCGCCACCAACCGGGATCTCCAGACCATGGTTGAGGAAGGCACGTTCCGGGAAGATCTCTTTTACCGGGTGAACGTGATCACGGTACAGCTTCCACCGTTGCGAGAACGGCGGGAAGATATTCCGCGACTTGTTGATCAGATGATTCACACACTGTCCGTCAAGAACCACCGGGATATCACCGGTATTACCCAACGCGCACTCAACCTGCTGGCGGGATACCGCTTTCCCGGCAACGTCCGCGAACTGGAGAACATCCTGGAACGGGCGGTAATTCTCACCAAGGGCACCCTGATCACCGAGGAGGACCTTCCGGCGTTCGTGCGGGATACCGGCTCCACGGGGCCGCAACCGGGATCCCTGGACGAGCAGCTCAGTACGCTGGAAAAGCGACTGATCCTGGACGCGCTGGAACAAACCCGGGGGAACCAGTCCCGTGCGGCAGCTCTTCTGGGAATCACGGAACGACGCCTCCGATCTCGAATGGAACGGCTCCGGATCGAGAACCCCTACTGAGCGAGAAACTCGCCCTGCAGGTCGAACAGGTGTAAAAATTCGCCCGCCCGGGCGAGTTCACGGAATCCCCGATACGCTCATGAGCCGTAATCCCCTGCATCAGATCCACAAATCGGTCCGGCGATTGCCGAAGCGAGTGTTTAAATCTCTACTGCACAAGCATTTAAGAACCTCAAACAAAATAAATCAGGACTAACCGATACCTGGCACGTATGTTGCTAATTAACCATTAAACCGATGCGGATGCATCGGAAAACAGATGGAGGATCATACGATGAAAAAAGCAATTATGGTGGCAGTGATGGTTTCCCTGGCAACGGTGGCGTTCTCCCAGACGCTCGAAGACACCGCGTCGATTCGGCTCTCCGGCCGCGTCGAGAAGTACGTATCAATCGTGGTGAGCGGTCTCAACAACTACGACAGCCTGGATCTTACGGTGGACGTGGACAATCTCGCGGTCGTGTCGGTGATCGAGAAGTCCAACGTTCGTGAAGGGTATACCGTTTCTCTGACATCGGCCAACGCCACTGCGGGAGGCACGGAGAACGCGTTCTTCCTGGGCGCAGCCGGCGGTGAGGAACTTACCTACCTGATCGAATACGACGGAACACCGGTAAGCTTCAACGGCGGCCTGGCGGAAATCACCAACAGTAATAACAAGACCGGATTCGTCGGGACCGAACGAACCCTGGCGATCAGCTACAGCGCGGCCGAGGCGCACCTGGGTAACGACGATTATCACGACGATTTGACCTTTACGATTACTGCCAAGTAAGCTTCCGGTAAAGGGAGACGATCCTATGGGGAATATTTTAAAGCGAGCGGTGATCGCCGGCATGCTGTCGGCGATCACCGTCGCCACCGTCGCGGGGCTCTCCCTGGAGCCCCTGACGCGCGTTTTCGGGACCGAACCGGCCGCACGGATCCATACCTACCGTGTCACAAACACGCAGGATCGCGAGATCGCGGTACGTATACGCATGACCACCAGAACCCACGGCGCCGACGGTGTCGAATCCCGGGCGGACGCCTCCGACCAGTGGCTCGTTTTTCCCTCCCGCATGTCCTTGTCTCCCGGTCGAAGCCAGGCGGTCCGCGTACAGTACACCGGTCCCGGCGGCATAGAACAGGAGCAAGCGTTCCGGATCATCGCCGAGCAGCTGCCGGTGGATATCTCGGAAGGGGATCGACGCACCGCGATTAACGTGCTTTTTCGCTACGAGGGCAGTGTCTACGTGCGTACCGGCCGGTTTGCGCCTGACGTCATCCTCGCCGCGGCGGATCGGCAGTTCCTGGACGGCCGTTTCCAGGGCATACGTGTGCGATTCGAGAACAGGGGCAGGACTCACGGGATTCTTCACGATCTAACCTTGAGGGTACGTCGCCTGGACGAGGCAGGGACCGTTCTGGAGGAAGTGATCTTCCGGGAGGAAGACCTTCCCGTGCTGGGCGGGCGCAATATCCTGGCGGGTCACTCCCTGGAAGAGAACCTGCCGCTCCCTGAGTCCTGGTCACGGGGAGTCTTTGATGTACAGTACGACGTTGATCTCCTCGACTGATAACCGAATAACCCCGACGACTCTGCGCCGTACGTTCGGGGTCTTCCTGGTAGTTCTGTGCGGTCTCAGCGCGCCGGCGGCCCAGGAAATGGAAACGGTTACGGAAATCCCCGTCCCCGTGACGATCCTGACCGCCACGGAGAGGGTCCGGATCACTTCGGACGCCCGGATCAACGCCTCCATGGAACTGCTGGCACTCAACCCGCGACCGCTGCTGGAACGGCTCGCCGAACACGTGGACCCCGATATCGCCGACACGCTGCGGTTTCTCGCGGAATCCCGTTGGCTACGGCCCGACGACTTTACCAACCTGGATATAAACATTCGGTTTGACCCGGAACAACTCGCAGTGGAACTGGAGATACCTGTCACCGCCCTGGAAACACGGGTCATCCCGATCTACCAGCCTCCACGCCTCCCCGCGTGGCCGGAAGCGGAGAACGCCCGGATTGCACTGGGCGTGCCGTTGTGGATCCAGCACCGGGGAATTCATCCGGCGGACCGTGATTCCCTGAACACGATCACGTTGCGTGCCGCCCCGGGACTGCACATATCCCAGTGGGTGCTCGAGAGTGACCTCATCCTGGACTGGAGCGACGACGATCCTGAAACCAACCCGGAACTCTCCGCGGAGAACACACGGCTGCTCCGGACCTGGGACGACTCCGGTCTGCGGCTGCAGGCGGGACAATTCGTCCAGTTCACGCGGGGGCTGCAACTGCCGCGCCGTCTCCTCGGCGCGTCCCTGGACAACCTCCAGGCCGACTCACGCCGCGCTGTGGTGCCGGTACTGTTCGACCGACCCTTTGTGATCGACGAGCCGGGAACGCTGGACGTGTACCTGAACGAGCGTCGTATGCGCTCGATCCCGGTACAACCCGGCCGGTACGACTTGACGGAGCTGCCGATCCTCCCGGGTATCAACACCGTGCGCGTGGACTACGTGCGTGACAGCGGCCTGGTTGAACAGTTCGACCTGGTACTCCCGCACAGCGGAGGGCTCCTGAACCGGGGCGCGTTCAGTTACGCCCTTGCCCTGGGCGTGGATGAGGAGGATCTGCAGGCTCCGGTAGGATCGGGATTCTTCCGGTACGGGCTGGCGGAAACGCTTACCGCGGGAGTCGCGACGGACGCGACCGAAACGGGAGTACTGACCGGCCTCGACCTTGTAGCCGCAACCCCCGTGGGAGAACCGTCGGTGGGGGTATACGGAACGGTGGACGAGCAACAATCGGTCGGATGGGCTCTTCAGGGGGGATATCGATACGGACACACCGGCCGACCCTGGCTCCCTGCGGTCTCAACCACGGTGGAATACCGTGATCCCGGATTTGTCCGTCCCGGTGCTCCCGCCGGGGCAGCGTCGCAGGCGTGGCAGTTATCCACGGCTCTCGCGCAGCGGCTTCCCGGCCGGATCGGTCTCTCCCTGGGTCACGTCTACCGGTCGTACCACGAGGATCTGGAGGACAGTTCCTTTTTCTACGGCACGCTGTCGCGCGGTCTGGGTCCGCGGTTCAACCTGCGCGTCTCCGGGTCGATGGACGTATCGGACCCGGAAGAACGATGGGGCATGACGATCACCCTGACCACTCAGGCGACGCGCGCCAACGTGAGCGGCAGCGCCACCACCGACGTCCGGACAGGAACGATGGACCTGGGAGGCACCGCGGCGCATACCGGTTCGACGACGTTTTCCACGGGTTTGCGGGCGCGGGGAATAGCGCTGGATTCGGGAACCGTCGATGGATTCTCCGGTACGGTCCGCGCGGCGGGCACGCGATTTGACCTCACATCAAACGCCTCCCTGGAGCTCGAGCCGGGAGAGACGCCGATGGATCAGGGATTCCGAAGCGGCGCGTATTCGGTGCAGCTGGGATCTGGTGTATACGCAGCGGGAGGGATGGTCGGCCTGGGAGCACCTATGCGCTCAGCCTTTACGCTGGTCGGTGCGGACCGGGATCTCCCGGCACGAACTGTGGCGGTGCGCTCCCCCGGTCGCGCCACCGCACGTGAATCGGGTGTTCTCGGCCCGGCTGTCCTGGGACCGCTCGCGCCGGGGATACCGGAGCCGATAACGGTAGACGTACCGGGAATACCGGCGGACTACGCCCTGGGACGTACGGAGTACATCGTGACTCCTTCGTACCGGAGTGGAGCCGCGATCCGGATCACTCCGACACGTCGGCTGTACGTGCGGGGTCGCCTGCTGGACGAAACGGGCGAACCCCTGGCGTTTCTGGGCCTCCGTGTAGTTTCCGAGACGGTTGACCTCCCGACGGAGACGATTCGGGAGTATCCGGCGTTTACCGACGACTCCGGCGTGTTCGAGGTCTACGACCTGGAACCGGGGGCGTATACGATAACGCTCCGGGACGGTTCCGGACGATCCGCGTCACTGATCGTACCGGACGCGGAAGGCCCCCTGGTAAGAATCGACGATATCCGCGTGCCTGGAGGTGGGCGATGACTACATTACTGATCGCTGTTTTTACGTTGCTTGTGTTTCCCCTGTACGCCCAGCAGACAGAACAGGGACCGGATCTGCAAAGTTCACCGGCGAGTCTCACGGCGACCTACGAGAGCGGGTCCGGTACGGTTCTGTCCAGCGCGGCGAACGTCTCCGGACGGAGCGTGGACTTCGGGATCGGGTTCTCCGCGGGCGGGTCCGGCACCTACGAGGATCGACGTCTCACCGGTCCGGGAGGCGCCACTATGGCGTACCAGCTGGTAAACCCCCTGGAGGATAACGCTGTAGTCAAGGATCTTTCGGGAGCCTCCGACGGCAGTGGGTTGATCGCCGACTCGATCCGCGGAGGTGGTCCCGCGGGACGGACTGTCTCCGTACCGTTTGATCTGATGGTTCCCGCGGGACAAGTCCTTGCCGCCGGCACCTACATCGACACGGTAACGCTGAGCCTGTACAAAGGACTGACCGGTCAGGATGGGTTGCGCGACCAGGCGGTGATCCCGATCTCCCTGGTGGTACCGCCGTTTGTTTCAGTTTCCGTCGTGGATACGGGTGGTGTCTTCGATCCCGCGGCAAACCAGGCTCACCTGGACTTCGGCGCGCTCCGGCAGGGCGACGCGCGGAGCCTGGACGTACTGGTCCGGACGAACGTGGACTACCAGGTCTCGATCGAGTCGATGCACCGTGGATTCATGGCGATCCTTGCCACCGGTGATGACAGTCTCGTGCCGTACACCCTGGAAGTAGACGGCATACCCCGCGATCTCTCCAGCGGCGCGGCGCCGATCGGATCCGGGTCCGGACCGAGCGCGACGGTGGGAAACCGCTACGGGCTGACCTTTGCTATCGGAGAGGTCGGCGATGCCACCAGCGGTGATTACGAGGACAATCTCACGGTGATCGTTACCGCGCGATAACGACATACAGCAGCTGGATGACCCGGCGGATTTTTATGGTATCATCGTGACGATGGAAACGCACCACCACGTACATTTCCGCAGCGCACAGGATCTTTCGCCGCTGGAGGATGAGTCCGTAGCGCTGATCGTCACCTCCCCACCGTATCCGATGATCGAGATGTGGGACCGATCCTTCTCGGATCAGGATACCGCCGTGGAAACCGCGCTCTCCGCGGAAGATGGAGACGGTGCTTTCGCCGCGATGCACCGGCTACTGGACCGGACCTGGCGGGAATGCTTCCGGGTCCTGCAACCCGGAGGGTTCGCCTGCATCAACATCGGCGACGCCGTACGGACGATCGGGGGCACCTTCCGGCTCTACACCAACCATAGCCGCATCACAACCGCGTGCGAACAGTTCGGGTTCCAGTCGCTTCCGGCGGTGATCTGGCGCAAACAGACCAACGCGCCGAATAAGTTCATGGGTTCCGGTATGCTCCCGGCGGGGGCGTACGTGACGCTCGAACACGAGTACATCCTGGTGTTTCGCAAGGGGGGCAAGCGTACGTTCGCCCCGGCGGACCGCGAACGACGACGCCGAAGCGCGTTCTTCTGGGAGGAGCGCAACGTCTGGTTCTCGGACCTCTGGGACTTCAAAGGCGTTCGCCAGCACCTGTACAACGGCGATGCCGGCATGCGCAGCCGGAGCGGCGCCTATCCTTTGGAGCTGCCCTTCCGCCTGATCAACATGTACAGTCTCCAGGGCGACACCGTGGTGGATCCCTTTCTCGGTACGGGAACCACCACCCTGGCGGCGATCGCCGCCGGGCGCGACTCTCTGGGATTCGAGATAGACCACGCTTTCAGCGACGCGATCGAAGGAGCGATCACGGGCAACATCGACTTCCTGACCGATCGACAACTCCAGCGCCTGCAGGACCACCAGGAGTTTGTACGGGAATACCGGGTCAACCGGGATCACCACTTCAAACACCGTAACGAGCACCTGGACACGCCGGTTATGACCGGGCAGGAACGGGATCTGCAGATACCGGTACTGCGGGCGATTCGTCGGACGGAGTCCGGTCGTTTTTGTGCGGAATACCGGGATCCGCGCGAGGTGACCGTGGACGACGGTGGCGGATACTTTCATGGCGATACTGGTCGGCGTGGCGATGCCGACCGTAGCCCCGGGTCCGAACAGACCACCGCCGACGCGTTATCGGGTCAGCTCGACCTACCTCTGGAAGATTGACGCGGGCTGTGCGATACTGCGCGCGATGAACAACCACTCAATTATTCACGACCGGAATACACCTCTGATCCTGGTAACCAACGACGACGGGATCGAGTCACCGGGTCTGCTCGCGGCGGTCGAAGCGGCGCGCCGGCTCGGTCGCGTGATCGTCGCCGCACCGACGACGCAGCAGACCGCCCGGGGACGGGCGATGACGGGTAACCGCGAGGACCACTTCCACCCTGTGAAGCTCGCTCTGGAGGAAACTCGCGGTCCGACCCCGGAACACGCGCTCGATGACGGACCGGTCCGCGGCACCCCACGGGGCGTACCGGTCCACCCGGTTGAAGCGTGGCATATCGACGCATCACCGGCGCTGGTGGTGCGACACGCGCTGGCGGTTCTCTCTCCCGACCGGACACCGGACCTGGTACTCTCGGGAGTCAACTACGGAGAGAACCTGGGAAACAACATAACGATCTCCGGTACGATGGGCGCCGCGCTGCAGGCCTCCGCTCAGGGTATTCCCTCGATTGCTGTTTCGCGCCAGACCGACCTGGATCTGCACTACCGTTACGGCGATCTCTCCTGGGAGGACGCGACGCGTGTTACGTACCGGTGGACCGCGTCGACGCTGGACGGAATCCTGCGTGGAACGTTGCCACCGTTTGACGTTCTCAAGATCGATATACCCGACCCGTGCCCGGAGGGAACGGAGGAACGGATTACCCGCCTTTCCCGGCAACCCTATTTCCGCTCCCACGTGCAGTCACCCACGCCGGAGACCCCTCTGAACGCCGCACGCACGTACCTGGCGGTGGACCCGACCGAACAGGATCCGGAGGACGACATCTACGCGCTTGCGGTTGACCGGGTGGTCTCGGTTACACCGATCCAGCTGGATTGCAGCGCACCGGTCGAGGCGGCGCAGAACTTCTTTTCCGGTATCGCCGTGTCGGTCTGACCGTCAAGAGGGGACCGAATCCGAGGGATCAGAGAAAAGCGAGGTACACGATGGACGAGTATTCCAGGAAGACAGGGTTCGCCGAACTGGCGGACCGGCGGTTCAGTCTCCGACGGTACGGCGCCAAGCCGGTACCGGCGGAGGCGTTCGCGCAGTGCCTCGAGGCGGCACGCCGGGCACCGTCGGCGTGTAACTCCCAACCCTGGCACTTCATCGTCGTGCAGGACCCGGAAAGACGCCGGGAACTCGCCGAACTGACGGTGCCTCCCGGTGGGGTCATGAACGGTTTTGTCGCGGACTCACCGGCGCTGGTGGCGATCGTGGCGGAGCGCCCGAACATCGCCTCGCAAATCGGTGCGGCCCTGAAGAACAAACCATTTTACCTGATCGATATCGGGATCGCGGCGGAACACTTCTGCCTGCAGGCTACGGACCTCGGACTGGGAACGTGCATGATCGGATGGTTTGCGGAGAAAAAGACGCGACATCTGCTCGGTATTCCGTCGGGAAAACGCCCGGTACTACTGATTACGTTGGGCTACCCGCCGGAAGGCTCTCTCCGGGACGCCGAGAAGCACTCGCGCCGGAAGGATCTGCACGCTATCGCCAGCGCGGAACGATACGGAAATCCGGTACAGTATTGAACGCCGCAAGTCCGGCAGCGTTCCTTCAGGGCGCATCCTTCAGGGCGCATGCTCCGAGGCGCACGCTCCAGAGCACATGCTCCGGTACTCCTCTCCGACGTCGATCCCGTTATATACTCTCCTCGGGAGCACCGAATGAGCGAGAACACTGAAGACCTGATCCGACTCTCTTTTTTTACCGATATGGCACGGGACATCGCCTCGGCCACGACTCTGGAGGAGACGCTCGACGAGATCATGCATCACGTGGGCGCAATGTTTACACCGCGTAACTGGTCGCTTCTTCTCCGGGATTCCGACACAAACGAGCTCGTCTTTACGCTTGTCACCGGCGGGGACGAGGTCAAAACGCTACGTGGGCAGCGGATCGCTCCCGGCCGGGGTATCGCCGGATGGATCGCGGAAAACCGTCGCCCCCTGGTAATCGCGGATGTCACCGTGGATCCCCGGTTTGACCCGTCCATGGACGAACTCTCCAACTTCAAGACGGAAAGCATCATCGGCGTGCCCCTGGTCTCACGCGACGAGGTGTTCGGCGTGATTGAGCTGGTCAACAAGCTCAACGGTGAGCCCTTTACCGCGCTGGACTTGAAAGTTCTCAGCACAATTGCGGACTTCGCGGCTATCGCGATCGAGAAAGCGTACTATCTGAACGCACTTCACTCGATGGCACTCGAGGACGAACTTACCGGACTGGCGAACCGCCGCGCCCTGACGCGTACATTGGATCACGAGATTCCTCGAGTCCGGCGAACCGGCGAGACCCTGGCGATGCTCATGGTGGATGTCGACGACTTCAAGAATATTAACGATACCCGGGGCCACGTTCTGGGAGACGAAGTCCTGAAACACCTGGCGCGCACCCTCTCGGGCAACGTTCGCGAAATGGATACGGTCTGCCGGTACGGCGGGGACGAGTTCGTGATCGTCATGCCCGCTACTACCGAGGAGGAAGCACGGGACGTCCGCAACCGGATCCTTTCCGCCCTCGACGACGACGAACACAAGCCCGACGTTCCCTATACCGTCAGCATAGGCGTCCACGCAGCCGGGCCGGAGGCGGTGGAGACACTCTTTGAGAAAACCGACGTGCGTCTCTATCGGGACAAGGAGCAAAAACGCGATTCCGGGATCGACCGGATGAGCCGGCACCTGACGGAGTTTGTCGATACGGATAATCCCCGGGACGAATCGGCACGATAATGTAAGAGAGATGCGAGACCGAGTGCTGCCCCTGGCCGCGATTTTACTGGTACTGTGCGTCGGCGCGTTTGCCCGGCCCTCAGACAGGTGGAGTCCGTACTGGCCGGACCCTCCCTGGTCGGACTCACCCTGGCCGGAGACTCCGTGGCCGGAGCCGCGCTTTACCGACAGCCCGCACATCCACGAGTCTCCGGAGCCGTTTACGCTCAACGGGTACGATGCGATCCAGGCGGTGTGGATGATCCGAAGGGCGGGACTACTGCTGTACGAGGTCCCCGGTAGCAGAGGCGAGATCATCCCGATCCGGAGCCGAGACGACGTACAGGCGGTACACGTCGGATCAGACCCGGACGCCTCCGGTCCGCAGCACCGGGAACGGTACGATATAATCGTGAACGGCGAACCCCTGGACTGGCGTAATACCTTCGTCCGGTACGGAGGGCGCATGGTAAACCTGCAGGCGCTGTTTACGTATCGGAACCAGACCCCTCCCGAGGGGCTTCGGTACCGCCTTGACCGATGATCAACCGACCGGAGACGCCCCTGGCCGACCACAGGATTAACCGAGACACGTTTTCCTACCAGCCTTATTACTGCGAGGAGAATATCTACCTCCTCTGCCGTGATCTCGCCTCCGGAGGCCTGCGCCTGCAGGCCCTGTTTATTACCAGTACGAGCGGCGCCTGTCTCTTTTTCAACCAGACCGCGGCACCTCCCGGGAAGCCGATGCTGTGGGACTACCACGTGATCCTGCTCGCCGGACCCCCGTACCGGGTATTCGACTTTGACACGAGCCTCGGGTTTGGAGTGGACGCAGAGGAATACCTGCGCCGTACCTTTGACCCCGGCGCTCCCCCGCGCGTGTTGCCTCTTTTCCGGCTCCTGGACGGAAGGGAGTTTCTCGCGCGTTTTTCCACGGATCGGCGGCACATGCGCGACGGTTCCGGAGCGTGGCTGCAGCCGCCTCCGTCCTGGGACCCACCCCGGGGACCCGCCGCTGCGAGCGATCACGAGCTGCCCCGATACATCGCGATGGACGAGCCGGAGCCGGGAGTGATCGTGAACCTGCAGGAACTACACAGTTTGATCGGCGGAACGTGACGCTGAGACGCCGGGAAGTTCGATCGTCACGGTCGTACCGGACCCGGCGGCGCTGTCCATCCGGATCGTGCCTCCGTGAAGCTCGGCGATCCGCCGCGCGATCGTAAGGCCCAGCCCGGACCCCGGCGTATTGCGAGCGTACTCTCCCCGGTACAATCGGTCAAACACGCGGGACAGATCCTCCGGCGGTACGGTTGGTCCGTCGTTCCACACGGAAATGCGGACCACATCGTGGTCGACCGAGCCAACCGTGCACCGAACAATGTTTCCCGTACCATAACGGATCGCGTTGGCGATCAGGTTGGAGACCGCCCGGTAGAGCAGGTTTTCGTCACCCTGGATCACGTCCGTGACCGCACCGCTCTCCAGCACAATAGTCGTCTCCAGTGTCATGGAGTTCTCCGCCAGCAAGTCGGTAAAACGCTCCCGGAGATCCTCCAGGAACGAGCGCGCGGAAAACTCTCGTCTCTCGGGACTGAGCCCGGGCGCTTCCAGGCGCATCAACTCATCCAGGTCGCTGATGAGCTGTTCCATCCGGCCCAGTTCTCCCATAAGCCTGCGCATCCGGGGCGGATCAGCGGCGTACACGCCGTCGGCGATCGCCTCGATCTGCGCCTTGATCATCGCCACGGGAGAACGCAGGTCGTGCGCCACGTCCTGTACCCATTGCGCGCGGATCTGCTGTTCCTCCTCGAGCCGCGCCGCGAGCAGGTTCGCCGACCGGGCTATCCCGGCGATCTCCCGGACGCCCACCTCGGGGATCCTCGTCTCCAGCGCTCCCTCTGCCATGCGATCGATCCCGGCGGCAACCTCCCGAGCGGGCCGCGAAAGGCTCCGCGCGAGCATCGGCGCCGAAACGACCGCGAGCACAACCGCCGCGAGCAACGCCGCCACCGCGGCGCGCCGCAACGCCGCAAGCAATGCCTGGTTTGCGGTATCCGCCTGGAACTGCGCAGCTCCGACGGAGTAGTACCCCAGGACAGTACCGTCCGGTGTCCGCACCGGGTTCAGCGGCATCCCCTCCAGCTCCCGCCGCCGGCCCACGCCACGGTTGGAAGCGATCAGTTCGCGGTCGCGGTCGTAGATGAAAACGGGTACATCCAGCGGGAGAAGAGCCGCCGGCGGCACAATGTCCGACGGTTCCGACGTTCCGGCGTCGCCGGTCCATGGGCCGTCCCGATGCGGGTCGTCGGCTCGCGGGT
>SLRR01000205.1 GCA_007130865.1 Spirochaeta sp. | reverse complement strand
ATCCGGGCTTAGGGTGCGGATCGATTCGATTGCTTTCAACCCGTTTTCCGCTTCACCGACGATCTGTAGTCGCTGGTACTCACCCAGGGCGTTCCGGAGGCGGTCCCGGGCGATATTCTCGTCCTCCACCAGGAGCGTGCGGATCTCCCTGTCCCTGTTCACATCAAGCTCCTTCTCAAGTCGGTAGATTCACTTCCACCACCAGTCCCTGCGGTGTATTGCGTCGGAAGACGAGAGGTCGACCATACAGTGTTTTTAGACGGTGGTTGACGTTTCTGATTCCCGTCCCCGACGTCTTGAGCAACCGATCGAAGTCAATCTCGGACCCTCCCTGATCCGCGATTTCCACCTTGACCGTGTGCCCGTCCCGGCGCGCGGTCACGTGCAATCGAACGTGACCGGTATCATCGCCACCGTATCGCACGGCGTTTTCCACGAGCGGTTGCAACAGCATCGGCGGGAGAGTGTGTCCGCGGAGATCCTGGTCGATCCGGAACTCAACATTCAGGCGTTCACCGTATCGCAGACGTTCGATATCGAGAAGGTGTCGGACGTGCTCAAGTTCTTCCTCCAGGCGGACGCGGTCCCGTGTCGTTGCCGCCAGAGTGTACCGGAACAGGCCGGAGAGCTTCTCCACCGTCTCGACAGCAATCGGCGCGTCCGTCTCGATCAAGTGAGCGATCGTGTTGAGGGTGTTGAAGAAGAAATGCGGATTGATCTGCGCTCGCAGCGCTTTCAACTCCGCCACCGTCGCCTGGGCGCGCAACCGCTCCCGCTCCCGTTTGGCCCGGGCACGCCAGGATTCGTTTGAAATCAGAAACATCACCTGCCGCTTCTCGTCATTTTTGTCGGGGAGCACGCGACTGCTGATTCGAACGGGAATCTCCCGATTGTGAACGCCCTGCAGGTTCAGGTAGTGATCCGTGACGGTGCCGCCCTGAAACGATTCTTTCGTAAAAGGTGCCAGTTGTCGTACAACGCTCATGCATACCTGATGGTGCAGCTCGTCCCGATCCCGAGTTAGCTCCGGCAGGGACGCATCGTATCCGAAGAGCTCGGTAAATCGACTGTTTGTCTCGAGCACTTCGCCGTTTTCGCCGAGAACGAGGACCGCCTCCTCCATCGCCTCGTACATGTTCCGTAAGGTCGTGATCTTCTCGTGGATGACCCCGGACATGACGTTGAACGTGTGAGCGATTACGTCGTGCTCCGATCGTTCCCGTATCCGCGAGCCGTACTCTCCGTCCCGGATCCAGCCACTCGTCTGCGCCAGTTCTCTCAGGTACGACGCGATCTCTTCGATCGAGCGGCCTACGATACCCTCCCGGGGTGAAGTCGTCCCGGCACGGTCGATCTCGCCTCGGGAGAGTTTTTCCGCGCGCTCCGAGAGGTTCGTGTAGTGCTCGATCATGTGGTCAACGGTACGGAAGAGGACCCGTACCTCGTCGTGTTCGTGGTCCAGGTTCTCCGCTCCGGTCTGGCCGGTGAAGTCCCTCAGCCGTTGCGCGATCCGGATGATCGGACGCGAGAGGGTGTGGGAGAAATGCAGGGCGATCACCACGCAGGCAGCGATAAACGCCGTAAAAAATACGAACCACGTGATACGGTTGGTCAGAACGACCCTGTCCTGGATCTGCACGGCTGAGGAGAGAATCACCGTGAACATATGGTCCACCGTGTCCCGATAGATCGGAAAGAACTCCACCTCTCCCATGAGTTGCCGGATAGTGTGCGCCTGCCGGCGGGAAGCCAGCGTATTGATCTCGATCAGTTCCTGCCAGGCGAGGCTGAACCGTTGCAGTCCGGTCTGCCGTCGTACACGTTCTTCCACCGCGGCGAACTCCGGCCGTTCCACCACGGCGTCGATGTTCGTCAGTCGTGCTTCCGCGAGCGTCCAGACCGCTCCGAGGTTCTCGAAGTACTGCCTGAACTCCCGGGGGTAGAACGCACGGGAGTTCACCGTTTCCCTGGCGTCGGTCAGGCGTACCCCGAATTCGCGACGGCGGTCGAGCAGCCGTCGGTAGGCTGACCCGTCGTCCCAGTGAACGAGCAGGTCGTTCAGGGCAACCTGCATCTCCGACCAGGAGTTTTTGAGCTCCAGGATCGCGTTCATATCCTGGTCGACGCTGACACGAATGTTCTGTCCGAAAGAGGACACCGCCAGGTACAGGAGGACGATCGCCATCAGAACGAGATACGTGGACATTATGCGTCGCCGGATCGTCACGGTCTTGCGGCCTCTCCGTTTCGAGATCTTTCGAACCAGTGGTAAAACTCTACCGGTACGGTAGCACTGATTCTACTCTTTGACAGCGCCCGACGTCAGGCCGCGGATGATGTACTTCTGGATGAAGAGCGTCATCACCAGAGGAGGCAACGTGATCAGGGTGGCTGCCGCTCCAAGCCCGCCCCAGTTGATCTGATCGTAGGATATGAACTGGAACACCGCCACCGGCACGGTCATCGTGTTACGTCCGCTCAGAATCAGAGAGAATAAAAACTGATTCCAGGAGAAGATGAACGCCAGGACGCTGGCGGTGAAAACGCCGTTGCGCACAACCGGGAGCACGACATAGACAAAGGCCTGAAGGTAGTTTGCGCCGTCGATTCGGGCGGATTCTTCCAGGGATAACGGTACGTTTTCAAAGAAGTTGATCATGATCCAGATAACATAGGGCAGCGTAATAATCAGGTGCGTCGTGATCAGAGCCATGTAGCTGTCGATCATCCCCAGCAGGCGGAACGCGATGAACCACGGTATCAGGTAACTGATGAAGGGCACCATCCGGGACATGAGCAGCGCCATGCCGATCTTGCGTAACCGATAACGTCCGATAGCGTGCGCCGCGGGTAGCCCCAGCACGAGCGATATCGCTACCGCGCCGGTGGCGACGATAAAACTGTTTACACCGTAGGCGAGAAAGTTCCGGCCGGCGATAACGTTCTGGAAGTTCTGCAGCGTAGGTGTGAAAAAAATCTTCGGCGGTATCGCGAGATTGTCGATCTGCGTCTTCAACCCGGTGGAGACCATCCAGAAAAACACAAAGAGGGGGACGATGCAAAGGAGCACCACCGCCATGTAGAACGCGGATGACTTGATCAATGCTTTGTTAATTACCATTTCATCGCTCCTCAGGACTGAAAATCGGTGTCGCCCGCGTCCCGGATGATCGACAGAACCACGTTGAATACGAGCACCAGCGTGAACAGGACCACCGCCAGCGTTGATGCCCGGCCCATGCGGAAATAGTTGAAACCGACATTGAACGTGTAGATATTCAGGTTTTCCGAGGATACCCCGGGGCCCCCCTGGGTCATCACGTAAATAAGATCGAACGTCTTGATCGCGTC
Source organism: Spirochaeta sp. (assembly GCA_007130865.1). Classification (GTDB taxonomy): domain Bacteria; phylum Spirochaetota; class Spirochaetia; order DSM-27196; family Alkalispirochaetaceae; genus Alkalispirochaeta. The sequence goes on along the minus strand of SLRR01000205.1, from coordinate 11,784 downwards.
GATCGATCGAATCATGGTCGCTACGATTATCGTAGGCCGGATCAGCGGCAGCGTGATCAGCCTCAGCGTCTGGAACGACGATGCTCCGTCCACCTTTGCCGACTCAAAGAGGTGTTGAGGCAGCGACTCCAGGCCGGCCAGTACGATCAGCATGATCAGGGGAGTCCATTGCCAGATATCGGTAATGATCAGCGCGGGAATAACCTGAGCACGGCTGGCGAGCCACAGCTGCGGTTCACCGCCCAGCGATCGAATAACGTGGTTGATCACGCCCAGATCGTAGTTGTACATCATCGCCCAGATCAGGGAGACCGCCACGGGAGTGGCGGCGATCGGGAATAGGAAGATCGCTTTTACAACGCTCTTACCTTTGAACTCGCGACTGAAAAACAACGCGAGCAGAGTACCGATCAGAACCTGACCGCCCAGGGCTCCAAAGGTAAAGACCGCGGTAACGCGCAGGGAGTTCCAGAACCGGTCGTCCCGGAGAAGGTTTGTGAAGTTTTCCATGCCGATGAATACGAGGCGTCCGGCGCCGGTAAGATTATACCGGTGAAAGCTCAGAACGATGTTGTAACCGATCGGAAAAGCTACGATTACGGCCATCACGATGAGTGCCGGTAAGGGAAACAGGTATTTCGCTCTATTTTCGACCATGCTGCGTCCTCTGTCCTGGTTCGTGGATTCCGGAAAAACACGGAGGTCCCGATGGACCTCCGTGCCGCGATTCGCGTTCAGTATATCAGATGCCGGACCGGGTCAGTTACCCATCTCCGCGCGATCCTCCGCGATGATCGCGTTCATCTCGCGTGCCGCATCCCGTGCCGCCGCGGCTACGTCCTCACCGAGGATCGCCGCCACGATAGCGTTGCCCACGGCGTCGCGGGCCTCGCCGATGTTAAGTACCGGCGGGTTCCACTGGGGCTGGCCGTTTTCGTAGTTGGTCATCGAAGCGGCCGCCCAGTCGGGCGCCTCGTTGGTCGCGGCAAACTCTTCACTCTCCCAGGCGCTGGCGCGAGCGGAAGGCATACCCAGAAGCTGGCCTTCCAGAGCTACGTCTTTACTGGTCGCCCACTGGATAAAGAGCCACGCCGCTTCCTTGGCGTCGGAGTTGGCGGATATAGCGAGACCCCAGTTGGAAACGTGGGGAATGCTGCCGGCAGGACCCGCCGGGAGAGGCGCGTAACCTACTTTGTCGTAGATCACCGACTGGGAAGGATCCTCAAAGTTGGGACGGAACACGTTGGCGTCATAAACCATCGCCGCCTCGCCCTGTTGGAAGAGCGAGTTGCTCTCGTACCAGCTGTTTGCCGTGGCGCCGCGGGGGCCATAATTACGGAGCAGATCGCCGTAGAACTGGAGCGCCGCGATCGCTTCCGGGCTGTCCACGGCGGCATCGCCGTTCTCGTCGGTCCAGGAGCCGCCAAAGGAGTAAAGGAACCCTACCCACTGGCTCGTGGCGGCCGCGCGGTTACCCCGGAGGGTGATGCCGTAGGTTTGTCCGTTGGATCCCTCGTAGATCGTGCGGGCTGCTTCTTCCAGCTCCTCCATCGTCGTGGGAACGTCTACGCCGTACTCGTCGAAGATCTCCCGGTTGTACGCCAGAACGGACGTTTCCAGGAGAAGCGGAACCGTATAGTTGTTGCCTCCCCGGACACCTGCGTCGAGAGCAGCGGGATAAAAATCGTCGATATCGTGCTCGGGCCAGACCAGGTTCGGATTATTCATCATCGGGTTGAGTGGAGCCGCCCAGTTGTTGTAGTAGTACTGGTCCAGGGCGTTCCCGGGCATGATCATGAACACGTCGACTACGGACGTACCGGAAACCATCTCCACTGTGCGGCGCGTGCGAAACTGTTCCTCCGGATATACGTCCAGGTTGACGCGGATCCCGGTGAGTTCTTCGAACTCGCTGATCTTGGGGCGTACGATCTCGACCCAGGGGTGCTGGTTGGCGAGAATGGTAATAACCTGTCCATCCTGGGAGCGCCAGTGAAAACCGTCCGGCGCATCGGCCACATCCGGAGCCTCTTCCCGCGATCCACCGGCAAACACCAGGCCCGCAGCGGCGATCAACAGAAACGAAAGCATCAGTAGTTTCTTCATACTACTCCTCCTTAAGAGATTTGAAACGTGGCGGTATCCTACCAGCTGTCCGCTCGCGAGCAAGTAAATTCGCGCGAACGGCAAAAGAATCGTATGAGTGGCAATGAACGCGATTGAAGCGTCGATTCCCAGGGATAAACGGTGGAAACCGCGTCCCAAACGGTCGCGTGGAACCATTTTCAGCCCGATCCGGTTCTGGACATACGCTGATTTCCGTGCAACCGTACCGGCCCACCAGGGAGGACACACGATGGACGGCGTACGAGTACTGGATTCACTGTTTTCATTTTCCGGCCGAACGGTAGCGATAACGGGAGGAGCCGGAGCCCTGCCGGGCGAGCTGGCGCGCAACCTGGCTGCCCTCGGCCTGCAGGTGGCGTTGCTGGACAAGGACGAGGACGGAGCAAAACTCGCGGCGGAAAGAATTTGTTCCGACGGTGGAACCGCCCGTGGGTTCGCCTGCGACGTCCTCGATCCCGAATCCGTGCGGGACGCGCACCGTGCGGTCCGGGAATCGCTGGGCCCGGTGGACTACCTGATCAACGGAGCGGGAGGCAACGTCGCGGCGGGAAGCACCCGGGTATCTTCGGTGGAACGCGAGGATCTGCGGAATATCGGAGCGAAGGACCGCTCCGACACGTCCGGCGGTCCCAGGACCTTTTTCGATATCGCGGTCGAGGACTTCCGATTTGTTGCGGATCTGAACTTCCTGGGAACTGTAATCCCCACCCGTGAGTTTGCCCGTAACATGGCGGAAGCGGGCTCGGGAGCGGTTCTGAACTTCGCTTCGGCCGGCACGATAACGCCACTGACCAAAGTGGGCGCGTACTCCGCCGCCAAGGCTGCGGTAGGCAACGTAACGAAGTGGCTCGCCGTACACCTGGCCCCCTCGGGCGTGCGTGTCAACGCGCTGGTACCGGGATTCATCATGACGGAGCAGCTGCGGTTTCTCCACGTAGATCAGAATACCGGAGAATACACACCCCGGGCAAAGGAAGTCCTGGCGCACACCCCGATGGGGCGCTACGGAGAACCCCGCGATCTCGTAGGCGCCACCGTGTGGCTGTTGTCGGAGGCGGCGAGCTTCGTCACGGGAAGTCTCGTGGTGATCGACGGCGGGTTTACGTCTTACGCAATCTGATCGGGTTTGACCTGCCTGGCGTGCGCTCCCGCCGCGATCATTCCTACAGCCCCGTATGCTCCCGGATATAACTCCGGGCTTTCATGGCGTATTCCAGCGGGTTGGCCTTGGTCGGGTCCTGTTCCGCCTCCACCACGATCCAGCCCCGGTAATCCGCGTCTTCCAGGACACGGAAGATCGCCGGGAAATCGATCGAACCGTCGCCGGGGACGGTGAACACCCCCGCCCGGACCGCGTCGAGAAAGCTCATGTCCTCTTTCTGTACGGTTCGGAACACCTCCGGCCGGATATCCTTCAGGTGTACGTGGCCGATCCGGTCGATATACTTCTTGACTGCCGCCAGGGGGTCTTCACTGGAGAAGGTGAAGTGACCGGTGTCGTAGAGGAGCCAGACTTTGTCGGGGTCCGTGTTCTCCAGGAGCCGGTCCACCTCAGTGATCGTTTGACAACCGGTGCCCATGTGGTGGTGATAGCAGAGCCGGATGCCACGCTCCAGCGCCAGGGCGCCGAGTTTGTTCAATCCTGTCGTGAGGCGATCCCACTCCTCGTCGGTAAAGGTAGGCTTGCCGGAAAGCACCGGTACGTCCAGAAGTCCCTGTACGCTGTGACCCTGCTCCGCCGGTCCGATAACCTCGGCACCCATAGCGGCGAGAAAGTCCAGTTGCCGGAGGAACTCCGTTTCCACGTCGGCGTAGGGCCTGGTCGTTAGAAACGCGCTGAACCACTGGTTGCAGATCCGGATTCCCCGCATCTCCAGGGCGCGCTTGAGTTCCGCCGGGTCTTTGGGGTATTTGTTCCCCACCTCGGATCCGGTGTACCCGGCCAGGGCCATCTCGCTCACGCACTGTTCAAAGGTGTTCTCCGCGCCCAGGTCGGGCATGTCGTCGTTGGTCCAGCCGATGGGGGCCATCGCCAGCTTCACGTTCTTTGGATTCATCATGGTCTCGTCTCCTTGTATTATTCGTTGTACTACCGAAATCGTCTTTATACCGTTACGTACTGCTGTACTGCGGCATGGTTCGGTGCCGCATCCCGTCCGTCCCGGCGTCTCGCATGTCCGTGCCGCGTCCGGTCCGTCCTGGCTCCCCGCGGTTACCGTCGCGCAGCTTACTGCGCGAGCGACTCCTGGACATACTGCACCGATCGTCGCACTTCCCGGGCCACCTGTGCTCGATCCATCGAACGATAGAGCGGCGAGAACGGCTCGAACGCGATCGGTCCGCGATATCCGCGCTCGACGATCGCCTGCAGTTGTCGTACCGTCTCGAGCGTGTCGCCCGGGCCGAGCAACAGTCGGTGGTCGTCGGTCATCTCGGTCCGAGGGATCGCCTCGTTCACGCCGGAGACGTGGATCAGACCGATCATCTCGGTTGGGTACTGCTCCAGGTCCGAAAACGTGTCCGGTCCGAGGGCGAAGTGAAACGTGTCGAGCAGGAGTTTATAGCACGTTTCTCCACTGGATTCGATCGCTCGAAGAGCCGCGGCCTGCGATCGCAGGGAGCTTTGCGGAAATCCGAGAGGTTCCACGAATCCCGTGAGCCCCGCGTCGATGAGAACCGGGGCAAAAGCGCGGAGATTGGTCTCCAGGTCCCGGAGCGCTTCCTCCTGCGAACGCGGATCATCGTGGTCGTTTACGGGGCACATAACGATCGCCTCGATTCCTGCTGCCCGCGCGATCTCTGCAATCTTTTGCAAAGATTGCAGCAATTCACCTCTGTTTTCACTGCGATTGCATTGTTGGAGAGCGTTGATCGTCAGTATTTTTACGTTCAGGGACGCAGAAAGTTGACGAATGTTCTCCGGTGTTTCGCCGTTAAACGGGTCACCGTCGCCGATATCGTTACGCAACTCCACGCCGGATAGCTCTAAATCCTTACATAATAGCAAAATATCGTCTGCAACAAGACCTGGAGCCGCCATGTGATTTAAAAAGTAGTTCTGTTTCATGTTCCGGCAGTATAATCCGGCTCATCGGCGCACGCAAGAAAAAAATGCTTTGTTGCAACAAATTTTGCTTGACAGGCGGTAAACGCAGGTTTAACGTTGAAATCGGTTGCAAAAAACCAAGGAGGTTTTTATGAGGAAATTGTTTGTATTGCTGGTAGTGGTGGCGCTTGTCGCTCCCGCTCTCTTTGCGGGCGGCGCCCGGGAAGATGCCGATCGGCCGGTCCGGCTGGGCGTCACGATTGAGGACTTCAACGACGTTTTCATGCGGTACCTGCTGGATGAACTAACGGACGAGGCGGAAACGGCCGGTGCGGAGGTTACCGCGGCGGACGGTCGCAGGGATCCCAGTGAGCAGGTCAGACAGGTGGAGAACTTCGTGATCCAGGACGTGGACGCGATCATCATACACGTTATCGACAACACCCTTGCTCCCGAGATCACCCGGATCGCCACGGAGGCGGGGATTCCCCTGGTGTACGTCAACCGGAAACCCGACGACGCGGATATGCAGGGTGACAAGGTTGTGGCTGTGGCATCTCCCGAGCCGGTAGCAGGCGCGCTTCAGGCGGAGTTTGTCGTGGAGCAGATGGGTGAAGAGGGTAACGTCGTTATCCTGATGGGCTCCATGGGAACAGCCCCCCAGATCGGGCGCACCGCGGGAGCCAAGGAAGTGTTTGATCGCTATCCCGGTATCCGGGTCACCCGTGAGCAGACAGCAAACTTCCAGCGTGCCGACGCCGTTACCGTTATGGAAAACTGGCTCGCCGCGGGGGACCGGATCGACGCCGTAGTCGCCAATAACGACGAGATGGCGATCGGTGCCGTGCTCGCTTTGGAAGAGGCGGGAATCAAGGATCGCGTGCTTGTTACCGGTGTTGATGCTACCGCGGACGCCATGGAGTTTATCGCCGGCGGACGGCTGGACATGACGGTGTTCCAGAACGCCGGGGCTCAGGGTCGCGGAGCGGTCCAGGCTGCGCTGCGCCTGGTAAACGGCGAAACGGTGGAGAAGTTCGTAGAGATTCCCTTTGAACCTGTTACGCGAGACAACTATCGCGACTATCAGTAAACACTGATTTCTGCCGCAAGTAGAGCAGGGGACGTGGTGCAGCGTAAACGGTTTTACCTGCCGCGTCCCCTGTTTTTTGTAAGGAGGTAAGTAATGAGTGACTTCGTCCTCGAGGCCGAAGGAATCAGTAAATCGTTTCCCGGTGTACACGCGCTCAAGAAAGTGGATCTTCGGGTACGTCCCGGTACGGTGCACGGCGTTATGGGGGAGAACGGAGCGGGTAAGTCCACTCTCATGAAGATCATCATCGGTCTTTACAGTGCCGACGAGGGGACGATCACCTATAAGGACGAACCGATCCAGCTCAAGGATGTGAACGATGCGCTGAACATGGGGATCTCCATGATCCACCAGGAGTTGAGTCCGCTGCCGTTCATGACGGTGGCGCAGAACATATTTCTCGGCCGAGAGAAACGCAACAAACTCGGACTGATCGACCACGGGGCGATCAACCGCGCTACGGAACAGATCCTGGAAGGTCTAAATATCAAGCTGAAACCCGAAGCGATCATGGGCGAGTTGAGTATCGCTCAGATGCAGCTCGTGGAGATCGCCAAGGCGGTCTCCTACGATTCCAGCGTGGTGATCATGGACGAGCCTACTTCCGCGCTGACTGAGCAGGAAGTTCACCACCTTTTCCGGATCATCAGTGACCTGCGGGAGCGGGGCGTAGCGGTGATCTATATCACGCACAAGATGGACGAGGTGTTCTCCATCACCGACGAGGTCACGGTTTATCGGGACGGTGAGTTCATCGGTACGGAGTCTACGTCCAAACTGACCCGGGAGGGACTGATCCAGAAGATGGTGGGGCGTTCCTTTGAGCAGTTTTTTCACAAGGAGACCGCCGCGATCGAGGAGGTCCTGCTGGAAGTGGAAAATTTGTCCCGGGGAAAGATTTTCCGCGACGTCAGTTTCAAAGTGCGACGCGGGGAGATTCTCGGATTCGCCGGTCTTGTCGGCGCCGGTCGCAGCGAGGTGATGGAGACGATCTTCGGGATCTACCCGCGGACAGGCGGAAGGATACTCAAAGACGGAAACGAGATCGAAATCAGATCACCTCGGGATGCGATACGACATCGTATGGCGTTTCTCACGGAAGACCGGAAGGGAACCGGGTTGTACCTCAACCTCTCCGTCCGGGACAACGTGGCGATCGCGAACCTGATCCACTACCTCAAGGGTGGTCTGTTTCTGGACCACACACAGATTCGCGCGATCTGCGAGGATTCGGTGAACAAGTTGCGTATTCGTACGCCGAGTCTCGACCAGCAGGTCGTGTACCTGAGTGGAGGGAACCAGCAGAAAGTGGTCGTCTCCCGGTGGCTGTCCACGGAACCGGACGTGCTGATCCTGGACGAGCCAACCCGGGGTATCGACGTGGGGGCGAAGAGCGAGATCTATCGTCTCATGTCGGAGCTCGCGTTTCGCGGAAAAGCGATCATCCTGGTGTCCTCGGAGCTGCCGGAGATTCTGGCGATGTCCGACCGGGTGGTGGTAATGCACGAGGGAGACAAAGTCGGCGAGCTTTCCCGGGAAGAGATGAACCAGGAGTTGATCCTGCATATGGCCACCGGCGAGCCGCGCAGCACGTTTTCCGGATCCCTCGTGGGGCAGTCGTGATCGCTGAACAGGAAAATAAAGAAACGTTACGAAGGAGGGTACCGTGAGCGATAATACGGTAGAAAGTGGAGCCAAGGGCGGGATCGCCTGGGGATCGATCATCAAGAAGTACAGTATCGTCCTGATACTGGTCGGCCTGATTATACTCATTACGATACTTACGCGGGGCGTATTCCTGCGCGTACCGAACCTGCTGAACGTCGTCCGCCAGGTAAGCGTGATCGGGATCATCGCGCTGGGTGTCACGATGGTCATCATTACCGCCGGTATTGACCTGTCGTCGGGATCACTGGTGGCGCTCGTCTCGGTGGTGGTTGGCAGCCTGCTGCAACGCGCCGACGCGCCGGCAAGATTGTTTGAAGGAGGACAGCCCTGGCCGTTACTCCTGGTGGTCGTGATTGGTTTACTGGTCGGTGCCGCGGGAGGGCTGATCAACGGATCGCTCGTGGCGAAGGCGAAGATCCCAGCGTTCATCGCGACTCTGGGTATGATGACCTTCGCCCGCGGATGGGCGTTTATCTACTCCGACGGTCGCCCCCGGGGTGGATTGGAGCCGCATTTTCTCGTGATCGGGCAGGGGACGTTTCTGGGCGTGCCAAACCCGGTGTGGATACTCCTGGCATGCGTGATATTGACGCACATTATACTGAAACACACGCTCTGGGGTCGGTATACCTACGCGATCGGAAGCAACAAGAACGCCGCGATCGTATCGGGAATCAACGTGGACCGATACACGATCATGGTATACTCCTACGCGGGGTTCCTTTCGGCCGTTGCGGCGATCGTGCTTACCGCGCGTATCGGTTCCGGCCAACCCGGTCTCGGTATCATGTACGAGCTCGACGCGATCGCCGCGTCGGTGATCGGCGGTACGAGCCTGCAGGGAGGGGTCGGTACCGCGGCGGGTGCGTTGGCGGGCGCGTTGATCATGGGCGTCCTCAGAAACGGACTTGACCTGCTTAACGTGCCGGCGGATATGCAACAGGTACTCCGGGCGGTTATAATCGTCGTCGCCGTTATCATAGACGTGAGGAAGAACAAGCAGAAGGACTGACGGAAGCGAGCGCCGGCGGTGCTCCACGTGGGAACAGGGTATGCGATGAAACTGAAAGATATCGCCGTAAAGGCAAACGTCAGCGTCTCCACCGTATCCCGATGTCTCAACGATAGTTCCCTCGTGTCCGAAGGGACGCGCCGCCGGATACTCGAGATCGTGGAGGAGACCGGTTACGAGTTCAACGCCAGTGCTCGGGGACTCAGTACCAACCAGGTGGGCACGATCGGCGTGATCCTGCCGGAGGGCTACGACCAGTTCCGGGTGCACCTGTACCATGCATCGCTCCATAACCACCTGCGCCGGACGCTCGAACGGGAGGATCTGGATCTTATCGTCGCTTTCTCTCACAACCACTTCAACGGGATCAACAATATCGAGAAGCTCGTACGCCGGAGGAAGGTGGACGGCCTGATCCTGATGGTGCCTTCGCTCAACGCGGAGACACACCGGTTTCTCGATGAACAGCGCGTTCCCTACGTGTATTCCCACTACCCGCCTCGGGCCGAACAGGAGCAGACTGATTGCGTTTACGTGGATCACGAACGGGGTGGAATGCTTGTGGGTGAGTTTTTTGCGCGTAAACAGCGCCGTCACGTTCTGGCGTTCCACCGTTCCAATGAACTGGTGGACGTGGAATTTGAACACCGCACGCGGGGTTTCAAGGCGGGGCTGATGCTCGGAGAGTATCGCGGGCGGATTACGGAGCTGCCCGCGGATTCCACCTTCGAAAGTGGGTTCGCCGCCGTCGCGGAGGCTCCCGGGGATCTCTCCGACGTGGACGGAGTCTTCGCGCTGAACGATCTCATGGCGTACGGTCTGGTCGAGGGGTTCCGTTCCCGCGGGAGGCGTGTACCTCAGGACGTGATGGTGGTGGGGTACGACGATTCACCCCTGGCTGGGACGTTTCCGCCCCGCCTGACTACGGTAAAGCAGCCTGCGGAGGAAGTGGCGTTTCTTACGTGTGAACGGCTTATCAAGCTCATGGAAGACCGCCACGCCGGGCGGCCTCATGAACCGCGTCAGCTTGCACTGCAGCCGCAACTGGTGTTTCGGGATACCGCGAGCTGACCGGACGGGATGACTATGACGATCAAGGATATCGCCCGTCTGGCAAGGGTGAGCGTCTCCACCGTATCCCGCAGTCTCAACGACAGCGCGGAGGTCTCACCTGAAACGCGTCGCCGGGTGCTCGAGATCGCCCGGAAGGTAGGATTTGAGCAGAACGCCGGCGCCCGGAGTCTCGTAACGCGCCGGGTCGGTACGATCGGGGTGATCCTTCCCGACGATTTTGACCAGTTTACGACACAGCTCTACCACTCTTCTTTGCATAACCATCTGCGCCGCTCCCTGGAGCGTTCCGACTTTGACCTGATCGTCGGGTTTTCGCGGAACCGCAGTACCGGCGAGAACAGCATCCGGAAGCTGGTGAATCGGCGGAAAGTGGACGGTCTGATCCTTATCGTGTCGAGTATCGACGAGGAGACCGAGCACTACCTGAAAGAACTGGATATGCCCTACGTGTATGCTCATTACCCGCCGGCGACGTCCCGGGGCGACGTGGACTGGGTGTACGTCGACCATTTTCGTGGCGGCATGCTGGTGGGCGATTTCTTTCTCCGTCAGGGATATCGCCGCGTCGCCGCCGTGGGAAACACCGAGGCACTGCTGGAATTCGAGATGCGGATGGACGGATTGCAGTCGGTGCTGCGTCGCCGCGATGAAGCGATCGAGGTGTTAACCTTCCGGTGCGACGGTTCCTACGAGGAAGGGTACGAGTTGGGTCTGACCCGGATAGAGGAGTTACGCCGGGTTGAAGCGGTTTTCGCCGTTACCGACCTCGCGGCGATCGGGTTGATCCACGCGGTTCAGCAGCGCGGTGGGCTTTCCGTGCCGGATGATATCGCCGTGGTCGGCTACGACGACTCTCCCCTGGCGGGGCGACTCCGTCCGCGATTGACCACGGTACGGCAGCCGGTGGAGGAGGTGGCGTTTTTGACGTGCGAGAGGCTGGTGGAGATGATCGAGGATCGTCGCACGGGCCGTCCTCACGCATCGCGGCAGATCGCGTTGCAACCGCGCCTGGTCGAGCGGGAAACGACGTGATTTACGGACGTTAACGGAAACGTTTCCGGAGATTCGTGCCGGACGGCGTTCGGAATGGACCGCGGGAGAACGATAACACGACGGGGACAGTAATAGTCTTGTAAGTTATTGTATGGCCGTCAAATAGAGCGTATTTTCTGCGTTGTAAATCTTGTTCGTACCGGTGAAGCGGATAGAAGACGATGTTTGACAACGCAAGCGATTGCGTGTACTCTGGATGAAAACACGGAAACGATACCGGCAGGCATATTGTCGGATATTCAGAGCTTAGAATAAGAGGTGATCCATGGAGACCGTGAGGATCGGAATCGTCGGGTTGGGGCGTCTCGGGAAGCGTCACGCGGAGAATCTGCAGAGACGCGTCTCCGGCGCACGGGTAACAGCGGCGTGCAGCGTCGTTGAGGACGAGCTCGCCTGGGCCCGGGAGGCACTACGCGTGGACCGAACGCACTCAGAATACGCCCGGATGCTGGACGACCCGGAGGTAGACGCGGTCTATATCGCGTCCTCCTCGGCGGTGCACGCGGAACAGATCGTGACCGGCCTGGAAGCGGGAAAACACGTGTTCTCCGAGAAACCGATGGGCGTGACGCTGGAAGAGTGTGAGCGCGTAGAGCAGGCCGTCACGGCCCATCCGCGTCAGTGTTTTCTCCTGGGATTCGTGCGGCGGTTTGACCCCAGTTATGCCCACGCGAAGAAGCTGATCGACGACGGTGCGATCGGTGAGCCTTTTCT
>SLRR01000292.1 GCA_007130865.1 Spirochaeta sp. | reverse complement strand
TCCAGAAACAACGGCGCAAACTCATACTGACCACAAAACGAGATAACTTCCTGTACCGCGCGGACGAACGGATCCTGAGCTTCGGCGGGGAACGGGACGTCTATTATAATGACGTGCTACGGAACTGCCTGTACGACTGTGACTACTGTTTTCTGCAGGGCATGCACCGATCCGCCAACATCCTCCTGCACGTGAATCTGGAAGACTATCTGGCCGCAGTGGACCGGAAGATCGCGAAAGTTCAAGAGACACAATCGGTGCCGCTCTACCTCAGCGTAAGCTACCTCACGGATCTGCTGGGATTTGAACGGCCCCTGGGACTGGCCCGGTACTGGATCGAGGCCGCCCGGAGTCGTCCCGACCTGGAGATCGAGATCCGAACCAAGAGCGACGGGTTCAACGCGATCCTCGACTGCGAACCGGCACCCGGGGTGATCCTCACGTGGTCCCTCTCGCCGGATCGGACCGCCCGGGGCCAGGAATGGGGAACGGCAGCGTTTCGTCAGCGCCTGATCGACGCTCGCCGCGCGGTACAGGCAGGGTGGCGCGTCCGGCTCTGCTTTGACCCGGTGATCGCGCACCCGGGTTGGGAGACGCTCTACGAAGCTGCCGTGGAGGAAACGTTCCGTCGCCTCAAACCGGACCGGGTAGAAGCGGTGAGCTTCGGCGTGTTCCGGATGCACCCCGACTTTTACCGCCACCTCCCGCGGAACCGTCGGACCGGCGCGGTCTCCGGCGCGGCGGCCGATACGGCGGCCGGGACGGCATCCAACAAGCCGGCCGGCGCGATAGCCGGAGACGCCACCGGCGAACCTTCACTGATTGTCGACAACCACGGAGCCCGGAGTTACGACACCGTGCTCCGGCGCCGGATATTCGCGACGCTCCGCGACACGCTTCTGCGATACCTGCCGGATGAGAAGATTCACGGGGTGCATGGGTAGGTGATTGAATTACGCTTGCCGCATCAATTACGATACGCAATTATCTTGGCCGCCTCGGTCGAGAACTATTCTGATAAATAACGAAATTGCCGATTGCAAGAGCTGATCCTTGCTTCCTTTGCGGGCGATATGAGGTGACGGAATCGTTTCAGCCATCCCGGCCGATCACAAACCAGCTACGACAACCACCATACTCTGGACAATCAGAGTGCCACGTTTAACGATCTGCAACGCTACCGACCAACGCGATTTTCGTGGAGTAGCATCCAGCGAAGATCCGTAACCGAAACGCCATTCGGCAAAAAAAAATCGTTGACGTCGATGACGAACTATATTATATAATTTTATCTATACCCGGTTATCGTTTGATAGAAAAAAGTCTTGTCGACAAGGGAGTAGGTAATGGTTACGAAAAAGTTGTTCGGCGCTTCTATCGGGGTGTTCCTGTTAGTGCTTCTGTCCGGATGTATGGGCGACGATGGTTCAGTATACATCGGATTCGCTTGGTATAATGATATCGCTTATTTCTCCGCCGGGCATTCCGGGCTACCGAGTTGGATCAACAACTACAACTACGACGGTTCTACGTACGGCACGTCGGAGGGATCATATACCACCCGCTGGCGTATAAGTGGGGATAGTTTTGTTCAGGAAGCCCGGTACTCCATAGAAGCGGACGAAGGCGGATTGTTCTGGAACGACGGTGAAGATAAAACGTTTGTACTTCACATGTACACCCTCGGACATAACATCGAGGAAAAAGGATTGTCTGATGAAGAAATTAACACGTCAGTCATCTCGACTCTACGAAAGGATGATGATTTTGCCGAGTATGAGCGGAAAGTAGTATCGAGGTATGTCGAGCGTGTCGGCCGGTATCGAGTAAGTGTAACGATCTATGAACTACGAGAGCCGTAACGGACAGCACCCGTTTTCCCGGTTATTAACGAAAACGAAGGTGAGCGGGATTCTACTGGCTTCAGCTTCTCTCCTCAACGCCCTTACCACAAAATCAGCCAAAAAACCGTCCACCAACAAACCGCCCTAACTCGCCCCGCCGGTATTCGCCCACCGCGGCGCGGCGCAGCCGGTCCGTGAGGCCTTCCGCGGAACCTTCCGGCGGCAGCTCCGCGAGGATCACCGCGTGTCCGGCTCGTTCGGCGTCCCAGAACGCGCGGTACAGGTTCTCCTCGTACGTTGCGAAGTCGCCGAATCGCTGCAGAGAGAGCTCCGTCCAGGCGGGGAGCCGCTTCGCTTCCTTCCGGGCGGCGTCGAGCTCATCCGCCGGCACGAGCACTACCGGGACCCGCGGGGTGTAGTGGCGGTACCGTGTTCCCGGCGTGGGTACGTCCTCGGCGTCCCGGAGGCGCACGACGCATCCCAGATCCCGGGCGATCTCCGCTGCGGTGATCCGTCCCGGCCGGAGTATCACGACCTCCCGGTCGCTCCGGGCGTCTACGATCGTGGATTCGATTCCCACGGTGCACGGTCCGCCGTCGAGGATCGCCGCCACGCGGCCGTCCATTTCCTCGATTGCCATCGCCACGGTGGTCGGACTGGGTCGTCCGCTGCGGTTTGCACTGGGAGCCGCTACGGGTACACCCGCGGCGATTATCGCTTTCCGGGTTATCTCGGGAGACGGTACGCGTACCGCGATCGTGGGCAGCCCGCCCCGCACTTCCGGTACCGCCCAGGCCGGCGCCGGCAGGATCACCGTAATCGGGCCGGGGGCGTACGTTTCAAGTATTCTTCGGGTCAGTCCAAGGTCGGGCGGCACCAGGTCCAGCGCGGCGGCGAGTTCACCAACGTGCACGATCAGCGGGTTGTCCCGGGGGCGTTCCTTGGCGTCGAATACGGCGCCGATCGCGGCGCTGGCCAGGGCGGATGCTCCGAGTCCGTACACTGTTTCCGTGGGGATTACGACGAGGTCACCCCGGGAGAGGAGCTCACCCGCCCGCTGGTATTGGTCGGGCCTCAGCATCTCAGTGGTGAGCGACGCGCGATCAGATCTTGACGTAGACGATCCCCTCTTCAACTTTTACCGGGTAGGTTTTTACCGGTCTGGTGGCGGGCAGGTCCCGCACCGCCCCGGTACGGATATCGAACCGGGACCCGTGCTTGGGACAGTACACGTCGTCCCCGATGATCATGCCCTCGCTCAGCTCCGAGTACTCGTGGCTGCAGGAGTTTTCCGTGGCAAAGATTCCGTCCTGCAGCCGGAAGAGGGCGACCTCTTTCCGGCGGTGAACGAACTTATAGGTGTTTTTAAACGCGTCCTCAGCGCAGACTTCCCGCCACTTGGCCATGGTTGTTCCCGAGGTTTACTCACACTCGCAGATTCGGGCCTCCACGATCTCGTGGAGTTCGTCCTGGACGACCTCGGGGTAATGGGCGAGGATCTCTTCAAAGTATCCCTGGATCAGCAGGTGCCTTGCTTCCTCCGGAGTATAACCGCGTGTTTCCAGGTAGTAGAGATGGCGCTTGTCCAGCTTACCCGTGGTGGAACCGTGACTGCACCGCACCTCGTCGGTGTTGATCTGCAGCGTGGGGATCGAGTCCGCCTGCGCCTCGTCGCCAAGAAGCAGGTTGTTGTTAGTCAGGTACGCGTCGGTACTGAGTGCGTCGTGATCCACGTGTATCAGCCCCTGGTACACGCTGTGAGCCTCACAGATTACCGCCCCCTTGTAGAGGGTCAGGCTGTGCGCCTTGGACCCCAGGTGGCGCTGAACGGTGCGCAGGTCCACGTGCTGATCCTCGTGGGGGAAGTACACGCCGCCCAGGAACGCGTCCCCGCCGGCGCCGGTCATCTCCGCGTCAAACCGGTACTTGCTGAGCAGCCCGCCGAAGACTGCGCTGTACATGTGGAGCGTCGCGTCGCGTCCCACCGTTCCGAGTCCGTTTGAAAAACAAGTGGAGTCGATGTTGACGTTCTGCATCAGGAAGTAGTCGACCCTTCCGCTGTCGCCCACGTGGATATCGATTCCCTCGTTGACAAGGAGCTCGCCCTCCGGCGTATTGCTCAGGCGGTGCAGCACGGTGAAGCGTGCTCCTGTGTCGCCCATAACGACGACCTCCGGTGACCGCAGCACGTGGTCTCCGGTCTCGTTGAACGAGACCTGGAAGGGGTCGCTCAGTTCCAGGAACGTTGGAACGTAGAGCAAAGCACCATGGGTCATGGTGACGTAATGCCAGAGAGAGAGGCGGTTGTCCGCGTTCTCTACACCCTTCATGAGAGTGTTTGCTACCTGTTCCGCTACTGCCTGAGGCAGCGTCCCCCGAGCGATCTCGTCAAATCCCAGGAGGAGCACGCCTTTCTCCTGCAGGCCGGACGCCAGGGACCGCCGTAACGTCCGGGCGCCCTCAAACGTTATCGTGCCGGAAAGGCCAACGGGGTTTTCCACCTCCGCGGCGCTCCCGCCGGTCGGTTCAAAGGAATAACTGTCAAAGTCATAAGAGGAGACGTCGGTCCTGCGGAACTCTTCGTCCTGCCGGTTCGGCCAGTCAATCTCACGGAAGCGGTCCAGCGCCGCGGTCCGCACGCTGCTGAGCCACTTCGGCTCCTCCAGGGCGGAGATATACTTTTCAAGCGTCTCCACCGTGCTGTCGTTGTACGTTGCGGTGCTCATCCGACGGATCCCTCCATCTCCAACTCGATCAGGCGGTTCAACTCAACCGCGTACTCCATGGGCAGCTGTTTTACCAGCGGGTCAAGAAAGCCGTTGACGATCATGCCGGCGGCTTCATCCTCGGTCATGCCCCGGCTCGTGAGGTAGAAAATCTGGTCGTCGCTGATCTTGCTCACGGTGGCCTCGTGTTCTATCGCCACGTCGTCGCTCTTGATATCCATGTACGGATAGGTGTTGGTGGTGCTCTCCCCGTCTATCAGGAGCGCGTCACACTCAACCTTGTTCCGGACGTTCTCCACGCCTTCTTCCACCTTGATGTGACCACGGTAGGTAGCGGTGCCGCCGTCCTTGCTGATGGACTTGCTGGTGATCGTGGAGGTGGTGTTGCTCGCGGCGTGTACGATCTTTCCTCCCGAGTCCTGCTCCTGGTTTTTACCGGCAAAGGCGATCGAGAGCACCTCACCGTGGGCTCCCTCGCCCATGAGGTACACCGCGGGATACTTCATCGTACGCTTACTGCCCAGGTTTCCGTCCACCCACTCCACGGTGGCATTCTTGTGCGCCACGGCACGTTTTGTGACGAGGTTGTACACGTCGCTGGACCAGTTCTGGATCGTGGAGTACCGCACCCGCGCTCCTTCCAGAGCTACGATCTCCACCACGGCGCTGTGCAGGCTGTCGGTAGTATAGACCGGAGCGGTACAGCCCTCGACGTAATGCACGAAGCTGCCCTCGTCGGCGATGATCAGGGTGCGCTCGAACTGGCCGAAGCTCTCGCTGTTGATGCGGAAGTACGCCTGCAGCGGAACGTCCACGCGGACTCCCTTGGGCACGTAGACGAAGCTCCCCCCACTCCACACGGCGGTATTGAGCGCGGCGAACTTGTTGTCGTTGTAGGGAATTATCGTGCCGAAGTACTTCTTCACGATCTCCGGGTACTGCTCGATCGCATGCTCCGGCGAGAGAAAGAGCACTCCCAGCTTGGCCATATCTTCCTTGATGCTGTGGTATACAACCTCCGAGTCGTACTGCGCTCCAACCCCGGAGAGAAATTTCTGCTCCGCTTCCGGTATGCCGAGCCGGTCGTAGGTCTCCTTGATATCCGCCGGGAGGTCTTCCCAGGTACGCGCCTGTTCCTCGGTGGGCTTTGCGTAGTAATAGATCTCGTCAAAGTTTATGTCGGAAAGATCCGCCCCCCAGGAAGGCATAGGCTTGCTGTTGAACGCCTCCAGTCCGCGAAGCCGGTACTCCAGCATCCACTCCGGTTCGTTCTTTGCGTTGCTGATATCCCGGACCACCTGCTCGTCCAGACCCTTCCGTGTCTTGAAAACGGACTTGTCCTCGTAGTGAAAACCGTATTTATAGTCTTCAAGCGTGACTTGCGGACTGCTCATTCTTCTCCTCCTCCTGGATTCCGTGCTGCTTCTTGACCCAGTCGTATCCGTGCTCCTCAAGCTGACCAACCAGGTCGCCGCCACCGGAGGTCACGATCTTGCCCTGGTACATGATGTGCACGAAGTCAGGCTTGATGTGATCGAGAATCCGCTGATAGTGGGTGATCACCAGTGCACCGAATTCGGTCTCCGTGCGGAGCTTGTTGACACCCTGGGCGACGATCTTGAGCGCGTCGATATCGAGGCCGCTGTCGGTCTCGTCAAGGATCGCGAACTGCGGTTCCAGCATGAGCATCTGCAGGATCTCCATCCGCTTCTTCTCACCACCGGAGAACCCCTCGTTGAGGTATCGGTTTATGAACTGCTGGTTGATATCCATGTAATCCATGTTGGCGCGCAGCCGTTTCACGAAGGACTTCGTCTTCGTCTCGTCCTCGGCGAAGCGGATCTCCGCGGCACGCTTGAGAAAACGCCCCACCGTCACCCCCGGTATCTCCACGGGATACTGGAACGCCATAAACAATCCGAGCCGAGCCCGCTCATGGGTCTCCATCTCCAGGATGTCCTCGCCGTCCACCAGGACTTGTCCCCCGGTGACCTCGTAGGTCTCGTTACCGAATATTACGTTGGACAGCGTGGACTTGCCGGAACCGTTCGGTCCCATCAGGGCGTGAACCTCGCCGCTGTTCAGGGTCAGGTCAACCCCATTCAGAATCTCCGTCTCGCCGATGCGGGCATGTAAGTCCTTGATCTCGATCTTCATAATCCTCTCCTAGGTATCTTTCTTATCGTTGTCAGTTGTCCGTAACTGAGCGCTGCGTCCGCCCGGTCAGATCGGGTAGCCCAGATCCAGCCGCGCTTCCTCACTCAGAAACTCGATACTCCAGGGCGGATTCCAGACGAGGTTTGTCACCACGTCCTTTACACCATGATCCTCCTGGATTACCGTGATAATATCGTTATTGATAGTGTCCGCCAGGGGACATCCCGGCGAGGTCAACGTAAAGTCAACCTCCACCTGGTCCTCGTTTACGTCCACCCGGTAGATCAAGCCCACGTCCACTATATTGATTCCTATTTCCGGGTCGATCACCTTCTTCAAAGATTCCAATACGTCGGTCTTGCTAATCATGTTTATCTTTCCTAACTCTTACGGTAAAGTACTGATACTACAGCGTTTCATCAACCGTTTTCCGGCAATTTCGGAACAATTCTTAATAAGCGGTTTTTACCAGATGGTGTGATTTGGCGACGGGATGATTATACTGAATAGCGACAAGGAAGGAAAGCGCCCGTGACCTACACTCTCATCCTGAGCCACCCCGATACGACCAGCTTCAACCACTCCCTGACGGAGCAGATCGTCCTCGCCCTGGAGGACGAGGGACACCAGGTACGTGTGCACGACCTGTACACCGAGCACTTTCAGCCGGTCCTGGAGAACGAGGAGATCCGGCGCCGGTTCAGCTTTGATGAACTCTTCACCCGGCATATCCGGGACCTCCGGGAGGCGGCGGGGATTATCCTGGTGTACCCCGACTGGTGGGGTATGCCGCCGGCGATTCTGAAGGGATGGCTCGATCGAATTTTCCGTCCGGGCATCGCCTTTGACCATCGCGGAGAGGAGTTCATGCCGAAGGAAAAAATTCCTCTCCTGACCGGCAAGAAAGCACTGGTTATCTCCACGACCAACGAGACGAATCCTCTGACCCAGGACGGCATGTACGAGATCTGGAGAAACAGAGTTTTTGACTATGTCGGCGTGGATCGAGTCACGTTCAAAACGTTTTACGGGATTCGCGAAAGCAGCGCCCGGGACCGCCGGCAGTGGCTCAAAGAGGTTGTGGACCTCACGCTGCACTGGATCTAGGAGAACCGCTTGAGGATCGCCTGACAACTCCCGAGGTACCCGCGACCAAAGAGGTTCAGGTGATTCAGCAGGTGATACAGGTTGTAGAGATCCCGGCGTTTCTCGTATCCCGGTTCCAGAGGCCATTCCTCCCGGTACGCCCGGTAAAACTCCGGAGAGAACCCGCCGAAGAGCTCGGTCATCGCCAGGTCCGCCTCGCGGTGTCCGTAGTAGACCGCGGGATCGATCAGAACCGATTGTCCCTCGCTGTCCACCATGTAGTTGCCACCCCACAGATCCCCGTGAAGCAGACTTGGCCGACCGTCCTCCACGTGGGGAAGCAGATCCGGCAATTTCCGCGCCAGTGTCTCCGTACGGCGCACCATCGTCGTATCGGCGTGCCCGCGCTGTTGCGCGAGTTCGACCTGGAAGAGCAATCGGTGCTCACCAAAAAACGCATGCCAATCCCGGGTCCAGCGATTACGCTGCGGCGTCGACCCGATATGGTTGTCCCGCTCGAACCCGCACCGATCGTTACGGTTGGTACGGTGCAGCCGAGCCAGATCACGCCCGAACCGGGAGAAGAACCCGCTTCCCTTGCGGCCGGAGGCGATATACTCCATGAGAAAGGTCTGGGTATGCCCGTCGGAGAAGAGCGCCAGCACCCGGGGGACGCGGGGACCCTCTGCTTCCGCCAGCGCCAGCAACCCCCGCGCTTCCTCCTCGAAGAGGCCCGTGTGGGAGGCGCTGTTCTGCTTGAGAAAGAGAGTGGAACCGTCGGCGAGTTCCAGTACCGCCGCGTCGTTTATGCTTCCCCCGCCGGCATGACGTCGGGCCCGAACCGTGGTGCCCTCTCCCTTGAGGAGCGCCACCGCGCGGTCCAGGGAACGCACGTCAAAGGTGATCGCTTCAAGACGGTCACCGGTACTCATGATGCCGCCAGCTGCCCTTCCTGGATCGCGTCGAGGATCGCTCCACAGGTTCGCTCCACGATCCGATAGACGTTCTCAAATCCTTCCGGTCCGCCGTAGTACGGATCCGGCACGTCCGGTACGGAGTCGCCCCGGCGCACCTCCGGATCGAACTCCCGGAAGAGCCGCACCGATGCTCCGTCGCTGGTTCCCCGCGCCATGGACCGAATCGACCGTTGGTGGTTCCGGCCCATAGCAAAGACCAGATCGTACTCCGAGAGGTCCCGGGCGGTGAAACGCCGCGCCCCGTGGCTCAACTCGAGCCCGTGCCGCGCCGCGGTCTTGCGCATGCGCGGGTCCGCATCCTCACCAACGTGCCAGCTGTCGATGCCCGAAGACTCCACCTCGATCAGGTGTTCCAGACCCCGGTCCCGGGCGAGCTTTTCCAGCATCCTGTGAGCCAGGGGGCTTCGACATATATTTCCGGTACAGACAAACATGACGCGCATAATCCGGTCCTTTCCTGTAGTTCTGCCGCTGGGCCTGGAAGCGTCTGCTTCAGTCCGGTCGTTACCGATACTGGAGAACGAATATCTCCGCCCGCTCCGGCAGCGATACCGTCACTTCTCCCGGTTCCCAGCGGAAATGTAAGTCCCCGATGAGTTCGGGGGCAACGGTCTCGCCCGGCCGGATCTCTCCGCTCGGCCGGATGTCACCACCAGGCCGGATCTCATTGTCCGAGTCGGTGTCACCACCGGGATCGGTAAACCCTTCGGGGTCCGAGATACCACCAGGTTCGATCGGCCCGTGAAACGACTCCGTGCGACCGCCCAAGGCGGTCCATCCCGCGTCGATCCGATCCACCGGGATCGTCTCGGACCCTTCCCTCGCGGTGGACCGCAACACGTCCCGCGCGCGGGCAAAAGAAACCACGCCGATCGACAGCGGCAACGGGTCCGAGCCGTATTCGACCAGGGTGTAGACCAGGCTCGCCTCGTGCATCCGCTGAATCTCGACCCGGCTTTCTCTTCCCCGCAGCGTCCACGTGTCCCGTCCGGGCGACGCGGTCAGTTCCCAGCGTGACGCGAGCAGGGCATCACGATAGCGGGTAAGCGTGGCTTCCCGGGCCGAGTCGAGTCCCGCGCCGCCAAGGTGGATCGCCAGGACTGCCATTATCAGCGCCGCGGCGTTCATCCCGCCAACCGTTTGACGACCTGCAGCAGCTTGTCCGAGTTGAACGGTTTTACGATCCAGCCGGTTGCACCCGCTTCCTTGCCGGCGCTCATCTTACTCTGCTGCGACTCGGTGGTAAGCACCACCACCGGCGTAAACTTGTACGCGTCCAGAGCGCGGATAC
This sequence comes from Spirochaeta sp., assembly GCA_007130865.1. Lineage (GTDB taxonomy): Bacteria > Spirochaetota > Spirochaetia > DSM-27196 > Alkalispirochaetaceae > Alkalispirochaeta. The sequence continues at coordinate 5,067 of SLRR01000292.1, read as the reverse complement.
TGGCGGTCAGCTCGATACCGTCCATATTGGGCATGTTTACATCGGTCACCACCAGGTCAAAGTGAGTACCGTCAAGCTTCGTAATCGCGTCGGCGCCGTCCACGGCCTGGACGATCTCGTACCCGGCCTGGTCAAGTACGTACGACACGCTCTCGCGAACTGCCTTGGAATCATCAACTACGAGGATACGCTTAGCCATAATAACCTGACTATAGAGCCCCCGGGACGATCTATCAAGGCGATCATCGATCCGCGCGCGGTAATTCCGGTCCGAAAAACCGGTAGCCGATCGACACGCGCGGTGGAATATCCTCGCCCCGGAGCAGATCGATCGCTCGCAGTACGGCGACGTACCCCACTGTACGGGGATCCTCCTGGAGTATTCCCAGAAGCGCGCCCTGCCGGACGAGATCCAGTCCTTCCCGGGTGGGACCGAACCCGATCGCCGCGACCGCGCCGCCGCGTCCGGTCCGGACCAGCGCACGACCGACCGCCACGGTGGTGGTCTCATCCGTAGCGAGGATCGCCGCGATATCCCGGTGGGCCGAGAGCATGTTGATCGTGACCGTGGTAGCGGCGGTCCCGGAGATGGTGCCCGCCGGTACCGGGTCGAGGACGCGCGCCCCTGGCAATGCTTCGTCGAGTCTCGCGAGCAGGCCTTCCCGTCGGCCGCGTACAACGCCTCGATCCAGGTCTCCCGTGACGATTCCCACCAGCGACGGCTCTCCCAGGTACCGGACCAGCTCGTCCACTACGGTAGCGGCAGCGGCTACAGGATCCGTTGCGACGTGGGTCGCGGTGATACCGGGTTCCCCGATCGGAGTGTTCACCGTGATAACCGGTATTCCTTCGCGGCTTGCCCGCGCCAGATACGGCGTCAGCGCCACCGGATCCACCGGGTCTATGATGATCGCCGATACGTTCCGGGCGATCGCGTTCTCAACTTCGTTGATCTGCAGGTCCACCGCCTGATCCGGAACTACTCCGGACCGGAGAACCGCTACCCGCCCCGTTCCGCCGGCACGCTCCGTGAGATCCCGGGCCGCCTCCAGGACACCCATCCGCAGCGGATCGGCCGTATCGGAACCGGCGATGATCGCCAGGGTAACCACCGGCGCGGGTAGAACAAACGGCGCTTCCTCCCGCGGGGCCGGCTCGAACGCGTCCGACAACGGTTGCTCTCGGAGTCCCGTGGCGAATGAAAACACCGCTGTGCCGAACAACAGGAAAACGAATAACGGGAGAACCGCGCCGTGGAATCGAGTCATGGCGCTGCTCCGTCGGCGCCTGGTTCATCGCGGGCGGCGGAAACCCCGGCTGCACGCCCGATCTCCCGGAGAATTCCCCGCAACAGGTTCCAGGTGCTCTCCGTGGAGGAGATCCGGAGGCGCTCCTCCGGGGTATGAGCCCCCTCCAGATCGGGACCGAGGGAGATCATGTCCATCCCGCCGAGTCGTTCGCCGATCACACCGCACTCGAGTCCGGCATGGATCGCCGTAACCCGAGGTTCCGTGGAGAAGAGTTCGCGGTACACCTTCTCCGCCACAGAGCGTACCGGACTTGAAGCGCTCGGAGCCCAGGCGGGGTACCGCTCGGCAAATCGCGGCGATGCTCCCGCGAGCCGCCCGATCGCGGCTACCTGCTCCGCGGCGCGCGCCACCAGGCTGTCCCGGGACGAACGCTGGCTGGTCAGAATCTTCAGCGCGTCACCCTCAAGCGTGACCGCCGCGAGATTGGTGGAGGTTTCCACCATCCCCGGCACGACTCTGCTCGTGCCGAGCACACCCTGGGGAATCGCCAGGAGCAGGTCCGCGACTCGTTGGAACGCCGCCGGGGTCAGTACCGCCGGACGGGCATCCGCTGAGGTCGAATCCTCCGGACCCGGCTCCAGCCGGATCGAGAAGTGTTCGTCCTTACCCTCAAGCTCATCCCGGAAAAGCGCTTCCGCCTGCGCAATGGTGTCGGCCAGCTCTTCCGGACCCGAAGCGACCGGATCGGTACAGGCCACGTCCAGGGCGAACTCCCGGGGAATCGCGTTGTGCTTTCCGCCGCCACGGATGTCCACCGGAAGTATCGAGGGATGCCGCTCCCGGATCATTGCGATCAGACGCGCGCCGAGGACGATGCTGTTTCCCCGTTCTTCGTGGATATCCGCGCCGGAATGCCCGCCTCGGAGCCCGGTAATGGACACGCGCAGCACCGGCAGCTCCGACCGGGGTGTCACTTCCCGCACCACCGGAAGCGTCAGATACGTGTTGCATCCACCGGCACACCCGATGTAGAACGTGCCCTCCTCCTCGCTGTCCAGGTTGATCAGGATACGACCGTTCACAAGCGCCGGTTCCAGTTCCATCGCTCCCGTGAGACCGCTCTCCTCGTCCACCGTGAAGAGGCATTCCAGGGGACCGGAAGGATCGATGTCTTCCAGTACAGCGAGCATCATCGCCACGGCGATCCCGTTATCCGCTCCCAGGGTTGTATTTTCTGCTCCGATCCAGTCCTCCCGGCGCGTCAATCCAATCCCGTCCAGACGGAAATCGTGCTGAACGCCGCGATTCTTCTCGCACACCATGTCCAGATGACCCTGAAGGACAACAGTAGGTACGGATTCCCACCCGGCAGACGCCGGTTTGTACACGACAAGATTGCCCGCCGCGTCGGAGCGGTGCTCCAGGCCCAGCGCGTCCGCCTTGCTCATAATCCAGTTGCGGACCGCCTTCTCTTCCCCGGAACACCGGGGGATCGCCGAGAGTTCGGCAAAACTCCGCCACACCGCGGCGGGGTAGAGACCCTCCACCACCGCCCGGTTCTGCCCGGCTACATCGTTTTCAGGCATGCTTGCTCGCCTTCTCAACCATCAGTTTATAGATGTTGCCGAACGCGTTTGCCCGATTGGGCGTGAGCGACGCTTTCAAGTCCGTTTCCCGGGCGAACTTTTCCACCGCTTCCCGTGTCCCGGTTACAACATCCTCCGGCGTAAGGCCGCTCATTGCGTTGATCAGGACCGCCAGATATCCCCGGACGACGTGTGCGTCGGAGACGCCCCGGTAGTATACCCGCCCGTCACGAAAATCGTCGGCGATGTATACGTTGCTGATACACCCGTAAACGAAGTTCTCCTCCGTTTTCTCCTCCGCGGAGAGGCCTTCCAGCTCCTTCCCGAGGTCCGTAAGCATCCTGTACATCTCGAGATTGTCCATCTCCCGCATCATCAGGAGCTCCGCCGTGGTTTCCTCAAAGTACGAGCGCATATCCTCCAGCGTCTTGGTCACGTTGTCGTCCATCCCGTGGTTCCATCCTTTCTGTCCTGCAGCGAGATACCCGCCTCGGCCAGGCGATCCCGGATCCTGTCGGCGGTCTCAAAGTCGCGGCGCTCCCGGGCCGCCCGGCGCACCTCGATCAGGAGCTCCAGCGCCGCGTCCAACGGTGTCCGGCTCTGTTCCCCGGATCCGGCGGTGCCGGTCTCGGTCCCCCCTCTTCCCGGGGCAAGTCCGAGCACTTCCCGGGTGAACGCTCTAAGGGTACGCGCCGCAGCGGTCCTCGTGGCTTCCGGTGCGCCGCCGTGTTCCGGACGCTGCGTCAGCTTGCCGAGCTCAAAGAGAGCTGCGATCGCCCGGGGCGTGTGAAAATCGTCGCTCATCGCGGCCCAGCACGCCTCGATCTGCGTGGACACCGCCAGGCTGTGGTCGTCGCCGGTGGGAGGCACAAACGCTCCGGGGGCGGGCACGGTCCGTCCGGCGATCGCCAGGGGATCCTCCTGCGGGGCTGCTTCCGCCCGAGCGTACGGGTTGGCTCCACCAGAGTGGCGGCGGGAGTCGGCACCGGAGTGGCGGCCGTCGCGGCGGCCGTCGCTTCCCGAGGCCACCCCATCCATTTCCGCAAGGTATCGTTCCGCCGCATCCACTGCGGCCATCAGGCGAGCAAAGCCCTTCTCCGCCCCCCGCAGGGCCTCGTTGGAAAAATCGACCGTACTGCGGTAGTGCGATTGGAGCATGAAGAACCGAACCACCATCGGATCCCAGGCCTGATCGAGCGCGGGATGGGTTCCGGAGAACATCTCTTCCAGGGTGATAAAGTTACCCAGGCTTTTAGCCATCTTCTGTCCGCCCACGGTGAGCATGTTGCTGTGCATCCAGTACCGCGCCGGATCGGTCCCGAACGCACCGTGGCTCTGGGCGATCTCCGCCTCGTGGTGCGGGAACTGCAGGTCCAACCCGCCACCGTGAATATCGAACGTTTCACCCAGGTACCGCGTGCTCATGGTTGTACATTCCAGATGCCATCCCGGGAACCCCTCTCCCCAGGGACTCGGCCAGCGCATGATGTGGGTCGGTTCTGCGCGTTTCCAGAGAGCAAAATCAAGGGCGCTTTTCTTTTCACCCGACCCGGTTGTCTCCCGGGTGTTCGCCAGCAGATCGTCCAGGACCTTTCCGGAAAGCACCCCGTAGGGTGTGCCGGCGCTTTCTGTCGCGCTGCGGCCTGCGGATCCTTCACGGACGTACTTCTCCAGATCAAAATAGACCGATCCGTCCCGCTCGTAGGCGAGACCGGCGTCGAGAATTTTCTTCACCACCTGGATCTGTTCCACTATGTGACCGCTGGCGGTAGGCTCGATCGAGGGCGGGAGACAACCCAGGTGGCGCATGCCCTCGTGGTAGCTCACGGTATACCGGTGAACAACCTCCATCGGTTCCAGCCGCTCCAGGCGCGCCCGCTTGAGTATCTTGTCCTCTCCCGCGTCGGCGGTTTCGTCCTCCAGGTGGCCCACGTCGGTGATGTTCCGGACGTAGCGTACTCGGTATCCGAGGAACCGGAGATACCGGAAGACCGTATCGAACGCCAGGGCCGCCCGGGCATGGCCCAGGTGCGGGTCGCTGTATACCGTAGGTCCGCACACGTACATGCCCACGAGAGGCGGGTTGAGAGCCTGAAAACGCTCCCGGTCGCGACGCAGTGAATTATAGACCGTCAGCCCTACCGTCTCGAACAACTGTTTCTGCTCCATATCGCGCAAACCGTACCGCCCCGGGACGTTTTAGACAAGAGCCGGCGCCCGGGGGGCCGTGG
>SLRR01000133.1 GCA_007130865.1 Spirochaeta sp. | reverse complement strand
TCTGGAAGAACCCGGAGAAAAGGACGGAGGCACCGCGCGGTAAGGGTGCCGCCCGTTGACCGACGCGCCAAACACGGTGGCGCCGGACACCCACGCGCCAAACACGGTGGCGCCGGACACCGACGCGCCCGAATAGTGGGGACCACCGGGATACACGCGGTTATCATCCCTCATTCAGATCGCTGAGGACCCGTATAATCTCCGGGAGAAGCTGTTTCTTGCGGGATAGGACCCCCGGGAGGTCGAAGGTCCGCTCATCGATAGTGCGGAAGGGGAGCGCGTTCTCCGCGCGGGGTAACCCGCTGGTGAGCAGCAGGCTGTTGCCTTTTATCACGTCCGTCACCATCAGCATTATCCATTCATAACCTTTGTCACGGGCGACCGATTCCAGCGCGTCCAGGAGACGCCCCCGGTACGATTCCGTGTCGGTAAGGGTGGTGACTTCCACCTGGCCGATTCCGAACCGTGTTCCCGCGTGCCGGTACTCTTTGAAGTCCGCCAGGACGATTTCCCGTGGTTCCCGGCTTCCCAGCGCTTTGAGCTGGGCGAACAGTTTCTGCGCGTGCTCCGCAGCGGAGATGCCGGTGATCGTCTCCAGTCGCAGTACCGCCCGGCGGTCCGCCTCGGTGGTGGTGGGCGACTGCAGATTCACCGTGTCCGAGACGATTCCCGAGAGAAGCAGGAGCGCTACGGTGTGGTTTATCGCGAGGCCTCGTGCGGAATACTCCTCGTATACCAGCGTGCACGTGCTGCCCACGACGCGGGTAGTGACGGTAATCGGCTGTCTGGTGGTGGGCGGCGCCAGTCTGTGGTGATCGACGATCTCCAGCAGCTCCGCCTGGTCCGCGCCGTCTACCGCTTGCGAGAGTTCGTTATGATCCACCATGATCAGTTTCGGTTGCGGGCGTTCGATGAAGGAGCGACGGCTCACCACACCGATGAACTCCTCATCCCGGAACACCGGAAGACCCCGGTACGTCGAGTTGAGCAGCATATGCTTGGCATCGTCAAAGGTGGTCGACACGGGCAGGCGCGGGACGTCCCGGTCCATGATCGTAAACACCGGGGAGCTCAAGCGCAGCATCCGGATCGATTCCGCGGTGTCCGTCTCCGAGAGGAAGACCGTTCCACGGTATCCGCGGAGCTCGTTTTTAAGCGCTGCTTCTGCTTCCTGCCGGTCCATCCCGGTGAGAACGATCGCCGGGTACTGCTGCTCGGCGGTGTGACGCAGGATCTCCGGGATATTCCCCACCACGACAAGGGGTGGCTCCTTCATCGCGTTGAGACGACGCAGGGCACGTTCCACGGGCATCGCCACGGTGACTATCGAGGAATCGAACCTTTCCACTCCGCCCCGTTTGATGATCCTGCCCGGCAAAGCGCGTTCAAAATTGTCCACGAGGAACGTATAGACCGGGCGGTGCTCCTGGTTCTGGTAGATAACGTAGGAGGTGATCTCGTTGATACCCACCATACCGTGGAACATTCCCTCATCGTCGATCACGGGAAGCGAGCTGATCGTCTTGACCTGGACTGCGTCAAAGACGTCCAGGACGGGATCGTCCGGCGCGATCACCGCGGGGCTGCGACGGGCCACGTTCTCCACGGTAGGCGCGATCGTGTCGTAGTGCGTCGGGACCGTTACGCCGGCCTGGCGGAACACCTCCCGAACCTGGTCGCCGGCCGAGCCGCTGCGGATCGGAAGGTACTCCCGTGAGGGGTCGAGCGTGCTTTTGAACTCGGCATAACAGTGGGCGGCACAGATGCAATCCATATCAGGATTCCGGTGTCCCGCGACGTAGACCCGTTCCATAACGAGGCGCAGAATACCATAGAGTTCAAAACGGTGTACACGCGGGTTAATTCGATATTTTATTAGCGTTTAACCCTGATTTTTGAGAAAAATATTGACGGATTCCATTATCGGGCGTAGTGTTTCTACTATCACAGTCTAAATGGGGGTGCAATGTGAATGCAATTTTAGCGTTTAACGACTGGCTCAACGGTATCGTCTGGGGTCCTCCTTTCATGGTTCTCCTGATGGGAACAGGTCTCTACCTGACGATTCGGTTGGGATTCTTCCAGTTCGTCAAGCTTGGCCTCTCCTGGCGTCAAAGCTTTGGTCGTTTTTTCAAGAAGACCAAAGAGGGAGAGGAAGGCGCGATCAGCTCCTTCCAGGCGGTAAGTTCCGCCATGGCGGCGACGATCGGTGTTGGTAACATCGCCGGTGTCAGTACCGCTATCGCACTCGGTGGTCCCGGTGCTGTCTTCTGGATGTGGATGTCCGCGCTGGTCGGTATGGCGACCAAGTTCGGTGAAGCATCGCTCGGTGTGAAGTTCCGCAATGTGGAGGCGGACGGTGAGATCAACGGTGGTGTCATGTTCTACATCGAGAAGGGTCTCGGGTCCGGCTGGAAATGGCTGGCCGTTGTTTACGCCCTGCTCGCGGGTATCGCCGCGCTCGGTATCGGTAACATGGTACAGGCCAACACGATGGCCGCCTCCCTGGAGCAGTTCGGCATACCGCCGGCCGTAACCGGAGTCGGCGCGATCATCCTGGTGGGTCTTGTTATCCTCGGTGGTATCAAGCGCATCGGTCAGACCGCTGAGAAGATCGTTCCTTTCATGGCGATCGTCTATATCATCGGTTCGCTGGTGGTTATCCTCTCGAACGTCGGTGAAGTCGGTAACGCCTTTGGCGCGATTTTCTACTACGCGTTCAATCCTCACGCTGCAGCCGGTGGTTTTGCCGGATCCGCGGTAGCCGCAACGGTCCGTTTTGGTATCGCCCGCGGTATCTTCTCCAACGAAGCCGGTCTCGGTGCGGCGTCGATCGTCCACGCCCAGGCAAAGAACTCCCCCACCCGGCAGGGTATGTGGGGTATCTGGGAAGTCTTCATCGACACGATCATCGTATGTACGATGACCGCCCTGGTTATTCTCGTTACCGGCGCGCTCTACATCGAATCTCCCGACGGTGGTGGTCTCACCGGTGGTGTTCTCGCTTCCGCAGCGTTCACCCGCGGTTTGCCCGGCCCGGGAGGTGCAATCGTACTGCTCGGTCTGGTGCTGTTCTCCTACACCACGATGCTCACCTGGTCCTTCTACGGTGAGAAGAGCTGGGAGTACATCTTCGGTAAGAAGATCATCGTACCGTACCGTGTACTCTTCCTGATCTTCCTCCTGATTGGTGCAGTCGGTGGACTGGAGTTCATCTGGTCGCTGGCGGACACGATGAACGGTCTCATGGCCGCTCCAAACCTCATCGCCCTGCTCGTGCTGGCCGGTGTACTCGTCAAGGAGAAGAACGACTACATGAACTCTCCGGAGTCGAAGCAGTAGCGTTCAGGAAAAATCGAACCTGCCGATCGGGCGTAGCCCGACGGCGGTTCGTGAATCGAATCCAAATGTTACCGGGGAGACCGCATCGCGCGGCCTCTCCGGTTTTTTTTGGCTGGTAAGAGGGGGCCGGCGTTGGTCCGTCGAGCGGCGCGCGATGTCTCAGACGCGGCGGCCGATGTCTCAGACGCGACGCCCGATGTCTCAGACGCGGCGGCCGTCAGCACCCTGGTCCGGGAAAGGGCGAGCTTTCCAGGTCGAACTCCTCGTTACCCAGGACCAGGTCGATCCGGGTACCGCCTTCGGTGCGGCGGACTTCGCCGTGCTGGATCTGCCATCCCACGAGGTTCAGTCGGGCCTGACCCAGCATTTCCTGTCCCGCCATCGAGCCGTAGTAACCCGCGAGTTCCGGCCGGTCCGTGCGGTGCAGGGATGCGCCGATCTCCTGGATCTCCTCGTCGCTTCGTTCCACATCGTCGATCAGCACGAGATGAAACCCGTCCGGCTCCAGGTGGAGCGAGATGTTCACCTGACCGGGATTACCCTCGAGAAAGTAATGGCCCACTTCACCGATGAGGTGCAGTGCGAGTTCGTTTCTTTGTTTCATCACCCCTCCTTCTGCGATGACGCGGCGGTCGACACAGTCGCCTCCTCGCGCCCGGTGTCCCGAATCGATTCACGCCACTCCATGAATGCCGCCAACAGTGTCGCCGTGAGACCCCCGGCGAATCCGTTGTTATAGAGCGACAGCCCCGCGTGCCATCCGCCGGAGCGGCTCACCATCACCAGGTGCAGAAAGCCGCCCACGAATCCGACCAGTATCCCGAAATCTCCCGCCAGGGGCGCGAGCGTGGTACCGAATAGAATAGCCAGGATAGCTCCCGGCGCAGCGGGGTCCACCCCGAAGAGGAGCGTCGCCGCGAGAATCCCCGCCATTACCGGCCAGCAGTTCATCGGGTGTTTACCAAACCCGCCGAACCCGATGATCGTGAGTATCCCGCCGATCACCGCGCCGTTGAGCGGTGCTCCTGCAATCAACACATAGGCCCAGCTCGCGATTCCCAGGATCCCCATGTTGACCAGGGTCCCGCGGATAGAAACCATGTCCATAAAATCCGAGGGCAGTCGCCCGGAGAGCCGGTTTACGCGAACAAAGTCGGCGAGTGCCGACCGTGGACCACGCCAGAGGCCCGCCGCGATCAGTACCGCCGAGAGTACCGGTATAAACGCCTGGAGAAAGAGCGGTGGATCGGTATTCCAGATCAGCGTTCCCGAGAGATCCGCGCCGCCGGCAATCAGCACGGACGCCACGAACAGCCCCAGAAAACCGCTGGTAAGTCCGATGTTGTAAAGGTTGTATCCCTGGTGAAAGCGCAGCATCACCATCGCGGCCGGCGGCAGCAGCAACCCCATAGCGATTCCTCCCGCGATCGCCGCCGACCACGTGTGTACACCCGCTGCGGTGAGCTCCACCGCGACCGTGGAGACCACCGGCGCCAGGGCGGTCCCAAAAAGAGCGATCAGGATGTACTCGTTGAAGCGCTTCCCGGCGATTCGAGCCGCCAGGAACACACCCAGGATGATCGGCAGCGAATTGACCGGCGTCTTACCAAAGAGCCCGAACCCGAGCATCGTGTAAACGGCGGAGATCGAGGGGCCGGATACGCGGATTCGCGCTAACCGGATCAGTACCAGGCCGATTGCCGCCACCAGGACAGCGTTGACGATCGCCGCTCCTGAACCGGCGATTTCGGTATAATCGTTGATCAGCCGTGCCGGGTGAAGCTGAAGCGCCCAGACGCCGCGCGCCACCGCGGCCGGCCCCTGGTACAACAAGCCTGCCAGCGCCGTGAGCGCCAGTATCACCCAGGTGAGGTAGTAGAGTCGGTATTCCTGCTTCGTCAGAACGGGCCTCCAGGTAGTCAGGTTTGACCGACCTTAACCGGATGACCGGCTCCTGTCAATTTTCCCGGTCGTCTTTATCGCCATGAACGTTTTCTGCGTCACCGTATCACGTATTTTTATACACTCCGCCGCGTGCGGGTCTTGTTCCCCGGGACCGGTTACCGCATAATCCCGCGATGCTGAATCGGATCGTGCGGTTTACCGTGCTGCAGACTCTGATCATCCTCACCACGGCAAAGTGGATCGTGCTTGCCGCAGTTGCCGGTGTGATAGTCGGTGTACCGGTTTCGATCTTCCTCTTGCTGCTCGATCTGGGGATCGTTTCGATCAGGCAGTGGCCGTCGTTTTTCCTTCTTGCACCGGTGGGACTGTTTCTGAGCGGCCTGCTGGTAACCTGGCTCGCTCCCGATGCACAGGGCCACGGCACGGAGAAAGTGATCGAGGCGCTGCACCTGCACTCGGGCAAAATGCGGCTCCGGGTGATACCGGTAAAGATGGTGGCGACCCTGATCACGCTCATCCTGGGTGGTTCCGCCGGGAAGGAAGGTCCCAGCGCGCAGATCGGTGCAGGCGTGGCATCCGGGTTCGCCTCGCTTGTCAAACTGAACGCCCTGGACCGGCAGCGTTTTGTGCTCTGCGGGATCAGCGCCGGTTTTGCCGGTGTGTTCGGTACGCCCATCGCGGGCGCGATCTTCGCCACGGAAGTACTGCATATCGGGCGATTCTCCTACAACCGACTTCTCCCCTCGCTGATAGCGGCGTACGTGGCGATGCTGGTCACCCGAGGACTCGGCGTCCTGCACCTGAGCTTCAATGTCCTCGTGGAGGAGCCGGGTAAGATTCCGATGCTCGGTCAGATGATCGCGTTCGGAATCGCCATGGGATTCCTGGCGATCCTGCTTGTATCCGCATTGTCGCGTACGGAACGCCTCTTTGAGCGAATCCGTATCTGGCCGCCCCTGAAAGGCATAATCGGCGGTCTGCTTCTGATCGGAATCGTGCTGGTTTCAGGAACGACAAACTACCTCGGCGTGGGTACCCGCGTGGTGGACGCCGCCCTCGACGGAGAGCCGTTCCGGGGAATTGCACCGTTTTTTAAAATACTTGCCACATCGATTACTTTGGGGTCCGGTGGAAGCGGTGGTATCCTGGGCCCGATCTTCTTCATCGGAGCTACCGCCGGAAACTACTGGGCGCAGATCTTCGGTCAGAACGTCGGCATGTTCTCCGCGATAGGCATGGTGGCATTTTTATCGGCCACCACCAACACCCCGATCGCGGCGATTATGATGGCGATGGAACTGTTCGGAGTCACCACCGGTAGTTACGCCGCCGTGGCGTGTACCGTGGCGTACCTGATCGTGGGACACGTCAGCGTTTACCCCAGCCAGGTGATACACCACAAGAAGCCGTTCTTTCTCGACCTGGAGACGCACCAGGTGGAGGAAGCGTACGATTTCCGGGGAATCGTTCACCTCTTTCACTCGTTCTTCACCGGCTACCGCCGGAGCAGAAACCAGGGATTTCAAAGTCCCGGTTTGACCGTAGGTGAGTTGATCCAGGCCGACCAGGACCTGGAAACCCCGCCGTCGCCCCGAAGCGGAGAAAAAAAACCGTGAAATCCGCTTCTCGAGACAAGCGGTATGGTTCTCCCGGTGCGTATAGATTGTATGAGAACCAAAGAAATGCCGCGCCGCAGAAACGGCGCAACCAGCGCCACCGTCGTTGTCTTACTTCTGCTGCGCGCACTCCTGGTGGTAACGACGGCGTCCGCGGATAACGAGGCGACTCGCGGGACCGTCAACGGTACGGTCGACGACGCTTCGCCGGGGTTGATCGCCGACCTTCTGGGCGTATCCCTCCCGGTCCAACCGGGGACACACGCCGTCTTTGCTCACGCCCGGGACGATGCGGATCAAATCGGGACGCTCCGCGATGCGGGCACCGCCACGGGACTCGCCACGGATCCCCCGGTGCAACGTTGGGAGCTCGAGACAGTGGATCGTTCCCGACACTGGGTCCTGGTGGACCTGGTACGCACCGGTGTCTCCACCGGAGACGGCCGGAAGTACGGCTGGGTGAGACTGGATGCGTTCCGGTCGGCGGAACCGCCCTGGGGGGAGGTGATGTACGGCCCGGAGGAGAACCGCGTTCTCCTTTACCGGCAACCGGGCTACGGACTGGACCCGGTGGAGATGTTCTACGTGAACCTGGACCGTGGTGAGATTATACCGCAGGGCGTATTGCGTTGGGAAACGCGGCTTGACCGGATCCTGGAACCGACGGAGGTGCTGGTTTACTCCGCCGGGACCGGTCCGGGCAGCCCGCAGTTGATCTACCTGCAGGATCTTACAGACGGATCGCGTCTATTTGGAGGGAACACCTGGCGGCTCCACGACGCGATCCGGGACGACCGGTACGTGCGGGTAATCCCCGGCACTCCCTGGCGCGAGGTGCCGGGGTATCGGAAGGATCCACCGGAGGAGGATCTCCGGGAGGAGCCCTACCGGTTTTCCGCGGCGGATCTGGAGAGGTACCGGCGGTTACACGAGCAGACCCGGCGCAGCAGCTTTGAGAGCGTGCATATCGTGCCTCAGGCCTGGTTTGATACGGTCACGGGGGAGATCGGTCCGACCGAGTATACGATCGAACACCACGTGGAGCAGTAGCGCGGCCACGCGGTTATGCGACCAGGCGGCTGCGCGGGGGCGCGTCGAGCCGGCCGGGTCGGGGCATCCGGCCGGGCCGCCGGCCGGCCGGACCAGTCCGGCGCGCCCATCCGGCCGGGCCGCCCGAGCTCGGCATCGGCTTACCCCGCGGTGGATCCGTTCTCGTCGCGGAGAAGCTTTCGCACCGTCTCGATCACGCCGTTCACGTCCTGCAGGTCCAGCGGGAGTACCACGCGGGTACCTTTGCGGGCGAGCTCCTTCAGTTCGCCCACGTACTGCTCCGCGAGCTGCAGTGAGAGAGCTTCGTCGCCGCCTTCCATGTCCAGAGCGGTTGCAATCTGTCGGAGGGATGAGGCGGTAGCCTGGGCGAGGGCGCGGATCTCCGATGCCTTTCCCTCAGCCTCGTTGACCCATTTTTCTTTCTCGCCCTCGGAGCGGTTGATCGCTTCTTCCATTTCACCCACGGAGTGGTTGATCTTAGACTCCATCTCACCCAGGGAGCGGGCTACTTGTGCGCGTTTCTCCCGTTCCGCCCGGAGCTGCGCTTCCATAGCCTGCAGGATGTCCCGGGGCACGTTGATGTTCTGGATCTCGTAGCGGGTCACCTCCACGCCCCATTCCTTACCGGCGGCGTCCACGTCTCGTACGATCGCGGCGTTTATGCTGTCCCGTTCCTCAAAGGTCTTGTCCAGCTCCAGCTTTCCGATCACCGAGCGCATCGTGGTCTGGGCGAGCTGGATCGTGGCGTACTCGTAGTTGGTTATCCCGTAGCTCGCTCTCTTCGGATCCACCACGCGGTAATACAGCACACCGTCCACGTCCACCTTCACGTTGTCCCAGGTGAAACAGGGTTGCGTAGGCACGTCCACGGCTTGTTCCTTCATGCTGTGGCTGTAGGCGACGCGGTCGAGAAACGGCACCAGTACGTGGAACCCCGCGTGCAGCGTCTTGGCGTACTTGCCCAGGCGTTCAATCACTAGAACAGTCTTGGCGGGAACGATCCGGATGCTGCGTGCCACCGAGACCAGGATGACCACGACGATCGCGGCCAGTACTATCTGAAGCGGTAGGAAGGGGTTCATGATGCACCTCCTGCGGTGGCGGAGTCGGGACCGTGAGGTCGACCGGATGCCGAGCCGTGAGGTCCACCGTCCGTCGCACTTCGTGTCCGGCCGTCATCGGGTGCCCCACCGCGGAACACCTCGGCGATGCCCTGAAGTTTTGCCAGGTCCGCGGGAAGTACCGCGGTGTCGCTGACTTTGAGAATACCGCCCAGCGTGTTGAGAAACTGCTGCGCCACTCGGCCCGCCACGGCGGAACGGCCCTTGGGCAGTTGAATAGCCGCGGCCACCTGTTCGATCCCTTCCGCCGTGGCTCCGGCGATGATCTCCGTGGCTTGGGCGCGGCCTTCCGCCTCGTTTATCCGCTTCTGCCGTTCACCCTGGGAGAGGTTTATCGATTGCTGCCGGTCACCTTTGGAGCTGTTGATGCGCGCCTCCCGGACCCCCTCGCTGGTGAGGATCTCCGCGCGTTTTTCCCGCTCCGCCCGGACCTGCTGCTCCATCGCCACCATAACCGTTTCTGAAGGGGTGATATCCCGGATCTCGTAGCGCGTAACTTTGATCCCCCAGGGATCGCTCGCCTCGTCCACGCTGCGGACGATCGCGTCGTTGATCCTGTCGCGCTCGGAGAAGCTGTTGTCCAGGTCGATCTTTCCGATCTCGGAACGCATCGTGGTCTGCGCGAGCTGCGCCGTGGCAAATCGGTAGTTGTCGATCCCGTAACTCGCCTTCTCCGAGTCAACCACCTGCAGGTAGAGAATACCGTCTACCGATACCTGTACGTTGTCCCGGGTGATACACAGCTGCGGCGGTACGTCGATCACTTCTTCCTTGAGGATCTGCTTGTACGCGACCTTCTGCAGCACCGGGATCACCAGGTGCAGGCCCGGACCCATGATGCGGCGGAACTTGCCGAACTGCTCCACCACCCAGGCCTGCTGCTCCGGTACGATCCGGATCAGCTTGAAAAAAATAGTAAACATCAGAAACAGCAGGATTGCCGAGACGATGTACGCTCCAATTACGGACATACTGTTTGTCTCCTTTCAGGAAACGTCGAAGCGAAAGACACTTGAACGCTTGCAGGCTGATCTCTAAGTACGCGCGCGTTCAATGACATTTTCATTCAGACATCATCGTCGCCCAGGAGGTTTTCCCGGGTTACGAGGTACGTCATGTTCTGTTTCTCCAGGATCGTCACGGAGGAACCGGCCGGGATCGATTCACCCACGGCGGTTGCCCGCCAGGTGGTCCCGCGGAACCGGATCCGACCGGGTTGTTCCGGCGTGATCGCCTCCACCACCTCCGCGGTCATGCCCGGTTCTTCCGACTGCACCGGGAGATCCTGACCCCTGAACCACCGCGCAACGTACTTGCGCAGCAGCGCCAGGGTTATCCCGCTGGTAATCGCCCAGAGACCGATCTGCAGGGGAATCTCGCCGCGAAGTCCCGGTACCAGCGCCAGGAGCAGGGAGTTGAGCAGTGCCCCCACGCCGAAGAAGAGCAGCAAAAACTCCGGCATCGCAAATTCCGCCAGGAGCAGCGCGCCGCCGATCACCGCCCAGATCGCGATATCCATGAGAGCACTGTAGATATTCGTTAAAGAGAAGTCAAAGGGTACGAGTCATCGCGAGGAGATCCGTCACCGACGCCTGCCGGGGGGAGATGACGATCGGCGAGGCCCCGCGCCCGGCCTGGCCGGTCGGTCCACTCGCGCCGTGCCGGCCCGCCCGCCCGGCCTGGTCGCTCTCGAAGTACCGTGCCACCTCGTCCTGCCGGTCCAGATCAGCCACGATCACCGCCGGAGCAGTTTCCGGTACCAGATCGTCTAGGTCTTTCACCGACCTGAGGTCGTGCAGCAGAACCCGGTTGGCCCGGCGTGCCAGGGCGGAGGTGGTAGCGAGGGCGCCCCGGCGGATCTCCCCGTCGGACAGGGGCTTGACCGCGCGCTTTCCGCCGTAGTCGTTCCACGTGACCTGCCAGAACTCCCGGTAGGGGTGCGCCACCACGGTATCGAGCGCGTCCGCAAGCTCCCGGGCGAGATCGGACTGGTCCACCAGGGCCACGTGCCGAACAAACCAGGGCCTCACCGGCGTGGGGATGAACTCCCAATGCTCAAAAGGATCGTTCCGGATCTCCGTAGCCGAAACGGGGATATTGTGCCGTCCCGTATCCACCGGGATGAACTGCGCGTCCAGCCGGTACGCCAGGTCCCAACCGTAATCCTCCGAGGCAAAGACGCGGCCTATCGGTTTTCCGATCGACTGACGTATCGTATCCGCCCAGATCGTGGTCGCTCCCGCGGCGTCACGCCGTGCTTCCGGGATCTCCTCGGTGATATGGATAACCCTGGACGACGGGGCCAGTTCCTGCATCCACCGGAAGCGGAGTTCCCCCGGGATCGGCTCCGAGGAAAGCGTACACACCAGGACGTAGAGACGATCCACCATCGCCCGGGCAAAGTCGACGAGGTAGAGATGTCCGTGGTGGGGTGGCATAAATCGACCGAGGATGACGCCGTTCATGGTAGTGTGCTACAGTATTCCAATCGGACAGGGAGAATCAATGCGTAGTGTTGCAGCAACGGCGTTCGCGATAGTTTTCCTCCTGGTCGCACCGACATTCTCCCCGCCGGAAGCGGAGGAGCGGGATCAGCCGGACCAGGCGAGCCTCTTCGACTCATACCACCTGCAATTGTTGCTCGAGACAAACTTCGTGCTGGCGCACCAGCGGGATTCTCTCGCCGTGGCGAATCCGGAGGATCGTGACACTTGGTTGCACCATGCCTTCGGCGAACTCCACGCGCGGCACGCGCTCGATCATACAAGGAGCCGCGTCGTACTGGACCACGCGATCCTCTACGTCCCGCAACACGCCGGCGGGATCGGTACCGGGACCGCCGGCGTGGGATCCGTATCACCCTCCCGCGCAAACGTTGTTCACGAGGTCTACGAGGCCCGCGTCACCGTCCGGCCGTCATCCGCGCTGGAGCTGACCGGGGGCCGGCAGTTCCATTGGGACGGCGAGGGCCTGCAGCGCACCAACCCCGGGGGCCTTCACTTCTCCGTCACGGACGGACTGCATCCCCGGGCGGCGCTGCTGGACGCGCAACCCGGCTTTGACGGAGCGCTGCTCCTCCTGGGTCCGGAGGCGCCCCTCTCCCTGGCGTTCGCGATCGCCCTGCAGGACCAGCTCGCGGAGCAGGACGTGACCGAACGTCCCCTGGAGCACGCGCGGTACGCTCTGCAGGGATGGTTGAACGGTGACGACGGTCTGCGCCTGGGCGTGTCCGTGACGCACCAGAACGAGAAGACGTTCCGGAGCGGACTCTTCCTTAAGACCTCCCCCGGAGCGTGGACGATCGGCGTGGAGGGCGCCCTGGAAGCGTACGACCCGCGGGAACGCGTGGTCACCATGAACCCCCTCTTTGGAGTCCGCGGCGAGTACAGGGGCGGCGCGGGCCACCCCCACGCGGGCCACCCCGGCACAGACCACCCCGACGGAGCCTGGTACTACACGTTCCTCGGCGAATACCACTACAACGGACTCGCCGGGATCTACCCGGACGAACCGTTCGCGACCCCCGTCACGAGCGACGGTGCCGCGGGGTTCCTCCGGCCGGGACGCCACTACCTGCAGTACGGGTTCAACCTGGGCCGCGCCGAACGCTGGCGCAACACCAACACGATAACAACCAACCTGAGCGACCCCAGTCACATAGCGGAACACCGGTTGGAGATCCATGCGTTCCGTCCCGCCACGTTCGGCCTGGGATTGATCTGGACGAGCGGCCTGAGCGATACGGAGTTCGGCCGGATCGCCGAGGACTTCGTGCTCACCTTCTCGGCGGGCCTTCAGCTGTAGTTCGTCGTCGTAGCCGGCGCCCCCGCGCTGCAGCCGGCACGCCCCCGCGCTGCAGCCGGCACGCCTCAGGCTGTAGCCGACGACCCCGCGCTGTAGCCGGCGCCCCCACACCTGCGGTCAACAGGCTCCTGAATACCGGGCCTGAATACCGGGAAAAACTTGAAAACCGGCCGGCCGCGCACTAAACTCTCAGGTAATGAAACGTTCACTACCCGTGTTGGCCGCAACGGTCCTGCTGGTCCTGTTCGCGGCATCCTGCCAGACGGCACCGGTGGCGCAGCGGGAGCGCCGCGTGGATCGGCTTCTGATCGAACTCAACCGGGCCGACCTGGAGCGGTTGATGGAACTCTCGGCACGGCCCTTTCTGCTCGACGGAGAAATCATCCTGCTCGAGAGCGATCTGGAGATGATGTGGACAAACCTGCAGAACGTGGGGTTCACCTTCGACGCCCCCACCCTGCGTGACCTCGGCCCCGTGGACGACACCACCTGGCGCCGCTTCGGAGACACCATGGACGTACGCGTCTGGTTTGAGAAGTACACCGCGGAAGACGCGGGCCTGGCGGAAGTCCGGACCAGCCACGGCACCTTCCTGATCGTCACCGGTGAACGCGTCCCGGGGCACCTGCCAAAGATATTCGGCTTTACCGGACCGCGGGAGGACGCATGATGATCGTCAGGAATCTCGGAACAGGTCGAACGAAGGTCTCCGGGGCAGGCACCACCGGTCGGTGGCGCGCCGTCGTACCGGCGACCCTCGCCGTATTACTGCTTATCCTGCCGTCGGCGTTCCTCTTCGCACAGGACGCCTCCGTAACATACCTGGAAGGTGACCCGGAAGTCCGCACCGCCGCGGGCGCCACGGACTGGCTGGACTTTGGCAGCTCCGTCCGTCCCGGGGACTCCGTAGTAACCGGCCGCTGGGACTTTGTGGAGCTCACCCAGGGCGCCGCCGCCACCATCCGCGTAAACGCGGACACCGTCTTCACGATCCGCGAGGTAGAGCGGGACGGCCGCCGCGAGACCGTCATGTCCAACAGCGTGGGATCGGTGAGCTACCGCTTTCAGCGTGTAACCGGCCGGGCGGAACCCCGCGTAGGAACCGCCACCACCGTAGCCGGCGTGCGTGGGACTGAACTCACCGTGTTCGCCGCATCCGACGGCAGCTCCATGTTCCTCGTGGAGACGGGTGAGGTCGAGGTGAGTTCCGCGGGGCAAAGCGTCTCCCTCACGGCGGACCAGGCCGTGGAAGTGGTGCTCGGTTATCCACCGGGCGAGATTTTCGAGTGGCTCGGGCGCCCGAAGGACTTCCGCAGCTGGAACAACGAGCGGATCGAAGCGTTCGTTGACGCACCGGCGGAAGGTACGGCGATGCTCACGCAGCAGCTGGACGAGTTCATCCAGGGATACGCGGAGTTCCGGGAGTTGTACGAACGGATCAGGGAAGAGTACAACGCTATGTTGGAAACGTTGAGGGAGATGGATCCGTCGGAGGAGCGGGATGCGTTTCGTGACGAAGTTTTCGATACGCGTGATATCACGGTAACACAAGCAAGAAACTATCGGTATTTCGCGCTTTCCGGACTCTCTTTACGGCGTTTCGTGTTGGGGCGCATGTACGTGGAGTTGAAAACCCGGTATATGTTGAACCGCAATGATCCGAAGTACCAGGCGTTTCTGGAAGAGTACCAGCGTTTTCTTGAGAGTTACGAAGCCGGAATTACTCCTGGACTCGTGGATGCGGATATTTGATAGAGAAAGGAGCAGATACGATGAAACGTAAAGATACTTTCCGATGGTTACTGTTGGCGGCTATCATTGCAGCAATAGTCTTACTCTTTGTTGGCTGTCCCCTGGACGAGGACGATAGTGTTTCAATCAGTAGCCGCATCAGCATGTTTATGAACGACATAAACGGCGGTAACTACGGAAACCTATGGAGACACATGCATCCCGACTCAAATGCATATGAGACAGACCGCCAAGCTGGCGTATGGGAGGACCGCTTTCCGCCGGAAGATAGGCCGATCACGCTCGGAACGTTGAATATTTCCGGATCAACGGCAACTGCGACGATTACCGATGCGAATAATAATCTTTATTCCGGTCAAGACGTGATCTTTACGATGAAGGAAGACGGCAAGGATGTCTGGAAGATCCTTAGCATCGGCACTCCCGTAAACGTCGACTGACAACAAGACACGCGTGGAAGTAACGCCTCACAGAGTTCTCGTACTGTGAGGCGTCATTGTCGACTCAACTTACAATTGGTCCAGTAATCGCGTTACCGACGGCAAGAATCCTCCGGATCGATTCAATTTCT
>SLRR01000011.1 GCA_007130865.1 Spirochaeta sp. | reverse complement strand
GTCCCGGCTCAGCAGTATCCGGTGTTCCCGGAGCGATCGTTCCACCAGGCCGGCTGTGTCGAAGGGAGGTCGCCACGTTGCGTCAAAGCCGTGGAGCCGGAGCAACCGTGCCAGTTGACCCAGGTGGATATCCAGTTCAAACCGGGTGTTTCTCAACGGGCCGGCGCGCACACAGCTGACGCCCCCGATCTCAAACCGTTCGAACACCGGGTAAACGTTTAGCTCCGCTCCTTCCGGAGGGTGTGCACCGAGGGAAACCGATCTGCCGTCGATCGTTACAAGATCCACCTCGTCTACCGGTACGGACAACGTTACCAGGATATCCGCAACGGTTGAGTCCGATGGGACGGTAAGGGTGAAGCGCTGTTTGTAACGGTCCCGCCGACGGTCCTGCGGAATATACTGGTTCAGTTCTTCAAAGAGGCGCACGTGTACGACGGACATCTCTGCTATCTTACTACGGATCGGCCCGGGCAGGCGAAACGGCACGGTCTGGACGTGGTACCATCTTCCCGGTTAGCGTCTTCCCGTGAGGATACGAGTTCAGCCCTATATCGAGTGGGAGTACCCGCGACCACGGTTCGGTACGGCGGGGATTGTCGATCGGATCGCCGGTCCCGGTGCAACCCGGGGCGAACGGATCGTGCAGTTTCTCCTGCCGCTGGTGGCGGCGCTGACGGCCGTATGGTACGGATCGTACGCAGCCGCCACGTGGAATACGGTACAGTATGTACTCTGCGGAGTCCTGGCGTTTGATATCGTCGGGGGGATCGTAACCGGGGCCTCCTCGCCGGGCAAGCGGTGGTTTCACAGACCCGAGCGGGATTCCCTGTGGCACGCGTCGTTCGGCGTGCTTCATCTGGTGCATCCCCTGGCGGTTGCGCTGGTATTCATGGAGGGGGACCTCGCCTGGTTTGCCTTGACCGGTGGTTATCTCCTGGTAGGCACTGCGGTGATTCTCGCGTCGCCGCTGCACCTACGCCGGCCCCTCGCTTTTATGGTGTACACGGGGTCACTGGTGCTTGCGCTCTACATCGTGAATGCTCCGCCGGCGTTGGAGTGGTTTGTCCCGCTGCTGTACGTGAAGCTGTTTCTGGCGTTGCCCCTCCGGGAGGAGCCGTACCGACCGGGTGGTTGCCGCCTGGGCTGAGTCGTGGGCGATCGACCACGTTGAATCGCCCACCGGTTGAATCGTGGCACACCGATATTTTATTAGCCTGATCAAAAAAGGTGCGTTATAGTAGGTCCTACTTGGAGGTGAATTGTGTTTCATACGTGGAAGAACAGACCGGAGTCCTACACGACCGATGATAATTCAGTAACGATCAACGCGCCGGAGGGCACCGATTACTTCAACGATCCTGCCTCGGAACTCCGGAAGCGGAACGCGCCGATGTTCGTCCGCGGCGTTTCCGGTGACTTTACCGTTCAGGGTCGGGTGATGCCGGAGTTCACCAGTACGTTTGACGCCGGAGCGCTCGTGTTCTATTGCAGCGACGAGGTCTGGGTGAAACTCGCGTTTGAACAAACCGACATGGGAGATACCTCGATAGTAACCGTCGTGACCAACGGTCTGAGCGACGACGCTAACGGAGAGGTCGTGGACGACGCCGAGGTATATCTTAAAATGACGCGACGGGATGACGCGATCGGCTTGTACTATTCCGTCGACGGCGAGCGTTGGCGTATGGTCCGGTTGTTCTCGTTACCTGTGCCGGACCGTACAGCGTGTTACGTCGGCGTATCCGCGCAAAGTCCTCTTGGATCGGGGTGCACGGTGAGATTCACGGGAATCGAATTCACCGACCACTCCGTGGAGGATCTGCGTAGCGGTGTCTGACGCTACGGTGTCTGAAACGATGGTACCTGAACCGGCGCGACGTTGAATGTCGCGCTGCGTGATGAGTACCGTGCCGGCACCGGCTGACTCGATCGTGGTATAATTCACCCGGAGTCGATATGCGCGCCAGGCGAACGACGTTAACGGCCGAGGAAGTGCGGCGATATTACGATCGGTTCGGGAAGAAGCTCGATAGCCAGTCTTTTTATGAGAACCCTGCGCTCGATGCGCTTATCGGCCCTGCCGCATTCGAAGAAGCGCGGAGCGTGTTCGAATTCGGTTGCGGAACCGGTCGGTTTGCGCTCCGCCTCCTGCGCGAACAGTTACCCGCATCGGCACGGTATCACGGCTGCGATCTCAGCCCGGTGATGGTGTCAATTGCGTCGGATAATCTCGCGGCGTACTCCGACCGAACAGAGGTATACCGGTCCGACGGCGAAATCCGCATTCCCGTGCAGGACAACTCTATGGACCGTGTCGTGTCCAGTTACGTCCTTGACCTGCTATCGGACGAGGGTATCCGCGAGTTCCTGAACGAATCGTACCGTGTTCTCGAGCCCGGTGGACGGCTCTGCCTGACAAGCCTCACGTGTGGTACGACGATTGTGTCGCGGATCGTATCTTCGCTCTGGATGGCGGTGTTCCGTACATGCCCCTCGGCGGTCGGGGGATGCCGTCCGATCCTCTTTGACAGGTACATTGACCACGACCGGTGGAACACGTCGCATCGCAGCGTGGTAACGCCCTGGGGTATTCCGTCGGAAGTGATCGTGCTGGTGAGTACGAAGCGATCGGTATAGTAAAGATTTTTTAACAGCTACCGGATATACACGGGGTAAAAAGCTAAATAGTACTGTTGCAATTTTTCAACTACATATAGTAAAAATAATGTAATATCTTACAGAAAGAGAAAGGATAAAAATTTGGCAGATATTACATCGAGTGAGTCCCGGTTTGACGGAGGACTGTTACAGCTGATCGGGTGGTCCTTACTGGGTATGTTCATAACGGGGATCACTCTGGGAATCGCCTATCCCTGGGCCGTCGTGATGGTATACGGATGGGAAGTGCGTCATACGGTGATCGACGGCCGCCGTTTGAGGTTTGACGGGTCCGCGATCGGGCTGTTCGGGAACTGGATCAAGTGGCTTCTGCTGACGTTTATTACTTTGGGGATCTACGGCTTCTGGCTCGGCATCGCTGTCAAGCGATGGAAAACCAAACACACCCATTTTGCCGATTGATAGACGGTTCTTATCCGTGGAGACCGGTCGTTCCGGTCACGCCTTTTGCGGGCGGATCGATCCGATCGCGCCCGCCGCTACCAGGACGAGTACGATCAACAGCAGGAACGCCGGACGGTAGCTTCCGACCAGGTCATAGATCGCACCCGCCATCGTGGGACCGATCGATCCGGCTATCGTTCCGATAAAGATTACCGTTCCGTAGAGCATTCCGTGAGCACGCATTCCAAAGAGCTCCGCCACCAGGGGCGAAACGGCGGTAAACAGACCGCCGTGAGCAAACCCGTATACCACCGCGAAGAGATACAGCATCGGTACGGCTCCGGCGAACTGCAGCAGGATGAACGCTATCAACATGATCGCGTAGCAGCTCAGGAGCGCCGCGCGCGCCCCCATCCGGTCTATCACGCTCCCCATGATCAGGCGACCGGTGATGCTGACGCCTCCGAGAACCGATAGCACGCCCGCCGCAACGGTGCGACTGATACCGAGGTCGGTCGCGTAGGGTACGACGTGGATGATCACTACCGGCGCACAGAAGAATACCGCCGCCTGGGCTATCGCGAGTCGGCGGAACTCCGGACGTTTAATCAGTTCACGTACTCCCGCTGCTGGACCGGACGTGCCGCCCTCCGTCGCCAACGAATCGCCGGACCGGTTGACCGGCAGATCCTCGTGAGGCACGCCGGCAGCTTCCGGAGAACGGTGTACGCACCGGGCTGCCAGGAACACCAGCGGTCCCGTGACCGCCGCGATCCAGAGGTACGCCGTTCGCCAGCCGAACGCCGCGATCAGGATCGCCGCGACCGCCGGTCCGATCACCTGGCCGGTCCCGGTTCCCGCTTTGACGATCGCCGACATGCGACCGCGCCGCCGGTCAAACCACCGGGCTACCGTGGAAAGTGTTACCACGTCGTGACTGCCGAAGGCGACTCCCACGAATATCGGATAAACCAGAAGCAGGTGCCACGGCGCGGTGATCCGTGACATCAGGAGGTAACCCAGGGTGATCATAATACCCGCGGCGCCGAGGATCTTCTTTGGTCCCGCTATATCGGTAAGACGGCCGAACACCATCGC
>SLRR01000052.1 GCA_007130865.1 Spirochaeta sp. | reverse complement strand
GGGCACGATCACCGCCGCCTCGATCACGCCCGGACGAAAACCGAGCCGTATCGCCACCGACCCCTGGGCGAGGATCTTCTTCTTGTCCAGGCCTAGCCCCGCTTTGAGCAGGATGACGAGCAGGGTAAAGAGACGAATCTCGCTGGAAGAATCGAGGACCGGTTGAGGCAGGACGTCGAGCACCGACAACCCGATCGCGATTCCCGCGATCAGCATCCCGATCAGCCGGGGAAGACGTAGTCGGGACGCGACCTCGCCCGCCAGAAACCCGACGGCAAGAACGATGAGAACACCGTGAAGCATGGAGGCTCCTCTGCTTCGGTCGAAAATCGCAGGAGTCATCAGCGTTCGGGTGTCACGCGTCGCGCGTTTCGGCGAGCTCCATCGCCGTTGGGTGCCGATACTACTACGGATCGAACCACTCCACGTCAATGCCGTGGTGATCAGATCAAATAAAGCTCGGGAATGGTAAATACGTTGGCGCAAACAATCAGGTTTCGCGGATCACTAGTTCCGGCGTATTCAGTATCGACTTTTTGAACGTGTCCCTCTGTTCGATGAAGTGGATCAGGCTGGAGGCACTCTCGTATCCGAGGCTGTATTTTGGAACACGGATCGTGCTGAGCGCGGGAACGAGCATGGAGGACTCGTCTATGTCGTCGTGACCGATCACCGTCACATCGGCGGGTACGCGAACCTTGAGGTCGTGCAGTGCCCGCAGTACACCTATTGCCATATGGTCGTTGTACACAAAGAGCGAATCGATCCGGGGTTTCTTTTCAACCAGTTGCCTCGCCGCTTCGTAGGCGGACCGCATATCGGCTTTACACTGGTAGATCGTGTCTCGCTGAAGCGGTACACCGTTGTTATCGAGCGTTTCGCGGTAGCCGTCGAGGCGATCCTTGTTGCACGATACCATCGAATCGAACCCCAGGTATCCCGGTGTCTTGCGGCCTACCCGAATAAGGTGTTCTGCAACGAGTACTCCGCTCCTGTGGGAGTCGGTTACCAGGTAGCTCTGCGTATTCAGTATTCCTTTCCGAACGATCGTGATGTGGGGTAACGCTAATTTATCGAAGTCAAGATCGTTTACCAGATCCTGTGAGGGGACGATAATGATGCCGGCTACCCGGTTTGCCCGCATCGACAGGATAGCCCGCCGTTCCTCCTCGACGTCGTCGTTGCTGCCGAGAACGAACATGGAGTACCCTAGCTTGAACGCCGCGTCGTGTATTCCCTGCAGTATATGAGCGTAAAACGAGTTGTTCATATGGGTAACGACGACACCGATCGTCCGGGTCTTTTTTGTGCGCAGTCGTGCTGCGGTCTGGTCCGGGACATAACCGAGTTCCTCGGTGATCGCACGTATGCGTTGCTTCGTCTCTACGCCGATATCGTTCTTGTCGTGGAGGGCGCGGCTTACGGTATTGATCGAGACCCCCGCGATTTCTGCGATGTCCTTCAGCGTTACGTTCTTCATTCGATAAACCTTTAACGTTAATGTAAAACAATGATATGCAGTGGTCGAGATTCTGTCAATTCCGCCGGAAAACACCCATCGGCGTTCGTGTCACGATAGTTTTCTCGGGAACACAAAGATTTTCATTGACAACGGGGTGATACCGGTCTACGGTATTTACATTAACGTTAATGTAGATTCGGGAATCAGGAGGTATCATGAGACGTTCCATTTCAGTATTGGTTGTCGTATGCCTGGTCGTACTCGTACCGGCGATCGTTTTCTCGGCGGGAGCGCGGGAGCGAAAGGATCAGCCGGTGACGTTCTTTCATTATTTTTCCGGGTCGCTGGCCGGAGGGATCGAGGAGTTGGTCGCGGAGTTCAATCAGAACAATCCCGGTTACCAGCTGTCGCATACCCCGCTCGACCACGAGGCGTTCAAAACAAGTATCCGGGTGATGTTGTCCGGTGGCAATCCTCCGGATCTCTTCTCGTACTGGGCCGGTGCGCAGGTACAGTTCCTCGTGGACGCGGACCGGCTCGAGCCGATCGACGATGTCTACCGTGAGTTCGGTCTAGGAGAGCTTTTCTCGGAGGTGGCCCTGCTCGGAGCTGAATATGACGGCCGCAAATACTTTCTTCCCTTGACGCAGCATTTTGTCGCGTTCTTCTACAATAAGGCCGTGTTCGATGAAGTCGGTGTGTCACCGCCGGAGACGTGGGAGGAGTTTCTCGCGGTCTGCGAAGCACTGAAAGACGCCGGCGTCGCGCCGATCGCGCTTGGTTCAAGAGAACGATGGCCGGCGCAGTTCTGGCTGGATTATCCGCTGCTCCGCACGGCCGGTCCCGAATACCGGGCCGACCTGATGGCCGGTACCGCTTCCTATACCGATCCTGAGGTAGTGCGGGCGTTCGAGCTGTGGAAACTTCTGGTCGATCGCGGATACTTCGTCCCCAACGCGAACGCGTACGACTGGGCCGAAGCGGCCACGATGGTAGGCACCGGCCAGGCTGCGATGACGCTGATGGGTACCTGGTTCATGCAGCTGGACGACCAGATCGGTTGGACCGCCGGAGAGGATTACGACTTCTTCCCGTTCCCCGTCGTGGACCCGACCGTTCCTGATGTCGCGGTGGGCCCGATCGACGGTGTCGTACTGGCACGGGACGCCCGTTCCAAGGACGTCGCCCGCAAGGTGCTTGCCGAGCTTGCCGCCGCCGGTCCCCAGACGACGTTCAACCGCGGTTCCGGGGCGCTCGCTCCCAACAGACATGTCCCGGACACGGTCTATAACGTTCTGCAGCTCAAGGTGCAGGACTACCTTGGCGGCGTGTCACATTGGGCATTCAACTACGATCTTGCGACGCCTCCCCCGGTAGCTGATGTGGGCTTGGACGCGTTCTCGGAGTTCATGGCGAATCCGGGACAGTTTCGCCGTATTCTGGAACAGACGGAACAGGGAAAGATACGAGGCCTTCAGGAAACCGACATGTAATGAGTTCGCCCGGTACGGCAGGCGGGTCGTCCCGCTCTGCCGTACCACCCGCATTTATTGGACCTGAACCTATAACGTAGGACAACTGAAAGCAGGACACCGATGAAAGAAGACCGATTTGTTGTACCGAGATTTCTGGCGATTCCGTTCGCGATCTACCTGCTTGTAATCATCGTGCCTTTCTTTCAGTCGTTCCACCTGAGCCTTACCGACTGGAACGGGATTTCGGAACACTTCAATTTTGTCGGGTTGTCCAACTACCTGATGGTGTTCTCCGATCCTGCGTTCAGTAATGCCGTGATCCACAACTTTATCTGGGTCATGATGTACCTATTATTACCGACCTCACTGGGGCTTGTCCTGGCGGTGCTGCTGGACAAGAAAATCCGTGGAGCGGTTTTTTTTAAGTCCGTGATATATCTCCCGATGATCTTCTCCTACGTGATCGCCGGTATGATCTGGACGTTTATCTACGAGCCGCGGCTCGGCATTATCAATCTGGCGCTGGAGGCAACGGGTCTGCAGCAGTACGCGCGAGCATGGATCGCCGACCCGGATACTGCGCTCTTCTCCGTGATCGTCGCCGCGTCGTGGCAGCATACGGGACTGTGCATGGTCCTGTTTCTCGCGGGGCTTCAGGGCGTGCGATCGGACCTCGTGGAGGCTGCGGAAATCGACGGATGCAACCGCGCGGAAGTGTTTTTCTTTGTAGTGCTTCCTCAATTAAAGAACACGACGATCGTCGTAGTATCATTGACAATAATAAATGCACTAAAGAGTTTTGATATTGTGTATATAATGACGCGAGGTGGGCCGTTCCGATCATCGGAGGTTCTCACTACGTTGATGTACCGGGAAGCGTTCTGGAACTACCGCATGGGGTACGGAAGCGCTATCGCCAACATGTTGTTCTTTATGGTGCTCGTAATGATCGTGATTTACTTCCGCTCGGCCATGGGACGGGAAACATCGTGAAAACGGTAGAGGCGTATCAACGCGACGCGGTCGTCTACCGGGTAATAGTGTATACTCTGGTGATTCTGTTCTGCGTTCTCTTTCTCGTGCCCATCTATGGCGCGCTAACCACGGCGTTCCGGTTGAACCGCGACATTATCCGGGACGGTTTCTGGATGCCACCGATCCCGCCGGTGATCGATAACTTCGTCACCGCTTTCGTACAAGGGAACATTCATGTCTACCTGATGAACACCGTGATCGTGACCGCCTCCGCGACGGTTGTGTCGATAGGACTCGGTTGCCTGACCGGGTATATCTTCGGGAAGTTCCGGTTCCGTTTCAGTCACGCACTGTACGTCATGATCGTGGCGGGGATGTTCTTTCCGCCTCAGACCGTCCTGATACCGCTATTCCGTATATTCAACTCGTTGAACCTGCTGGATACACTTCTCGCGCTCGTGATCGTGCACGTCGGATTCGGACTGCCGATCTGCACCTTGTTACTTTCCAGTTTTTTTCGTGATATACCCGAAGAACTTCGCAGTTCCGCCAAGATTGACGGTTGTAAAGAAGGAACGATCCTGACGAGGATCATGCTTCCCCTGGCCAAGCCGGCGATAACCGCTTTGATGATCCTTCAGTTCACATGGATCTGGAACGACTTTCTGTGGCCGTTGGTGCTTATAAAGACAAGTACACGAATGACAATTCAGATGGGTGTCATGCAGCTTCGTGGACAGTACGGGCTGGCCTGGGGAAGCCAGGCGGCCGCTTTTGTCGTCGCCACTATCCCCACGCTCGTGCTCTTCATCTTCATGCAGCGACACTTCATTCACGGCTTATCCATGGGCGCAATAAAGGAATGATGAGGACCACGATTATGGTTGATACCGAACAACGTGAACGGCGGGCACGGACGATCCGTGAATCGGGCTGCATCGCGCGGGTACTCCGGTCCGGTGCTATGGAGCATTTTCAGGACGTCACGCTGAGCGAAGCGCTTGTGCTCGGCCTGTTGAACCAGGGCGTGCGCACATATGTAGGAATCTTTGGTCACGGATCCACCGACGTGGCAGAGGTCCTGCGCGTCTACCGGCAGGAAGGGCTTGTCCGCGTATTCAACGTGCACCATGAGACGGAAGCATCCCACGCGGCGGCACAGTTGCGCTGGCAGTACGGTGAACGTGCCGCCGTGGTAACGTCGATCGGGCCCGGCGCATTGCACGCGTTCGCCGGGTCGTTGCTCCCGCAGTCGAACGGTCTCGGCGTGTACTACCTCTTCGGCGACGAGACTACCCACAACGAAGGCCCGAATATGCAGCAGATCGCGAAGCGGGAGCAGGACCTTTTTCTGCGAATGACTTCCACCGTCGGACCGGGGTATACACTGACCGATCCGGAAGCGGTGTATACCGCGCTCAAGTGGGGATACCGAGCGGTGTTCGACCCTGCCCGGGAGAGTCCATTCTTTTTTCTGCTGCCCATGAACGTTCAAGGGCGGGTTATACGATCGATGAACCTCGGCGAGCTGCCCGAACAGGTGCCGCTTGGCAACGCCGGTCCGGCGGATGAATCCGTCTGTCGGACTGCGGTTGCGCTCATCCGCAAAGCGAAGCGAATAACGGTGAAGACCGGCGGCGGGGCGGCCTCGCTGGATTCCGATACGTTGACCGGTTTCCTCGATCGGACAGGGGCGGTTTACGTCCACGGTCCGCAGGTTCCCGGTCTGATCCCGGACGATCACGAACGGAACATGACGGTGGGCGGCTCCAAGGGATCGGTCTGCGGCAATTTCGCGATGAACGAGTGCGATCTCGCGATTGTAATCGGCGCACGAGGAGTGTGTCAGTGGGACAGCTCCGGTACCGCGTGGAGTTCCGCAGAACACGTAATCAATATCAATACCCGGTTGGAAGACGCGCTTCAGTACAACCGGACGGTACCGCTGGTAGGCGACTGTGGCGCGGTGTTGCGGCAGTTGAATGCGATACTCCAGGAGAGTGGAAACGAACACGACGAAGAACGCCGGGACTGGGTCATCCGGTGTCGCCGTAAACGGGAAGAATGGGATCGTCTCCGACGGAAACGGGTGGAAGTGGCGACGCTCCACGACGAGAAGCGCGGCCGTCTGCTCCTGACCCAACCGACCGCCCTGGACCGGGCGATCACCTTTGCCGACCGACACGGTTTTGCAAAGATCTTTGATGCCGGTGATGTGCAGGCGAACGGGTTCCAGCTTGTCCGGGACCAGGTACCGGGAAGGACATACACGGATACCGGCTCATCCTACATGGGATACGCCGTATCGGCTCTTCTGGCGTCGGCGATGACCGAGAAGCCGTTGTACTCCGTCGCCTTCACCGGGGACGGCAGTTTTCTCATGTCTCCGCAGATACTTTCGGACGCTGTGGAGTTTCGGCTCCGCGGGATGATCGTCTTGCTGGACAATCGTCGAATGGCCGCGATCAGCGGATTGCAGCGGGCGCAGTACGGCTATGAGTTCGCTACCGACGATCACGTCGCGATCGATTACGTCCAGCTGGCATGTGCGTTCAAAGGCGTCAAGGGGTTTCACGGGGGGTACACTGCGGCTGATCTCGACGAGGCTCTGGAACGCGCGCGAGGTCATGACGGGCTGTCGCTCGTTCACGTGGAGGTGTACAGCGGATCCGATGAGCGCGGTGGTCTCGGTGCGTACGGAAAATGGAACGTCGGTAACTGGTGTGACCAGGTTCAAACAGACAAACACAGAATAGGACTTTAAAACTATGAGCAGAATCAACGTCGGCTTTATCGGGCTGGGGAGAATCTCGGACCTGCACGCGTTGGGATACCGGGATAACAAGGAAGCCCGCATTTACGGAGTGTGCACGCGGCGGGAAGACACCGGTTCTCAGAAGATGGCGGAGTGGGGTGCCAAGAAGTACTACGGGGATTATCGCGAGATGCTCGACGATCCGGATATCGATGCCGTAGAGATTCTCACGCCGCAGAAACTGCATGAACCGATGGTAATAGACGCCGTGGCGGCCGGTAAACATGTAATGGTGCAGAAGCCGATGACGATCGATCTTCCCAGCGCGGATCGGATGCTGGCAGCAGTGGACACCGCGGATATCGTTTATAAAGTCATAGAAAACTATATCTTCTATCCGCCCCTGCAGCGGGCAAAGGCGATGATCGAAAACGGCGTGATCGGGGATCCTATCAACCTCCGGATCAAGTTCATCAGCGGCTCCTCCGGCGGGTGGGAGATCGATCCGCGCACCTGGGAATGGCGACTGCAGGAGAACGTGGAAGGACGTGGGATGCAGACGTTCGACCACGGGCACCATATGTGGTGCGTTGCCTGGTACCTGCTGGGCGAGATCGACCGGGTATCGGCGTGGATCGACTCGGCGGACGGAATCGTGGATTGTCCGGCAAACATCATCTGGAAGTACAAGGAGGGCGTTCGGTACGGCAGTTGTGATTACTCGCACTGCTGGGACATGCATTTACCGTCGGACTACTACGCCAACGACGAATGGTTCGAGATAACCGGGTCGCGGGGAATAATACTCGTGAATCGAGCCACGGGAAAACTCCGCACGGGACCGGTGCTCAGCCATTTTGACGGTACACGGTGGAACCACTGTGAGGATATCGAATCCGACTGGGCGTCGGGGTTCCGCAATGCCACGCATAACTTTATCGCCGCCATAAAGGGCCGGGAAGAACCTCTGCTGACCGGTGTTCAGGCACGAGAGATCCTGAAAATCGCCCTGGCGATCATTCGGTCTTCAAACGAACGGAGAGAAGTATATATCGACGAGTTTGAACAGGACGATCCCGATACCTACGCCGCAACGCGGAGGGAGCAGGAAGTACGGGAAGCGAAAGGTCGACGGAGCGTAACAATCGAAGAACTGCTTGAACGGGGGCGCATACTATGAAGATCGCGATAGTCAACGAGACGAGCTCGGCCGATAAAAACGTCCATATCCTATCGGCGCTGCAGGATATCGGGCATGTTGTTTTGAACTGCGGTATGACTGAAAAAGGTGGCGATCCGGAACTGCAGTATATACATACCGGTCTCATGGCGGCCCTGCTCCTTGAAAGTGGTCGGGCGGATTTTGTCGTCGGCAGTTGCGGTACCGGTCAGGGATTCCTCAACGCGGTCATGCAGTATCCGGGCGTGTGTTGCGGCCATATTCTCTCGCCGCTCGACGCGTGGCTGTTCACCCAGATCAACGGCGGGAACTGCATTTCTCTTGCTCTCAACCAGGGATACGGCTGGGCATCGGACGTCAATCTCCGGTTTATATTCGATCGTCTCTTCGGTGTCGAGCCCGGCGCCGGATATCCTCCGGAAAGAAAGGAACCACAGGCTCGCAGCCGGACCGCGCTCTCGGAGATTTCCGGACTCGTCCATCATTCTTTTCCCGAGATCATCGGGCGGCTTCCCGACTATGTTCTGCATCCGGTACTGCGGTATCCCGGCTTTCTGGAACTCATCGACATTCCGGGCCTGCACGATGACGCGTTCGGCGAAGCACTCTCCCAACGTGCCCGAAACGAAAACCCTACCCCGGCGGAATGACGGTATGAACAAAGGGGAGACACGAGGCGATTGTGAACTGGAGCGATTCGCCCGGATGCTGTACCGGATAAAGGACGCGGACATACGTGTTGCCGTGATCGCTCAGGGGCGCGATGCCGTCGACGGGGGGGCTGCACGTCGGGGGCGCGTTCTCGGCGGTGGTACCGCTTGTGGCGACGTTTTACGGTGGCGTCCTTGACGTCGACGTTGAACACCCGACCAGACCCGGACAGGATCTATTCATATTGTCCAAGGGGCACGCCGTCGCGACGCTCGCGGCGATCATGGCAGACCTCGGGTACTTCCCGCGGGACGTACTGAGGAACTCCCGATCGATCGAGAGCATACTGAACGGCCATCCCGGGCCGATACTCCCTGGTGTTCCGATCTCGACCGGTCCCGAGGGCCATGGTTTGCCGGTAGCGCAGGGATTTGCAATAGCCGGAAAAAACAGCCCCCAGTTTGACGTATTCTGCCTTACCGGTGACGGCGAGCTGCGGGCGGGAATGATCTGGGAGGCGGTACTCTACGCCGGTCAGAATGGACTGGATAATCTGTGTCTGTTGGTGGATAAGAATTTCGGCCGGCTCGACAACTCTCGTATAACGGCATTTCCCAAGCGGGACGTGGAGAAATGGTTTGAAGGTTTTGGCTGGCAATCCCGGACCGTTGATGCCAGGGATTATGGGAACGTTCTACCGGCGTTGCACGAATTTAAACACGGCCCGCGTAACGGCCGGCCTACCGCAATCATCTGTAATTCGGAGAAGGGGTGGGGTGGTTTCTCCGAGTATTGTATCAGCCACAAGACTACGGTTTCCGCGGCGATGGCTGAGTACGAAATTGCGAGGCAACGTGCCCGTCGCCACGAGTTCACACAACGGCCGGCGGAGATGATGCGCGGACTTCCGCGGAAATCGATCGATACACAGATCGCTGTCGCGGAGCGCATGAATCTTCAGCTCGATTTGGCGGCCGGCACGGTTTCTCCGATCGATCGAGGTGTCGTAACCAAACCGGCACCACCACGGCAAAAGAACGTATCGTATGAGGAAGCGGAGCTACCCTGTCTGAAACCTGGTGTATCATACCAGGCGAGCGACGTCGTGCGCGACTGTATGAAGGTTTTCTCCCGTTCAGGTCGCGTAACGTCGATCGACTCGGATCTTTCCACGACAAGCGGCCTGTTTGAAGGGATCTCGACCTGGAACCGCGCCACCGCCCTGAATGTCGGTGTCGCGGAATCCAATATGGCCTGCGTCGGCGAGGCGTACGCGGTGCTCGGGTACAACACCTGGGTAAGTACGTTCTGCCCGTTCTTTGACTGGCGCGTCATGCGTAGAATAGCTATCGGTTACCAGGAGAGAATGGAAGCGATCGCGGAAGGGACGTGGCTTACCGAAGGACATAATCTCGACCTCGTTTTTCTTGCGACCGCGCCTAATTTCGAAACGAAGACTAATGGTGCGACGCATATGGGCAACGACGATGCGTTGGTATTCGGAGAAGTCGGGCATCTGCGTATCGTCGATATTTCCTGTCCCAACTTGTTGATCGCGTTCATGAAATGGATCATGGAAGGTAACCGGGGCCTGGTGTACGCGAGAATGCTGCGGGGAGCGGCACCAGTCCTGTACCAAGATGTCCCGGAATTCCGATTCGGCAAGGGATACCGGGCTAACGCTCACCCGGGTGGAGAAACAGCTTTTTTCGTATCCAGTGGAAGAGGTGTATTCGAGGCAAGCCTCGCGGGGGAGCGTCTTGAGGATAAGGGGATTCGTGTCGGGGTTATCGACATGCCGACGTTCGATGCCGAACTGTTTTCGGAGCTGCTTGAAACCGGTCATCCGGTCGTGCTCGCGGAGCAGAACAACGGATACCTCCTCAAAGCGGCCCGGGAAACGTTACTTACCGGGGAGGTCGTCGGCCGGGTGCACGCTATAAACACCCTGGACGACGAGGGGCACCGCCGTTTCATCCACTCCGCTACGTACGAGCAGCTGACCGAACAGTATCGGTTATCGGGGGATCTGTTAGCTCGGAGAGTGTACGAGATTCTGACAGACGGCGTATGAGGAACGGTACGCCGACGCCAACGTTTACGTTATCGCTGCAACAAGGTGTTCCTTGCGAAACGCGCGTTCTCAACACCGAGTTGTGCCGCCGCTGGAAACTTCCCTACAGGAAGATTTCGCGCTACATTTAATATATGAGACAGGCAGGACACACGGCCCTGGTTCGGTCTCTGATCGTTCTGGCATTGGCTGTCGGGATCGCGACGGACGTGGTCTCCCCGGATGAACATGCCGACCTTGCGTCCGGGCGTCCCCGCATTCTGGTCGTGGACGTGGAGGGAACGGTAACGGCTGGTAAGGCGCAGTTCCTGCGGGAGAGCATCGCCGACGCGGTGGAGCAGGAACTCGACGCGATCATCGTGCGACTCGATACACCGGGCGGTCTGGTCGATTCAACCCTCGAGATCATTCGTGACCTTCTCAACGTCACCATTCCGGTTGTTACCTACGTCTATCCCCGCGGAGGAATCGCCGCGTCGGCGGGAACGTTCATCCTGATGGCCGGTCACGTGGCTGCAATGTCGCCGGGTACCACGGTGGGTGCCGCGATGCCGGTACAGATGCAGCCCGGTGGAGGCGAAACCCGGACTGCGGACGACAAAACGGTCGAGTTTCTCGCCGGCCATATGACCAACATTGCCGAGGTCCGCGGGCGTCCCGCGGAAACCGCCCGGCGATTTGTCACCGAGAATCTCACGCTCGGCGCGGATGCCGCGTTGGAAGAGGGCATGATCGAGGTGATAGCGGATGATATGGCCTACCTCATCTCGCAGTTACACGGTCGGGTCGTAGAGATTTCCGGTGAAGAGGTGCATCTCGCGACGCGCGACGCCGAGTTGATCGAGCTCGAGATGACTACCCGTCAACTCGTGATGGACTTCATAAGTGATCCGCAGGTGGCGTTTCTGCTGCTTATGCTGGGGATGTATGGTATTTTCTTTGGACTGAATATGCCGGGGACGTTCGTCCCGGAAACACTGGGTGCAATCGCGCTGGTCCTCGCCTTGTTTGGTCTTGGTATGTTCTCCGTGGACGCCCTCGGTGTCGTTCTGATCGTGGTGGCGATCGTGCTCTTCGTAGCGGAAGCGTTTACCCCGACGTTCGGATTTCTGACGACGGCGGGCGTTATTTTTCTCGTCCTGGGGGCACTCCTGATGCCGGTGGAGCCGATGATGCCTGAAGAATGGTTTCAAACGTTTATCGCTACGGTGCTGGGAATGGCTGTGGTCACGGTGGCGTTCTTCATCCTGGTGATCACCAAGGTCATCCAGAGCAGAAACAAACCGGCTGTTCACGAGGACCTCGGTATGAAGGGGTACGAAGGATCAGTCATGGACGCGCTTGACCCGACCGGTTCGGTGAAGATACGCGGGGAGTGGTGGAACGCCCGCAGCGCTTCGGGTGAACCGGTCCCGGTCGGGACGGTTGTGCGAGTCGCGCGTCAACGGGGTATGGAACTTGTCGTGGAACCGGTCGGTGACTCCTCGTCGACGACCGGTCGGCAGGAGACCGAGCAGTAACCAGGGAGGCAGGTGATGAATTTGATCTTACAGTTTATCGGAGGACAGGCCGTCGGAACGATTGGAATAGCAGCGGCGGTGCTCCTGCTTCTATTTCTCGCGATTCACGTAATCAGCGAGTGGGAGCGGGCAGTGATTCTACGCCTCGGCCGGTTGATCAAGCTCAAGGGACCGGGGTTGATCTTCATCATCCCGATCATCGACCGTCTCATCCGCGTCCCGCTGCGAACGGTGGTGTACGACGTCCCCGAGCAGGAGGTAATAACCAACGACAACGTCTCCTGCCGGGTGAACGCAGTTCTGTACTACCGGGTAGTGGATCCCAACAAAGCGATCGTGAACGTGCAGCATTTCCACGAGGCCACGATTCAACTGGCACAAACGACGGTGCGCAGCGTGGTCGGGCAGGCGCAACTGGACGAACTACTCTCGGAACGGGAGAAACTAAACAAGATTCTCCAGCAGATCATCGACGAGGCGACCGACCCGTGGGGTATCAAGGTATCGGCGGTGGAAATCAAGGACGTTGTGATTCCCGCAGATATGCAGCGTGCGATCGCGCGTCAGGCGGAAGCGGAACGGACCCGCCGGGCCATCGTCATCCAGGCGGAAGGTGAAAAGGAAGCCTCCAAACAACTCGCGGAGGCCGCAAAAATCCTGCACGCCGAGCCCGGCGCGATGACGTTGCGGTCACTCCGGACCGCGTCGGAGGTCGCCGCGGAGAAGGCCTCCACCCTGGTGTTTCCGCTGCCGATCGAACTCGGGCAGATTCTGCCGCTTCTGGAGAACCTGAAGAAGCCCCACAGCGACGAATAAACCAGGAGTACTCTCCCGAGTGAAGAGTCGTGGTGGACCAAGGTAACGATAGACGACGATACTCAACTGCTGTTACAACGTTCCATATCTCAAACGGGCCGTCCTGATCGTCGATTGTCTCGCGATGCAGCCGGTCGGGCGCTTCAATCCCCCGAGGAATCGTTCACGACCTTTGCCGATCAATCATGCCCGAGCACGGGATGCGGAACGTAGGGTTCTTCCATTCGGGCAACCTGTTCGTCGGTAAGCGCGACATCGAGGGCGCCCACCGCATCCACCAGGTGCGACATCTTTGATGCCCCCACGATCGGAGCGGAGACCGCTTGTTTCCGCATCAGCCATGCCAGGGCTACCTGGGTGTTTGCTGCACCGAGCTCCCGGGCTACCGCCGAAACACGATCGAGCACGGCGTAGTCTTCCTCACGGTAGTACAGCTCGTGCGCTTTGGAATCGCTCCGGCTCCGGGTTGTCTCACCCTCTTTCACCGCGGGGCGTGTCCCTGCCAGGAACCCCCGTGCCAGTGGCGACCAGGGGATAAGTCCGATTCCCTGATCCCGGCAGAGTGGAATCATCTCCCGTTCCTCCTCCCGGTATACCAGGTTGTAGTGGTTCTGCATCGTTTCAAATCGAGCCCAGCCGCGCGCGTCGGATAGCGCCAGTGCCCTGGCAAACTGCCAGGCGAACATGCTGGACGCACCGATGTACCTGACCTTACCGATCCGAACGAGATCGTTCAGCGCTTGCAGGGTCTCCTCGATCGGGGTCTCGTAGTCCCACCGGTGGATCTGGTAGAGATCCACGTAGTCCGTACCGAGGCGCCGCAACGACGCGTCGATCGCGTTCATTATGTGTGCCCGTGAGAGACCTCCCTCGTTCGGTCCCTCTCTCAACGGGAAGAATACCTTGGTCGCGATCACCACCTGGTCCCGGGATGCAAAATCCCGCAGTGCGCGGCCGGTAACCTCCTCGCTTGCGCCGTTGGAGTACATATCGGCGGTATCAAAGAAGTTGATACCCAGCTCGAGCGCCCGTTTGAAGAAGGGCCGGCTCTCCTCCTCGTCCAGAACCCAGTCACGCCAGGCGCTGCTCCCGTAGGTCATCGTCCCGAGACAGATCCTGGAAACCTTCAATCCGGTTGAGCCAAGGCGTGTATATTCCATGGTGAGAAGGTACACGGATCGAATAATCGCCGCAATTGGCGTGGTAACAATGGCGTACCATTGTTACCTTTGAAACACGACCTCGATCGTCTCACGCTGCATCGGTCCCCATATCGGAACCATGTGCTGCTCCCGGGTGTACTCCTGGTGATATCTGATGTCTCCGGTTCCGCCGATACCGACCTCTCGAGATTCGTACGCGAAATCGGTGAAGAACGTTTCGTCGTACATCGATATTCGCAGCGAGACGGGCTCCGATCCGATGGGCACGTCCAGCGGGATGTCGAAGGTGTATACCAGAGCGTTTTCGTCGTTGATGCGTGCGCCGAATCGCTCAACCGCCTGCACCGGGTGATTCGTCCCGTTAATACGGATATACGTGAAGTACCCGTAATTACGGAGATTCTCAAACGCGTTCCGTCGGATCCGTTCCACCTGATCAGGCGAGAGCCGACCGCCTCGGACCTGACCAACGTCGATGAGGACCGACTGGGAGAAAAAAGCGTCGAATGTCCAATGGGCCCGGATCGCTTCGATGCGGTCACCGTTCAGGCGGACCTCTATCCGGTTGTCGATCCAGATATGAGGATGAGCGGCCACGGTGGTTCCGACCGCCAACAGGATCAGAGACAGAATTCGTACACGTACGGTAAGCATGTCGGAGCTCCCTATCGATTGATTTCGACCGAACAGTGTTCAGACCAGCAGTGCCAGCGTGAACAGACCTACGGCGAGAATCATCACGCCGCCGGCGAGTTCCACGCCGGCGTGAAGCATGTGCCCCGCCTTGTGCTCAAATAGAACCAGGACTCGATCCTTGATCACGATAGTCAGGATCGCCAGTACCGCAAGGGCGAGCCCCAACCCGGCCGACAGGGCGATTACAGCCGCGACACCGAGCGCGACAGCGTTGATGGAAACCGCGAACAGCATCAACGCCGTCGTGATGGGGCAGGGAATGATCCCGGTGGAGAGAACGACCGGTACCCACCGGCGCATCCTCAGGTCGGTTGGTTTTGCGACGTGCGCGCCGTGGCCGTGGTGATCATGTTCGTTATGGTGGTTCCGGATCTCTCGTCCCGTCATGTAGCAGAATACGATTCCGATCCCGATCAGCAGCACGG
>SLRR01000146.1 GCA_007130865.1 Spirochaeta sp. | reverse complement strand
AGTGAAGGGACATAGTCCCTTCACTGTTAGAATACCTGGGGCGGACCGATCCCCAGGCGTTTCCGGGCGGGACACTTGTCCGGATCAGTGAAATGAAAGCACCGTGGACGGCACTGGACGCAGCGTTCGATTTCCTCGCCGTTGCCGCCGGTCACCTTGCGTGCCCAGCCCGGGTCCGCCAGCATGCCGCGACCGACGGCGATGAGGTCACCGTAGCCGGCGGCGAGCGCCTGTTCCGCGTCTGTCGCGGTTACGATACCGCTTACACCGATCACCGGAACCGATACCGCGGCTTTAACCGGTCGTGACAGCTGGAGTACCGGGTCCGGAATAAATGACTGTACCGGGTCGGTCGACGTCGGGTCCGTCGGTGGCGGCTCGATCGGTGTCGGGATGGATCCGGCGTGTGAGACGTGAATCACGTGAAGACCGGCTGCGACCAGAGCCCGGGCCGTCTCGACTCCCTCCTCCACGGTGAGACCCGGTTCGGGATCACCTTTTGAACCGCCTCCCCGGGGCGGTCCTTCCGCTATGCCCAGGCGGCAGGATACGAGCGCACGGTCACCTGCCGCTTCACACACAGCCCGGGTGACCTCCATCAGAAAGCGCCGTCGATTCTCCAGGGAGCCTCCCCACCGGTCGGTGCGTCGATTGGTGCGAGGCGAGAGAAACTGCGATCCCAGGTAGCCGTGAGCGCCGTGGATCTCCAGGAGTTCGAATCCTGCTTCAACGGCCCGCTCTGCCGCTGCGGCAAAGTCCGCGATGATCCGCCGGATATCGTCGTCCGCAAGTTCACGGATCTCCGGTTTTTCCGGAACCGGCGAGGGAGCCAGGGGAACGGCACCCCAGGTCTTGACCGTATCCGTCCGCCCACCGGCGTGGTGAAGCTGAATTCCCGGGAGCGCGCCGGCGTTACGGATCGTCCCGGCGAGTTGTCTCAGACCGGGGATCTGGCGGTCTTCAAAGATTCCGAGCTGTGTCGACGCCAGTCGTCCTTCCGGGCTGACCGTAGTGGCTTCCAGGACGACCAGGCCGCACCCGGGAGCGGTATCCCGGTAATGGTTCACGTGGGCATCGTTTACTTCCGCGGATTCGTCGGCCTTCCAGATGACCAGCGGCGGCATGACGATC
The DNA here is from genome assembly GCA_007130865.1 of Spirochaeta sp. Lineage (GTDB taxonomy): Bacteria > Spirochaetota > Spirochaetia > DSM-27196 > Alkalispirochaetaceae > Alkalispirochaeta. Next base: position 3,040 of record SLRR01000146.1, on the reverse strand, counting down.
CGGTTTTTAAGCGTGCGTCCGCCGGAAAGTTCCAGCGGGGAAAGCAGTGTCGGGGTGTTCATCGATCATACTGTAGCGCCACATTGAGGAGACTGCAACGAGAATTCGGCCGGGGATCGACGACACGGTCCCCAATCAAGCGTTTTGGAGCGTACCTCTAACGGAGCGGTACAGAACTGAATCGTTGCATATAAAAAACAGAAATCAGTTGACAATAGAATTCAGATCTCCAATACTTTCAACAAGATGAAAAAGATGTTCGGGATCCCGTGCCTGGTACTGTTCTTGACCGGGCTGTTTCCCGTACTCGCTCAGGTGACGATCGATCAACCGCGCGTTCTTGTACTCCCTGTGGAAAACCGTACAGCTCGCGCGCAGAACGACGCGGTAGCCCGGGCGGTGACGGACTCGATGGTGCTGACGCTCCGATTGCTGGACGCGTACGAACTCGTATCTCCGGACGGTCAGGTTTCCGGGGAGGCTCTGGACCAGGTCCCGGAGGTACTTGACGAACTCGCGGAACGGCGCGGCGCCGACGCTCTGATCTTTGGTTCCGTCGAGACCGATGCCGCGGGAGCGATGGTGTTTACCGTGTACGTGTACGATCGCGCCGTCGGGGAGATCACCGTGGAAGCGCGTTCCCGGGCGGAAAGTATTTTTGACGTCTTCGACGCGTCCGACGACCTCGTGACCGACGCGATTTCCGGTTTCAGTGGTATGAGGATCGGGTTCGGTACGTTGAGAATCCGTCCGGTCGGCTCCGGAGACTACGCTGTGTACATCGACGGCAGTGAAGCGGGAACCAACGTCACGGTCGTGGACCACGTCCTCATCGGTGAGCGGACCGTGGAGATCCGCCGGCGTCGGGCGGATCTTGAGTCGCTCCTTCACCGGGAGACGGTACAGGTTCAGCCCGGCGAGACGCGGACGCTTACCTTCAGCGTTCCCGTTATAACGAGCGAGGAGCTGCAAAGGGAGGAAACGCGCCGCACTCGGATCATTACGCGACTGGACGCAGGCGTAGATCCGGACGGGACCGCCGGGATGATCACCGACCTGGCGATACTGTACGAGGCTTTGCCCGAGGGATTCCCCGGTGCAGCGCGGGAAATCCAGTTTTACCGGGATCGCGTGCTCCTGGCGCGGGAGATGCAGGATCTGGTACTGCTCGATCTCAGACCGTACGCGGAACGGGCGGTTGCCCCGGGAGGAGCGGGAATCGCCGACCTGAAGAGCCGTCGTGACCCCTGGAACGAGGTTTACCTGCATTACCGCGAGGAGGAGCAGCACTGGTTGGACCTGCACGTCGCCGGGGTACCACCGGACGATGCGCGGAGCTGGTACCAGTTCACACCCAGGCAGCGACGGGAGCGGGTTCAGGAAGATCTTCGGCGGAACCTCTCGGTTCTGGCGGCGCTTATAACATTGGAGCGTGCCGCCGTAACGGACCGGGGTGAGGCCGACCTGGTGGTCGGGTATAACAACCTGCTCAACGCAGTACAGTCGCTGATCGAGGTTCCGGTACGGGCGGAAACCACCTGGAGCGTGGAAACTCAACGTGCCCGAGAGGCGATGCGCAGCTATCGCCGCGCCGAGGAGCGAACTCGTCCGGCCTGGCACTGGATAGCTGGTGGCGTCGGAGCTGGAGCGCTCGGATACGCGGCGTACGTACAGTATTCGGGTACGCTGGGTGATCGCGAGGATCGGATCGAGGAGCTCATTCCCCTGTACGAGGCTTCCACCGATTTTGACGAGATCGTCTCGTTGCGATCGGAGATCCGCGACGAAGAACGGGAGTTACTGGCGCTGGAGGTTACGCGGGACGTGGCGATCGGAGTTGGAGCGACGCTTGTAGCTACGGCGCTGGTGGGACGCGTCGTGTCGGCGACCCGTCCTGCCCGGATCTGGCGCGGTTACCGGAACGACGCGTTTCTCGAGAGGTGGACCGCCGCCGCGATCGAGTATCGGGTTGCGTCTCCCCGCGATACCGGTCCGCCGTCGCTGCTGGTCCTCGGCGCAGAAGAAAGCTTTACCGTAAATGGGGTCGCCGACGCCTGGACGACACCGCAGATGGTGATGGTGGACGCAGCGCCCGACGACGTGGGACGGGGCAGAAGCTCCGTCGATCGTGCCGGCGACGAAACCGACGGATCCTGGCGAATACAGCCTCTCACCACCGGATTTACACGAGTCCCGGAGTTTGAGGTCCCGTATCGCGAAGGCACGCAGATTCTCTACCTGGGGGTGCGACGATGAGTTCTCTACATCCCGTTTCCGGGCGGGCCACGGTGCGGTCGAACGTATCGGTCCGGTTGTTAGCGATGACTCTTGCGATGGTCCTGATCCTCGTCGGCTGCCGGCAGAGTTTTGACTACTACAACCCGCTGGACCCCAACGAGGACGCGCCGATTTCCGCGATCATCGATCATGTTCAAGACGAGACGATTCGTAACGCTATTCTCGACTCCGGCGCGCAGACAAAGCGGGAGCTCGGTTACCTGAGGGTCGACAATCTTGACCATTCCCCCGGTTACGTGGAGACGTTGGCGGGGATCGAGTTCTTATCCTATACGATCGATCTCGGGCTGTATGATACAGATATGATGCTTTATCTCATCGACGACGATCTCTCTCCACTCACTAAAATGCTTGCGCTGGAGCGTTTGGAACTACCGGGTAATTACGTGGGCGATGACGACGTGGCGATGATCCCCTACATTGCAGGGTTGAACTTCCTGGGACTTGCAAACAACGAAATCGGTGACGCCGGCTCGTTGGAGCCGGTACTCCGGCAGTACCAAAGGGGGCGACTTTTCCTGGACATCAACGCCAATCCTATCGAACCGGATACGTTTCAGTCTTTTACACCGGTTCTAGACCGCCTGAACGGGCTTGATATAGCGTTTCTTACGGGAGCTGATCCTTTGATCGATCTGGCATTTCTCGTTGAAAACGACACGATTCGCAGTCTTGACGTTTCGCGTAACGAATCACTCGTCGATATCTCGACTCTGGATCGCCTCTCGGTGCTGGAGTCGTT
>SLRR01000258.1 GCA_007130865.1 Spirochaeta sp. | reverse complement strand
GTGGATACCGCCGACGAAGCCGCCACGGCGAAGGCGTTCTCGGAAACGCAACGACGTCTGGGCATGCCCACAATCCTGGTGAACGGCGTGGGTGGAAACCGCGGGAAGAGCGACTTTACCGAGATCGACGTTAAAACGTTTGAAGAAGTGGTGACGATGAACCTGCTGGCGGGGTTGGTGATTCCCCTGAAGGTATGCGCCCGGGAATGGATCGCCGCGGAACAGCCCGGAAGCGTTATCAACCTTTCCTCCATGACCAGTTACAAGGCGCTCTCCGGAGTCTGGGCGTACAACGCGGCCAAATCGGCGGTACTCAACCTCACGGAAGGGGCGGCCCGGGAGTTTGCCGCGCACGGTATTCGTGTGAACGGGATCGCACCGGGGTTCTTCCTGGGTCACCAGAACCGGGCGCTCCTGGTAGCGGACGACAGTACCGGCGAGCTCACCGCTCGAGGCCGGGCGATAATCGACCGGACACCGTTCGGACGTTTCGGCGCACCGGCAGACATGGAGGGCGCGACTCTTTTTCTGGCGAGTCGGAACGCCGCCGGATTCATCACCGGCGTTACGATCCCCGTGGACGGGGGTTACCTGGTGGACAATATATGACTTTCCTCTCGATACCGGATCTACCCCCGGCGAATCAGCCGCGGAAACACGGCGACCTGGGAGGGCTGCGACCGGCCCTGGAGAAACTGGTGGAAGAACTCCAAGGCGCCGGTTACGACCTCACCTCGGTCCTGGCGATCCCGCCGGACATTACCCGACTGCACAGCGGTTCCGGGGAAGTACTGGGGATCCTGGCGGACCTGCTCGGGGAGAGCTTGCGCGAAGTGATTCCCGCAGTGGGAACGCACCTGCCCATGACGGAGCCGGAAATCCGGCGCATGTACCCGGACGTTTCTCCGGAACTTTTCCAGCCGCACAATTTCCGCACCGACGTGGTTACCCTGGGATCAATAGAATCGGCGTTCATCCAGAAGCAGAGCGAGGGGAAGCTCTCCTTTGAGTACCCCGTGCAGGTCAGCCGACGGATCGCCTCGGGTGAGCACGGTACGATCCTGAGCATCGGTCAGGTAGTCCCCCACGAAGTGGTAGGTATGGCCAACCACGCCAAGAATATATTTGTCGGGACCGGTGGCGCGGAAGCGATCAACCTCAGCCACTACCTGGGGGCGGTCTACGGAATGGAGCGGATCATGGGAGTTGCGGACACCCCGGTCCGACGGGTACTGAACCGTGCCGCCCGGGAGTTCACCGGCGAAATCCCGATCGTCTACGTCCTGACGGTGGTGGGGCCGGGCTATGACGGTCATCCGGAAATCAAGGGTCTTTACGCCGGTGACGACGAGGACTGTTTCTACCGAGCGGCGGAACTCTCGCGACATTATAACGTCACCCGGTTGAAAAAAGCGCCTCCCACGGTAGTGGTTTCACTCGATCCGGAGACGTACCGATCCACCTGGCTGGGAAACAAAGCGATCTACCGGACGCGCAAAGCGATCGCCACCGGAGGGGATCTCTTCATTTACGCCCCGGGGGTACACCAGTTCGGAGAAGATCCGGAAATCGACCGGCTGATTCGGAAGTACGGATACTGCGGAACCGATAACGTCCTTGAGACGGTGGCGAGGGAACCGGACCTGGCGGGCAACCTGAGCGCGGCGGCGCACCTGATCCACGGATCGAGCGAAGGGCGATTCTCCGTCACCTATGGAGCTGGTCACCTGCAGCGTCGGGAGGTGGAAAACGCAGGATACCACTACATGGATCCCGACACGATGGCGGAACGGTTCCGAACAGCGGATTTGAAGGACGGCTGGAACACCGTCGACGGCGAAGACGTTTACTATATCTCGCAACCCGGTCTGGGATTGTGGGAAGCGGATATCGCAGAATAGATATCGCACGATAGATATCGAACAACAGGAGTAACGCATGGAAAAGAAAGCGGACATCGGCCTGATCGGACTGGCCGTGATGGGACAGAACCTCGTCCTCAACATGAACGACCGGGGTTATGCCGTGGCGGTACACAACCGAACCACCGGCAGGATCACGGAGTTCCTGGAAGGACCGGCCAAAGGACGCGAGATCTACGGCGCGGATACACCGGCGGAACTGGTTGCGCAACTCAAGAAGCCGCGGCGGGTTATGCTCATGGTCAAAGCCGGACCGGTGGTGGACAGCTACATCGACACCCTTGTCCCATTGCTCGATCCAGGGGATATCGTTATCGACGGCGGCAACAGTCACTACCCCGACTCGGAACGACGCACCTCTGCTCTCCGCGAGAGGGGAATCCACTACATCGGCACCGGTGTATCCGGAGGTGAAGAGGGAGCCCGCACCGGTCCGAGCATCATGCCCGGCGGGGAGGTGAAAGCGTGGCCCTCGGTAAAACCGATTTTCCAGTCGATCGCCGCCAGGGCTCCCGACGGAGCGCCCTGCTGTGACTGGGTCGGTGACGGCGGCGCGGGACACTACGTCAAGATGATCCACAACGCGATCGAGTACGGCGATATGCAGCTCATCACCGAAGCATACCAGATCATGAAAGATCTGCTCGGGATGAACCACGAGGAGATGGCGGAGCGCTTCGCCGGGTGGAACGCGGGACGTCTGGAAAGTTACCTGATCGAGATAACCGCAAACATCCTGCGGGTGAACGACCAGGACGGATCGCCTCTGGTGGAGAAGATCCTGGACACCGCCGGGCAGAAGGGTACCGGCAAGTGGACCGTGGTGGACGCGGCACAGCTCGGCATTCCGGTTACGCTGATCGCGGAAGCGGTATTTGCCCGGGCCTTGAGCGCGCGAAAGGACGAACGGATCCGAGCATCCGAAGTTCTCCAGGGACCCGACGGACAAACCGCAGCGGGCTCGCTCCCCTCACCGGAGGAGCGGGAACGGATTCTCACGGACCTGGAAGCGGCGGTTTACGCCGCCAAGATCACCAGTTACGCCCAGGGGTTCATGCTGATCCGCGAAGCCGCCCGGGAGTACGGCTGGACGATCGACTACGGTGCCGTGGCGGGTATGTGGCGGGGCGGGTGCATCATTCGCAGCGCGTTCCTCTCGGATATAACCGCCGCGTACAAGGAAAACCCGGATCTGGAAAACCTGCTCCAGGCGCCGGTGTTCTCCCGCGTCATGGTGGAGGCAGTTCCCGCGTGGAGACGGTCAGTGGTCCAAGCGGTGGAATCGGGCATACCGGCACCGGCGATGAGCTCCTCCCTGAGCTTCTTCGAGGCGTACCGCTCCGCACGGCTTCCCGCCAACCTGCTTCAGGCGCAACGCGACTATTTCGGAGCCCACACCTACGAGCGCGTGGATAAACCCCGGGGCGAGTACTTCCATACCAACTGGACGGGATCGGGAGGCTCAGTTACGAGCGGTACCTACGACGCGTAACGCCGGCCGGCGGCCGGCGGCTGGCGGGCCACGCCGGTCGGTGTTCGTCGCGGCGGCTGGCGGGCCACGCCGGTCGCGGCTTAAAGCTTAGAGCCGCCCCGCTTCGATAATCCGCTGGAGAAACTGCTGGGTCCGGGGGTGTTCCGGCCGGGCTAAGAGTTTCTCCGGCACGTCTTCTTCCAGGATGCGCCCTCCCTCGAGAAAACAGACGCGGTCACCCACGTCCCGGGCAAACCCCATCTCGTGAGTGACGATGATCATCGTCATCCCCTTGTCCTTCAGATCCTTTATGATCTTCAGGACGCCGCCGATCAGCTCCGGGTCCAGGGCGGCGGTCACTTCGTCGAGCATGAGTACATCCGGTTGCGTAGCAAGAGCACGCACGATCGCGACGCGTTGCTGCTGTCCTCCCGAGAGGCGTTCCGGATAGGATTCCGCGTACCCGTCCAGACCGAACATGTTGAGAAGCTCATGAGCGCGGTGTTCAGCCTCCCGCCGCGGGACGCCGTGAACCTTGCGCGGCGCCAGCGTCACGTTGTCCAGCACATTAATGTGAGGAAACAAGTTGTACGCCTGGAAGACGATGCCCACTCGCTTGTGAAGCTCGTTGTTGTTCTTGAACCGGTCGTCCTCGACGGAGACACCGTCCAGATAGATCGTACCGTGATCGAAAGGAACGAGCTTGTTCACGCACCGCAGTAGCGTGGATTTTCCCGAGCCGGAAGCTCCGATCAGGCACACCACCTCGTGTTCCTTCACGTCCAGGCTGACTGCGTCCAGCACGAGGTTGTCACCGTAGTACTTGGTTACGTTTTCTATACGGATTCGATGCGTCATACGGTCCTCTGGTAACGCCGTTCCTGGTCTTTTTTGGCCACGTAATCTGTGAAACGCGCCATCGGTATCGTGGCCGCCAGGAAGAGCAATGCCGCAGCGATCAGGGAAGAGTAGTTGAACGTCCGGGCGGTATAGATCTGCGCTTCCCGGACCGCGTCGCGCACGCCGATCACGCTCAGAAGCGCCACGTCCTTCTGAAGCGCTACCGCCAGATTCAGCAATGCCGGGAGAACGTTACGGACCGCCTGCGGGACGATCGCGTGGCGCAGCGTCTGCCACTGGGAAAGGCCCAGAGCCTTGGCTGCGGCTCGCTGCCCGTCGTGGACCGCTTCCATACCGGAGCGGTACACCTCTGCGGCATAGGCGGAGTACCCGAGTACCATCGCTACGGAACCCCAGAAAAGGCTGCTCCGGGGAAGACCGGGAATCTGCAACGCCGGCACACCAAACCCGAAAAGCAGTACCAGCAGCAGGGAGGGAAGACCCCGGAGGAGATCGATGTAAAGGATCGCAAAGACACGGAGCGGAGCAAACCACGGCCCCGTGAGGGACCGGAAGATCGCCAGGACCAAGGCCCAGACCGCGATCGCCACCAGCGCGATCGCCCATACGGTCATATTGACCCCGAATCCCCGCAGAACGTTGGGAAACGCCGCCACGATCGCGTCCAGGTTGAAAAACTGCAGCTTGATCCGGGGCCAGTGCTCCGCCGACGTAATGACCCGCCAGAGTACGCCGAATACGACGACCACACTGGCGGTACTGATCAGGAACGGTACATACCGTTCCTTGAAAGTGAGCGTCTGCCGCGCCGGCGGGGCCGGAGATCTCGGCGGCGTCGACGCGGAACGCTCCAGACTCAACGATTGATCTCCACGATATCCGCGTCACCTACGAGGTATTGATCAATCAGATCGTCCACCACACCGCGGGCGATAACGGCGCTCAGCGCGTCGTCTACCCATTCCACCAGGGGGTTGTCCTTCTCGAAGAGAAGGCCGTGCCCGCGATCATTGGGGTCCGCCGGCAGCAATGCCGTAATATTTGCCTCCGGAATCTGCACCGCCGTAGCAAAGAGCGCGGTCGGCAGCGAGACAACGGTCGCGTCGATCAGACCTCCCTGAAGTGCCTGAAACGTTCCCACCTGGTCGTCGTACACAGCTACGTTCTGAATGTCGAGAATGTCTTCCAGGTAATCCAGGTCGGTGGTGCCGATCGTCGCACCCCAACGGGCCTGTCGCAAGTCCGCGTACGTCCTGGCGCCCTCCACGGCACTCCCGGGAAGCGCAACCACCGCTTTGTCCGGTTGAAAGTACACCTGCGAGAACGTCACGATCCGTGACCGCTCCTCGGTGACGGAAATCTGCTGGATCGAGAAGTCGTACGCCTTGGGGCCCGGAGCAATCGCCTGATCAAACGTCTGCCCTACCCAGACTACGTCTTCCGGGGCGAATCCCATCTCGGCGGCCAGCGCGTAGACGAGACCGTTCTCGAACCCCTCACCACCGGCGGGGTCGTTATTCAACATCCACGGCGGATAGACGGGATCGCCCGTCCCGACGGTAAGCTGACCGGGCTGAAAGAGCCGGGGATCCTGCGGTGTCCGTTCCAGAGCGGACGTGTCTTCTTCCGGCGCGGTCTCCGCGCGACCGGCGGCAAACGCGGGAATGCCGACTAGAATCAGCACCACTACCAACAGGGACACTACCTTGCGCACCATGGCGTCCTCCTTTTTGGATACAGTGTCGCCCCCAAAGGGAAACACAGTAAAAATACGAGGAAAAGGTAGGTCAATCGAGGACAACTGGTCAAGCTTGTCTGCGCTCACGCGGTGTCGAAGGCGTCCTCACGCCGTGTCGAAGGAGGTCTCGTCTTCCCGGAGTTCCGCTTCACGGGCGAGCACCGTCTCCTGCGCCTCCGCTGCGGCGATACGCGCATGCATCTCCGGGACGTAGAAGAACTCTCTCTCGCCGAACGCAGGTTGCAGGTCGTTCAGCCAGGTTGCGTCGGGATCGAATTTGGCGAAGAACGGACGTTGAACCCAGTCGGCGTTGCGTCCCTGGATCATGCGCAGCACAAACACTTTCTCACCATGCACCTCGGCAACACCCTGGATCTCGACCTTGCCGGGGGCGGCGGACATACTGGGTCCCCGCACCGTGCGGCTCAGCCCCGACACGTGCATCATCGCGGCGCGGTAGATCTCCCAGGCTCGCGCCAGGGGGACGCTGAAGTAATGCGCCGCGCCGGTGTTCCGTTCGACGAACATATAGTACGGAACGATGCCCATATTGACCTGCGTGCTCCACATCTCGCGCCACACACCGGCTACGTCGTTGATATGCCGGACCAGCGGTGACTGGCTGCGGATCTCCGCGCCGGTACCTCGAATCCGGGCAATGGCGGTTCTGACGATCGGCGTTTCCAACTCCCGTGTATGGTTGAAGTGAGCCATAATCGCCAGGTGCTTTCCTGAAACCACGATGCGCTCAAAAAGTCTCATCAGGTCGTCGGCGTCGCTGTCGGTTACGTATCGGTACGGCCAGTACGCCAAAGACTTGGTCCCGATCCGGATCGTGGTAAGCCCGTTGTTGTCCGCGTTCAGCAGCGGCTCGAGGTACCGTTCCAGGGCGCGGGTTGACATAACCATCGGGTCTCCCCCGGTTATAAGCAAGTCCGACACCTCCGGGTGGAGCTCCAGGTACCGTACCAGCGGCTCGCTGTCGGTAGCGGCAAAGCGGACCTCCGAGTCCGTGAGGAACTGCGGCCAGCGGAAGCAGAACGTGCAGTAGGCATGACAGGTTTGACCGTTCTGAGGAAAAAACAACACCGTTTCGCGATACTTGTGCTGGACTCCTTCCATCCGTTCCGTTCCAAGATAGGGCACGTTCAGCGTAGCCTGCCCGGCGGGATGCGGATTCAGCTCCGCGTGGATCGATCGTACCGTTTCTCGCAACTTCTCCAGGGGCGCTTCTTTCCGCAGCAGATCGGCGATACGTTTGAAACTCTGCGGTCTCAGCATCCCGAGCTGGGGTACGGTCAACTGGTATATCGGATCATCGGGAATACGCGACCAGTCGATCAGCTCGCTCGCGACGTAGCTGTTTATACGGAAGGGAAAAACCTGGGATACAACCCGGATGGAAAACCTCTCATCGTCGCTCAGAGCGGCGAAGCCCGGCAACTCCTCCATAGTTCGCAAATTGAACGCCCGAAATTTGGACGACGGTGGTGTGGCTTGCTTCAAACGGCCTCCTGACATTATATAACAGTTCGCGTTGCCGGAGGATACACCGAACAACATACTGGAGAGCAACTAAGCTCGGGAACTGGTGATTTTACCCCGATATCAGCGAGCCCACAACCTATTCGAAGTCAACGCGGATATCGTCGATCCAAACGGTGTCGTCACCTTCACTCACGCTTCCATCCTTGGCGTATTGCCAGACAAGCTCCATGACTCCGCGTCCGTCCAGGGATATGTCAAAAGAGACCTCTTTCCAGTCGAGAAAACCGGACCACGTATCGAGGGGACTACCGTCTACGATAAACGTGAGGTCGTCGTAGTAAGATTCTGTAGAAGTCCGGACCGCAAAACGAACTCTTGCCGTCTCGGCCCCGCCCGGTACAGTTACGGTGTATCGCAAACCGGATATTTCGTAATGACCTATACCGCCGGCTCGTAGCGAATGGTCACCGGAAAACGACTGCGCCGACGTGACCGTCCATTCGGCGTCGCCAAAATAGGAGAACTCGTCCGGTACGCGCCGATCCTCAAAGGTCACACGACCCCCGAAACGGGGAGTAGTAATCGCCATATCGCGACCGAAGAGATAGAACCGGTTCATCGAGACCTCCGCGAAGGCCGGACCGGCATGGGAAGTATCGAGAAGAGAGATCCGGTCCAAACGCATACGATACGTCCCGTCCCGGTAACCGGAAATACTGAAGACTATCCGCCCACCGAGCGATCCCTGCTCGATCGCCCGGGCAAGATCTCCATGTTCCCGTGGGGTATCGTCCCGAACCTTTGGTTGTACAGCCACGGTAAACACGTCCGGCTCCGGCAGGAAGCCGAGGTCGGTCCGTACGTTCAGAAACCAGGGGTTACCCCGATCGGGGTGCGCCTCCGGCACCAGTTCCACGTGATCCGATTCCACCACAAAGGAATGACGACGCAGTTCGTTCAGCTGGAATTCGAGATATCGGTGTTCGCGCCCTGCTCCACGCTCAATCGCTCGCTCTACCCGCCGGGCAAATTCCTCTTCTTCTTCCCACGGTTGAATTGACAGTTGTGCCACCACCTCGCTCCGCCGTTGCTCCCAGGCTTCCCGGGCGCGCTCCACCGTGTCTACCGCTGCACGAGCCTCCTCCGGAAGAAAGTCCAATCCCCGGGCATATACGCCGGCTGTTCCGGTTATAATTAATAAGAATGTTAATAAATGCTTCATTTTCGAGCTCCTTCGTCTGAAAAGGATAATGCCCGAAATCGTTCCACCGCTTCAACCAGGGCGGCCGCTTCCAGCGTCTGGACGCGCGCTTTGAGCGTCTCCGGTGTGTCCACCGGGGTCACGGCACAGGAGGACTGCACCAGAATCGGCCCGGCGTCCACCTCCGGTGTGATGTAGTGGACGGTGCACCCCGTTACATCTCGTCCGGAAGCGATAACCGCGGCGTGTACGTCCATATCCGTTCCTCCGGCAAACTCCGGCAAGAGCGAAGGGTGCACGTTTAGCGCCCGTTCGTGGAAGGCATCACAGAACATCTCCGAGAGTATGCGCATAAAACCGACGCAGAGCACCAGGTCGACTCGATACCGGTTAAGGATCTCCACCAGGTCCCGGTCGTATCTTTCACGGGGCTTTCTTGTGCCGTCGGCGGTCCGCGGATCGAGAAAATGGCTCGGAATCCGGTGCCTGGCCGCCCGTTCCAGGATCGGCGCGTGTTCCCGGTCCGTGATGACCACCTCGATCGACGCGGGTATCTGAAACGTCTCCGCCTCCTCGATGAGTCGTTGCACCGAGGTGCCCCGGGTGGATCCGAGTACTCCAACCCGCAGAGGATTACTCCGAATAGATCGCATGTGGGCGATCCGCTTGTCGATCAACGCCCGTGTGCCGATATCGCGGCGGTGCGTCAGCGGCAGACGCAGCGCGTCGATCACCGATTCCGCCCCCCGCTCCGCCGTCTCCAGGTTCTCCCCTGTTCCCGTCACCGCCAGCGTCCGGGACCCTTCGGTTACCAACCGGCCGTCCCGAAGCGCCGCCGAGCCGAGGAAGAGCGAAGTCTTCCCCGGCGACGTCTCACCGTCCGTGCCGCGGGTATGGCCGCCGGCGGGCGGTGAGTACCACTCCTCCGGCAGGTCCAGCACCAGCCCCTTCTCACCGCACTCGGGGTAACCCGGAGGCACCAGGTACTTGCACACCGACGCAGCCGGCGTGAAACGCGCCTCCGTGCGATCCAGCGTACCGCTCACGATCGCCCGAAAGATCTCGATCAGATCCGTTTCCAACAGAGGCAACAGGTTGAGCGCTTCCGGATCGCCGAAGCGCGCGTTGTATTCGACGATCGCCGGACCCCGGACGCCGGCCATGAATCCACCGTAGAGAATTCCCCGGTAGGGCACGCTCGTCTGGTCCCGGATTCCGCGGACGACCCGCTCGTTGAGGCGCTGCGCTACCGCCACATCCTGCCGCCCGAGAAAGGGCAGCGACCCGTCGCTGTCGGAGTAACTCCCCATTCCGCCCGTGTTGGGACCCCGGTCGTCGGCGTACGCCCGTTTGTGATCCTGCACGGCCGGCATGTGGAGGCAGGAGTACCCGTCGGTGAACGAGAGGAGCGAGAACTCCTGGCCGATCAGTTTCTCCTCGATCACTACCCGGGAGGAATCGGCCAGCACCTCCCGGCAATAGGCAAGCGCTTCCTCCCGCGAGTGGAGGTGGTCCCCCGCTACTTTGACGCCTTTTCCTCCGGCAAGACCGTCCGCTTTGACCACGTACGCGTCGCCCAGCCGCTCCAGGGCCGCTGCCGCCTCCTTCTCGTTCGTGACGGTAAAATAGGTGGGAATCGCCTCGGGACATACCCGGTGGAGAAGATCCCGGCAGAAGGACTTGCTCGTCTCGATCCGCGCCGGTTCCTGTCGCGGACCCACCACGGGAAAACCCGCGTCCTCGAGCGCGTCGGTAACACCTGTCGCGAGAGGAGCCTCCGGCCCGATACAGACCAGGTCCGCCGTACAGTCCCGGGCTGCCCGTACCGCCGCGACCGTATCGGTAATGTCCCCCACCGTGATCGGTTCGGCGCAGAGCGCTTCGATCCCGGGATTCCTGTGCGTTCCAAGGCAGTACAGCGACGGACTCTCATCGGACCGGGCGAGCGTGGCCGCAAGAGCGTGCTCCCGCGCACCGGAGCCTACGATCAGGATCGTCATGGGAGCTCCTTCGTTCCATCGGAGGTGGGGGTCTGTACCGGGTCACCGAGCCCCAGCTCCGGATCCCGGTCCTCCTCGTGGATATAGGTGCCACCCAGGCACGCCGTGCAGGGGGTATCGATCTGGTGATCGCCTTTGCGCGTAACCGCCTCAACCAGATCCTCCACGGTCTGGTAAAGCAGAAGATCCGCGCCGAGATACTCCCGGATCTCCGCTTCGCTCATCCTGGACGCTATCAGCTCCTCCCTGGTGGGGATGTCCACGCCGTAGTAACAGGGCTGCACCACCGGAGAACAGGCGGAGGCGAAATACACCCGCCGCGCACCGAACTCCCGCACCATGTGGACGATCTCCTTGCTGGTGGTACCGCGGACGATACTGTCGTCCACGATTAGCACGTCCTTGTTCCGAATCTCCAGCTCCTGCGGCGAGAGCTTGTACCGTACCGACTGCCGGCGCTGCGCCTGGTCGGGCATGATAAACGTTCGGCCGATGAAGGGATTCTTGTAGAGACCCTCGGAGTAGTTCACACCCAGTTCCCGCGCCATGGAAAGAGCCATCGTATTGGACGTGGCCGGGGCGGGGATTATCACGTGCGGCTTGATCTCCGGGTACGTTCGCAGCCAGAGCTTGCCCAGGTTCTGCCCCATGCGCAGGCGCGACCGGTAGACGTTGACGTTGTTCAGCATAGCGTCGGGTCGGGCAAAATAAACGTACTCGAATATACACGGCGTGAACCGCCCTGCCCGGAGCCGCCGGGAGTAGACCCGGCGGTCCCGGGATACAAAGACGATCTCACCGGGCTGGACATCACGCACGCGGTTGAACCCGAGCATGTAGAACATCGCATCCTCGGATGCAAAAATATGGTCCGCCGCTTCCGCGGTCACCTCCCGCCGGCCGTACACGAGGGGACGGATCCCGTGGGGATCCCGGATCGCCACAAGCCCCCGGTCCTTGATAATCATCACGGCGGAGACCGCGCCTTCCACGCTGCGGAACATCTCCTCCGCGGAGTCGCAAAGTCCCTGGAAGAACGCCTCGTCGGAGATCGACCGGTCCGGTTCCGATCCGATGCACCGGTGCAGCTCGTCGGCAAAAAGCTGCATCAGCATCTCGGAATCGCTGTAGGAGTTGAGGTATCGCTTCCGATTCTCCTGTACCTCCCGGCGCATTTCCCGGTAATTGACGATATTCCCGTTGTGGGCAAAAGCGATCCCGTTGGGAACGCTCGTCCAGAGGGGCTGCACCTCGTCGTCCGTACGGGAACCGCTGGTGGGATACCGGGTATGCCCGATACCGACAGGACCGCGGAGACGCTCCATGTGGCGTTGTTCAAAAATATCCTGTACGAGACCGATCCCCTTCTTCACGTGAAACTGTACGTCGCAGGTTATGATCCCCGCCGCGTCCTGTCCCCGGTGCTGCAGCTGGATCATGCTGTCGTACAGATCCGGAGCCACCTGGTTGTGGGAATAGATGCCGACGATCCCACACATCGCGTCAGGCCCGACGCGTCGCGAGCGAGGCGATCCGGTGCGCCGCCAGCGCAGCGTTCCCCGGGTCGATCACTGTGAGCACCGGCGTCTTGCTCGGCATCTGCAGGGTGGAGTGAATATTGACGAGCATGTCGGTTTTATCCGCGAAAGGCGGACAGGCGATCACCGGATGCTCGCTGTTGGCCGCTACGAAACCGGAGAGCGCGTTGGACCGCCCGGCGATCGTGATAAACACCACCGCGTCGTCCTTGTGTGACTCCAGGATCTCCAGGACACGGCGCGGCTGCTTGTGTGCCGACGCAACGTATCGGACGTGCTCCAGATCGAACTCGTCCAGATGTCGGGCTATCGTATCCGCGTGGGACGAATCCGACTCCGAACCCATGATGAAAACTACCTTGATTTTCATATCTGCCTCCTCCTCGTATGACTCTATCCGTCTTGTCCAAACACACGCTACAGTGGGTCGGACCGATCCGGCCGGTCCGACCACTCGTGGGAAACCCGAACTACAATTGCAGGGACTGCAGCGTAACCGCCGGACGTTCGTCCGGAAAGGGAAAATCCTGCCCGGTGATCCGCTCGTAAAGCGTGATGTACCGGAACGCCAGCTCCACGATCAGCTCCTCCGGAGCTTCCGGGAGCACCTCGTCGCGGTAGGGATCGCAGTTGTCCACAAACCATTGCCGCAGGAACTCCTTGTCGATATTCTCCGGATTCTTCCCCGCGGAAAAACGCTCCTCGTAGGAATCGGCGATCCAGTAACGGCTGGAATCAGGAGTGTGGATCTCATCGATAAGCCGTATCGTACCATCTGCGTCGCAACCCATCTCGTACTTGGTGTCCACCAGGATCAGGCCGTGGTCACGGGCGATCTGTTGCCCCCGTTCAAAGAGTTCGAGCGCCCTGGAACTGCAGTAATCCCAGTCCTCCCGGGACATCCATCCCTCGTCGAGGATCTCCGCCGGTGAGATCGGCCGGTCGTGCTCCTCCTTCGTGGTGGGGGTAAGGACCGGCGTGTCCAGTTTCTGGTTCTTCCGGAGGCCTTCGGGAAAGGTGATCCCGCAGTACGTGCGCTCCCCGCGATTGTACACCGTCCAGAGGGAGGTCTCGGTGGACCCCGTAATGTACCCTCGCACCACAAACTCAATCGAAAAAGGCTCGCACCGTCGAGCCACGGTCACGTTGGGGTGCGGGATCGAGAGAACCTGGTTGGGGATCACCTCCCGAGTCTGTTCAAACCACCAGGCGCTCGTAAGGTTGAGCACCTGCCCCTTGAACGGCACCGAAGCGAGCACTCGGTCGAACGCGCTCTGTCGGTCGGTGGTGATCAGTACGAGCGTGTCGTCGCGTCGGTACTGGTCCCGCACCTTGCCGCGCTTCTTCTCCGGCAGGGCAAGACCGGTCTCCACGAGACACTCCGGGATCGCGGAACGGATCCGTTTCTTGTAGGTCTCTTCCCGGCCTGATCGTACCGAATCTGTCGTGCCGGGATCGGCGTCCTGCCTTCTCTTGGTGCTACCCATACAATAGACCCTCCTGTGCTACGGGATTCATGAGAATATTCGATTGCAGCACCGCTTGGACCGTCTCGTCCCGGTCGGATCGGCGTGCACGTATCGTCCAGAGAATGCCGCGTTTGAGATCGGCAAGACCATCGCAGCCGAACCAGTCCACCAGGGCCTGACGCACCCGCGTACCGGCCACGTCTTCCCGTTCCCGCACGAGCAGGGCGAATGCGGAGGCATCGGGGGCGTCGCCGGACGAGTTGCCGAGTGAGTCACCGAACGCGTCACCGGGAGCGGGACCGCCTGCAGCTCCGGGCGCGGCCAGGGGCCGCTCCTTGTTGTCGTTGTAGAGTTCGCCCGCAGCGTGAATCCGCTTCAGGAGCTCCTCCCGCCGCTCTCGGGAGAGGCTCCGGTCGAGACCGATCTCCCAGTGGACGTACCGGCGGATCTCCGCGTCGATTCCGCGGTGCGCGAGCGCGTTCTCCACGCTCACGGCGGTGTTGTCCGTGATGATAAGCTTCACCAAAACTTCCTGCGCACCCGGTGCCGCTTGGTATTTCGAGAGCGAGGCCGGAGTCGGAGGCGCGGCCGGCGCCTGGTGCGTAACCGACGTCAAGAGCGAGGTACCCGCCGGGTGCGAGGCCGGCGCATCCTGTCTCGCGGCCGTTCGGTAGCCGCCGGGGCGATAGCCGACGGAGTCGTCGGCTGCTTTCCGCGCGGACTCGTCGGCGGTTTCCCCGGGGACGCGCGTCTCCAGGTAGCATCGCAAAGAGGTGAAAATCCCGTTTCCCCGGTCAGTACGTTCCGGGTGCGGCATGATAGCCATGACCGTACCGTCGTAGCTGGTCAGAGCGGCGATGTTCCCCCGGGACCCGTTGGGGTTCACGGGAAACTCCGGATCCGCTCGCCCGGTATCGTCGGCGTACCGGAACGCCACGAGTCCGTGGAGTTCGATCTCCGCCAGCGCTTCATCGGACATTACGAACCGACCTTCCGCGTGCGCTGCGGGAATCCGGATCAGATCTCCCGAGTTGAAAACGGAGGTGAACACCTGCGGTCTCGCGGTACCGGATGAATCGGCGTCGCGATGATCACTATCGCGTGGTTCAGCAACGGGCGAATCACCATCACGTAGATCACCATCGCGCAAATCACTATCACGTAGATCACTATCGCGTGGTTCAGCACCGCCCGGTTCCGGCGGCGATGCGGAGCGTTCCGCCCGAAGCGTGACCCAGGCGTTGTAGAAACCGGTCCCCAGGATCCGTCCGTCCCGCACACGCTTGTTGGTGGTGAGCGCCACCGGTGGCCCACCCTCGCCGGGAACGAGCCCGGATTCCACCAGGATCTGCGCACCGTTGCAGATTCCCATCACCGGCTTGCCGCGACGATTCTCCTCCGCGATCACGGTCATCACCGGGTCCAGCGCTGCGATCACGCCGGAGCGACTTCGATCCTCGTAGGAGAAGCCCCCGGCAAGGACGTACGCATCGAGCGCCCGCAGCCGTTCCTCCGGTTCGTTCCAGAGTACGAACACCGGCTCGAGACCCGC
>SLRR01000224.1 GCA_007130865.1 Spirochaeta sp. | reverse complement strand
CCGGATCGTCTGTGCAAGACTCCGTTCCTGGATCTCGGTGGCCAGGTTCTCCCGGTTTTCCCGGGCTGGACCCGCCAGGGTGGCGGCCAGGTCGATCCCGGTGCAGCGCTCCCACGCTTCCTGCATGGAGAGTTCCTCCACCGGAGCGGTTTCCCCCAGTTCCCGCAGCAGCTCCTTTGTGATCGCGAGCGAATCGGTACTGTCCGCGTCCACCGTATAGTATTCGAGCATCGTGAACTCCGGGTTGTGCTGGGGACCCCGGGATTCGGCGTTGCGGAAGGAATGGGTGATCTCGTAAAGGTTGCCCGATCCCGCGGCGAGGAGTTGTTTCAGGTACACTTCCGGAGACGGCAGAAGGTAAAGGTCGGCTCCAAACTGTCCCTCCTGTACGGCGCGAACGGGAAAGAGTTCGATATGCGCTTCCGGTATCGGTACGGGTGCGAGCTGTGGCGTCTCAACGGAGAGGTAACCCCGCCCGTCAAAAAACGATCGGATCCGGCGGAGTATCTCCGCCCGGCGTTGAAGTGTGTCGATCGACGCGCCTTGTGGGGTTGCGGGACGTCCTCGTGAGCGTTCGTTGCCTCTGGTCATATTTCGAAGATTAAACAAAAAGTCTGGCACGGAACAACGTCGCGGAGTATGCTTGGAGTATGATGGATTTCGAGGACGATCTGGAAAGTCTCGAGGACCAGCTCGACCAGGAAGAAGAATTGATCGAGGACCGTGATATTGATTCGTTCGACGACCTGGAGGGCGACCAGTGGGCGGAGCGATTCGGTGAGTCCTACATAGAAGATCCGTACGACGCGGATGAACTGGATGATCTGGAACTGGAACGGCTGGAGGACGAGTTTTTCCGGAGCGGTGGGAAGGGGAGTCCTCCGAGCCCGCTGGACGAAATCGACGACGACTGAAACACTGTTTCCATGAACATGCAGGATCTGCCGGATCGACGCGGCACCGATTCGTACAAATGGGACCTGGCTCGAGACGGGGAGATACCCCTGTGGGTAGCGGATATGGACTTTCCCGTGGCACCGGAGATTACGACGGCGCTTCGCGAACGCCTGGACCATCCCGTGTTCGGGTACACCGCGGTCCCCGGGACGTTCCGGGAGGCGTTCTGCGCGTGGCAGCGTGAACGAAACGGCTGGGAGGTACCGCCGGAGCACCTCGTGGTCGTTCCCGGCGTTATGCCCGCGATCTCGCTCATGGTGGAGGAGTGGACGCAGCCCGGCGATGGTGTGGCGATCTTCTCCCCCGTGTATTTCCCCTTCTTTGACGTAGTGCAGGATCTCGGACGCCGGGTGGAACGGATACCGCTTGCGGTGGAAACCTCACCAACGGGACCGCGACACGTGATCGACACGGAACGGATGGAGTCGGTCCTGCGCGGGTGCGCGATGCTCCTGCTCTGTTCTCCGCACAACCCGGGAGGCCGGGTCTGGACGCGGGACGAACTCGCGGTGATCGCCGATGCGGCGGACCGGCACGGCGTGGTCGTTATCTCCGATGAGATACACTCGGACCTGCTCTTCCCAGGGGAACGGTTTGTGCCGTGGCTGAGCGTGGACGCGGTCGGAGGCTCCGGCCGCGGTTCCGGTGGTTCCGACGGTCCTGCCCGCGTGGCGCTGCTCTCGCCGAGCAAGACGTTCAATATTCCCGGCCTCCCCACGGCGTTTGCCGTCGTTCCGCGCGAAGGAGACCGTCGCGACCTGGAGCGGCTTCTCCACGCGCGCAAGCAGGACATGTCAAACCTGCTGGCGATCACCGCGGCGGACGCAGCCTACCGCCACGGCGCGGCATGGCTGGACGAGATCAGGGAGGTTCTCTACGGGAACTACCGGACAGTCCTGGAACAGTTGACGCGCGAGCCCGGTATCGCGGTTTACCGCATGGAAGGAACGTTCATCGCGTGGATCGACTTCCGCCGACGACCCGGATGGGCGGAGGTAGCGGGAGCGTCGGAACGTTTTGATGAGGTCGCCCGGGATCACGGGGTCTGGCTTTCCCGGGGTCGCCAGTTCGGACCGGAGGGGGAGGGGCACATGCGCCTCAACTTTGCGACGTCTCCGGGACGGCTGGAGGAAGGGCTCAACCGGTTGCGCCTGGCCCTGGACGCGTTCGATGAGTCGCACGGGACGGATTCGCCCGGTTCGCAGGGCTTTCCCGGTCCGCAATGATCGGCGAGGCGCGGCCGATGGAAGATCCGGCGCTGGAGGCGGCGATTGTGACGGCGCTCCCGCTGGAACTCGCGCCGGTCACCGCCCGATGGGGTGTGGGGCGTCCGGAACCGGGCCGGATCTACCGGGGCGTTTCTCCCGGGGGTCGCCGCCTGGCGGCGGTCTGCACCGGTCCGGGCACGATAGACGCGGCCCTGGGGATCACCTCCCTATTGGAACGCGTGAATCCGCCGGTGGTGTTTGCCGGGGGGATCGCCGGGGGGATCGTCGCCGGCGCCGGGACGGTGGTGTTGGCCCGGTCGGTCGGGTTCTACGACGTGGACCTTACCGGACTTGGTATTCCCGCGGGCGTCCTGCATCGCGGTGCCGCGCCGAACCTGGAAGCTGCATCGCCGAACCGGGCGGTCTCGCAGTCGCTTCTGGAGGAGGCCCTGTTGTCGGCGCAGATTTCGACACCGGAAGATATCCCCCTGGTTGTAGGAACGGGATTGATTCTCTCCGGTGACTGTTTTCTCGATGCTCGCCTGCGGCAGGAGTTGCCCCGTGTGTGGCAGGAGCGGATCGCCGGCGCCGAGGCGGTGGACATGGAAAGCGCCGCCTGGGGGACCGTTCTCCACCGGGCGGGTGTTCCCTGGAGCATTCTACGGTACATCTCCGATGAGGTCTCCGGGGACAGGCGGCTGCCTTTTCCCGCGGCGTGCGCCGCGGCGGGAGAAATTCTGACGGTTTATGCCGACTTTTTTCTTTCCCATCCGGACAGGTCCTGATAGGATACTGCAAACTCGGTGTAACGCCGTTTCCAGGAGGATAGGCGCATGATCCCAAGAAAGTTTGAGCTGCTGCCCGAGCACATCTATCCATCCGAGGAATGGGCGATCGTGGAAACCGCCTTTGCTCCTTCCTGGATGGGAAACGCCGAGACTATCTTTGCCCTGGCTAACGGGTTTATCGGTGTCCGGGGTATCCTCGAGGAGGGACGCCCCGCGATAGAGTCCGCTTCCTTCTGCAACGGTTTTCACGAGACCTGGCCGATCGTACACGCCGAGGAGGCGTACGGGTTTGCCCGGACCGGGCAGACGATCGTGAACGTCCCCGACGCGACGCTGATCAAATTGTATGTCGACGACGAACCACTGTACCTTCCCACGGCACGGCTCGTGGAATACCGACGGGAGCTTGATTTCCGTGAAGGCGTGCTCAAGCGGGATCTGCACTGGTCTTCACCGGCGGGGAAGCAGGTTTATATCAAGTCACGTCGCCTGGTCTCCCTGGAGTATCGCCACCTGGGGGTGATCAGTTTCGAGGTGACCCTGGATACGGCGGCACCGGTGGTGATCTCCTCGCAGCTTCTGAACCGGCAGGATAGTTACGCCACCGATGAACCCCACAACGGGAACGGTGATTCCGACCCCCGCCGCGCCCGGGCGTTTTCCGATCGCGTGCTCAACGCGAAGCACCACGTGGAGCGGGATATGCGGACCATTACCGGATATCGCACGACCAATTCCCGCATGTCTCTGGGAGCCGGAATGGACCACGTAATCGAGACGGACAACGCCTGGCAGATGCAGCGAACCTGGAGCGAGGACCTGGGCAAGGTGGTATACACGATCGATGCCCGTCCGGACGTACCGATCCGTATCACCAAGTTCTTCACGTACCACACCTCCCGGTCGGTACCGCCGGTGGAACTGGTGGACCGTGCGGAGCGTACGCTGGACCGCGCGGTGCGGGACGGCTACGAGCACGTGGCGGAACGGCAGCGTGTGTTTCTGACCGAGTTCTGGGAGCACGCGGACGTGGAGGTCGACGCGGAGCCGCAGGTGCAGCAGGCGATCCGGTGGAACATCTTTCAACTCTGCCAGGCGTCGGCCCGGGCGGAGACGACCGGTATTCCCGCGAAGGGACTTACTGGACAGGCGTACGAGGGGCACTATTTCTGGGATACCGAAATTTACGTTACTCCTTTTCTTACCCATACCGAGCCGCGGATATCCCGTAACCTCCTGCGATTCCGCCACTCCATGCTGGACATGGCGCGCGAGCGGGCGCAGGAGCTCTCGGAGGCGGGCGCTCTCTTTCCCTGGCGGACGATAAACGGTGAGGAGGCTTCCTCGTACTACGCCGCGGGTACCGCGCAGTACCATATCAACGCGGATATCGCCTACGCGATCCGGCACTACCTGGACGCGCGCGGCGATTTTGATCTTGTGGCGGAAGTAGGAGCGGAGATCCTGGTGGAGACCGCCCGTATGTGGACGCACCTGGGTTTCTTCGCCCCGGATACCGGTGATTTTCACATCCATGGCGTGACCGGTCCCGACGAGTACACCACCGTGGTAAACGACAACACGTTCACCAACCTCATGGCCCGGGCAAACCTGCGGTTTGCCGCGCGTATGGTCCGACGGTTGAAGAAGGAACGGCCCGACGCGTACGCACATCTCGTCCATGAGACACAACTCGGCGCGGAGGAGTGCGAACTCTGGGACCAGATCGCGGACGCGATGTTCATCCCCTTTGATACGGAGCGGGGAATTCTGCCGCAGGACCAGAACTTCCTAGAGAAGGAGCGGTGGGACTTTGCCGGTATACCGATAGAAAAATACCCGCTGCTGCTGAACTTCCACCCGCTCGTGATTTACCGACACCAGGTTATCAAGCAAGCCGACGTAGTGCTGGCCCTGGTTCTCCTGGGGGACGAGTTCACCCTGGAGGACAAGCGCCGCAACTTTGATTATTACGATCCGCTCACGACCGGTGACTCTTCTCTCTCGGCGTGCGTGCAGTCGATCCTTGCCGCCGAGATCGGGTACGAGGAGAAGGCTCTGGAGTACTTCCATTACGCGCTGTTCATGGACCTGGCGGACGTAGCGGGTAACGTCGTGGACGGTGCCCACATAGCATCCACCGGTGGCGTGTGGATGTCGATCATCTACGGGTTTGCGGGCATGCGCAACTACGACGGGGCGCTTTCCTTTGATCCGCGCCTGCCCTCGTCCTGGGGAAGCCTTACATTCCGCCTCCGGTACCGGGACAACAGAATACGAGCGACGTTCTCGCACGAGTCATACGCGTTCGAACTCCTTGAAGGAAACGAGGTGGAATTCACCGTGTGTGGTACGGAGGTCGTCCTCACGCAAGGAGAGCCCCTGGAGCTCGAGGCGTGTGACCTGTTACCCGAAGAGTAGCGGCCGGTCGGGTCGCAGCGGCTGCATCCGGTGGTTGCCGTAATACCCCGGATGATGCGATTCTATCGGCATGACCAGAAGCACTTTTCTGAACCTCCTGGTAATCGGCGTGGCGGTCGCTGTGGCGGCGGTTGCGGCGGTGCCGACGGAGCGGATCACCGAGCACGGCGACCCGCGGGATCCTGAAGTCCTGGCCCGCCTCGTGGAAGAGGCGCATGAAGATTTTCTCCTCCTGGACGTCCGCACCGCGGCGGAGTTCTCCACCGGTCACATTCCCCGGGCAGTGAATATAGATTATCGAGTTATTCAGTCCGCTCTGGCGGAGACCGACCGGACACGCCCGGTGGTTCTGTATTGTCGCACGGGTAACCGCAGCGCCCAGGCGGCGGAGATCTTGCGCGCGATGGAGTTCAGCCAGGTTTATGACTTCGGTGCGGTGGACCGCTGGCCGGGACCACTCCTGAGGAACGATTAACGATGGCTGAAAACAGCGTGTACGCAAAACTTCAGTCCTGGGATCTGCCGGATTTTAACGGCAGCGGCACGCTGTACCGGCACCGCAGCAGCGGAGCGCAGATATTTCACCTGGAGAACGACGATCCGGAGAACTTCTTCGCCTTTGCCTTTGCCACGCTTCCGGAGGATGATACCGGTGTAGCGCATATACTGGAGCATACCGTTCTGTGTGGATCCCGACGGTTTCCCGTGAAGGATCCGTTTCTGCAGCTTCTGAAGGGTTCGGTAAACACGTTCCTCAACGCGATGACCTACCCGGACAAAACGGTGTACCCCGCGGCGAGTCCCGTGAAGCAGGACCTCTTCAACATGATGAAGGTCTACGGCGACGCGGTGTTTCGTCCGCTTCTGAAGCAGGAGATGTTCCGACAGGAGGGACATCGTCTGCACTTTGACGAGCAGGGTGCGCTTCAGTTAACGGGAATCGTCTACAACGAGATGAAAGGCAACTACTCCAGTCACGATTCGATCGCCGCGGAGAAATGCTATCAGTCGCTCTTCCCGGATACGATCTACCGCCACGATTCCGGCGGTGATCCCACCGCGATCCCGGCGCTTACGTGGGAGCGTTTTATCGCGTTCCACCGGCGGTATTACCATCCGTCCAACGCGAGGATCCTGTTGTACGGGGATATTCCCGCGGAGGAGTACCTGGATTTTCTCCACCGGGAGTTTCTTGCGGAATACGAGAAGAGCCAGACGTACATGGTTCTCGATGATCAGCCCCGGTGGGACGAGCCGAAGGTTTTCGAGACCACCTATCCCTCGGAGACCGCGGATGACCTGAAACGTCGCAGTTCCGTCACGCTCAACTGGCTGCTCTTCCCCGTATCCGATTCCCGGCGGTTGCTTGCCACCTCCGTTCTCGCGGAGATCCTGTTGGGACATAGCGGATCCCCCCTTGCCAAAGCACTGATCGACAGTGGTCTCGGGCAGGATCTTTCGCCGGTGTTCGGGCTGGAAACGGATCTTCGGCAGGCGGTGTTCTCCGTGGGGTTGCGCGGTACCGATCCGGAGCATCGCCACGCGATCGAAGCACTTACGCTCGATACGCTGCGGGACCTTGCAACCCGGGGGCTCGACGAGGATCTGGTGGAAGGCGCATTGCGGCGCGTTGAGTTCCGCCACCGGGAACAGAAGAGCGGCCCCAACGGAATGCGCGTCATGAACCGTGCCCTTCGATCCTGGATGTACGGAGGGTCGCCGGCTTCAGCATTGCGGTTCAGCGACGATCTCACCGCGTTGCGAAAACGCCTGAGTCGTGATCCTCGTTTGTTCGAGACGTTGATGCGGGAACTCCTCCTGGACAACGATCACCGTTCAACCGTGATCGTTCGTCCCGATCCGGATCAGTTGCGCCGGGAGAACTCCCATCTGCGGGAACTCCTGGATCGCCGGGCGGAGCGTTTCTCCCCGGAGGAACGTCGCCGACTGGAAGAGAAAAACGCCGCTCTCGAGACGTTACAGCGTGAACCGGACGATCCGCGGGAACTGAAGAAAATACCGTTTCTGAAGCCGAAAGATATTCCCCGGGAGATACACCGGATTCCCTTTGAGACCAGCGAGCTTTCCGGGGGTACGACCTTGTACCGACACCGGGACACCACCAACGGTATTCTGTACCTGGACCTGGCGTTTGACTTCGGCGTACTTGATCCGCGGCAGGAAGCACTTCTCAATCTCCTGGGCGGTGCATTTACGGAAGTGGGCGTTCCCGGCGTGCCCTTTGACCGGTTCAACCGTGAGATCCGCCTCAAGACGGGCGGCCTCTCGGTGTATATCAGCAACCAGACGCACCTGCGGGACCTTTCCCGGATCAGGCGACTGTTTGTGGTCCGTCTGAAGGTTCTTGCCAGGGCGTGGCGCGACGGGGCGGAACTCTTACAGCGTCTATTCCGGGAAATCGATTTCTCCGATGCCGGTCGCCTGCGGCAGATCCTGGAAGAGATGATTCAGGATATGATAGGGGCGATAATCCCGAGCGGTCATTACTTTGCGGGGCTCCGCGCCGGCATGGGACTTCACGGTTTGATCGCGCTCGAAGAGGGGATGAACGGTATCACGCAGTTGCAGCATCTCCGGACGTTTCTCCAGGAGGATCTTTCCGCCCTTGCGGAGGATCTGGCAAAGCTCACGACTGAACTTCTTGATCCGGACCGGGCGACGGTGAACGTCACCGGGGACTCGCAGGAGCTGGACGACCTGATTGCGTGGATTCCGGAGCTGATCGCCACGGTGCGCCAACGACGCGGAACCGGGAAAAGGAAACGGAAGCGTAGTAGCGCGAGTGGTGATACCGGGCAGATCGGGGTAGAGGTCTCTCCCGCCCCGGACGCGGCTGCCCGGGAATACCTGCTCACGTCCGCAGGTGTATCCTACGTCGCCTCGGTCGTACGGGGCGTACCGTTCGGCGATCCCCTGGCGGCGGCGCAGGATCTGCTGGCGCACCTGCTGCGAACGGGCTTGCTCTGGGAGAAGATCCGTATGGAAGGCGGAGCCTATGGGGCGTTCGCCCAGAGTCGGACCGCCGAGGGACTCTTCGGCCTGGCCAGTTACCGCGATCCCCACAGCGCCCGTACTCTTGAGGCGTACCGGTTTGCCCTGGAGGAAGTTTCCCGGGCGGGTGTGACCAAAGAGTCGCTGGACCTGGGGAAGGTGAGCGTCCTCGGCCGGGAGCTTCGCCCACTGACACCGCGGGATGCGGGATACATGAACTTTCGCCGGCGCCTGATCGGAATCGACGATGAACTACGGCAGGAACTGCATGACCGGTTACGCGCGGTGACCCCCGGGGCGATACGGAAAGCCGCGACCCTGCTCCGGGACCACTTTTCCGAAGGCAGGGTATCCGTGCTCGGTGGCGAGACGGGCCTGGAAGAACTCGGACGCGAGAGCGTTTCCATAGTGGAACTGGGACTTTGAGAACACGCGTACCGGGTGGCGAAGCGCCCCGGCGTGGTGTATTCTCTTCGGAGAGAGGCGTTACTCGATGAACAAAGCGCTGGCCGCGTTTGGAGCGGCCCTGGTTTTCTTCATGACCTGGGGTGTACTTGATCTGGGTCTGATCGGTTCTCTTATCGTAACGGGGTTTGCTTATACAGGGATCACCGCCGTGGGGGAGTCGTGGCCGCAACGGGTCCGGGATCGGATCACCGATTACCGTGCCCGGCGACGCATCACCGGAGGCGGGCGTTCCGGTCGACTCAGCGGCGTCCACCGGGATTCCCACCGGACTGTACCAGGCGAGAATGCCTCCTATCTGGACAGTATCGCCGAGGACCTGACGGCGCTCGGGATCAGTCCCGAGGAGTTTGACGAGGCGCTCACCACCGGTTCACGGAAACTCGTGGAGCTGCGGAAAACCGTGGCCCGCGTGGGCGACCCCAGGATCCGCGGTAAAGCGAACGGTGTTTGCGACGCGGCGGCCCGCATCCTCAGCGAGATTCGACAGGACCCGGCGGATCTGCGCAAATCCCGCAACTTTCTGGACTATTACATGGATGCCACTATCAAGGTGGTGGACCGGTACGTCTCATTATCCAACCGCTCGGTCCGTACCCCGGAGATGACCGACGCCTTGGAGCGTGCCGAGGCAAGCCTCGATACGATTCGCAGTGCCTACGACAAGCAGTTACTGCAGCTCCTGGAGAACGATGTGATGGACCTGGACGTGGAGCTCCGGGTGCTGGAGCGTACGATCAGAATGGAGGGGCTCGGTGAGTGAAGGAGAACATAATATGAGTGATTCCGTCTCGTTGGTAGATATCAACAATCTGGACCCGGAGTTTCAGCCGCGGGTCAGGGAAGTGGCGTCCTCGATCGACGTCAACGACCGGCAATCGATCGTGCAGTACGGCGTAGGCGCGCAGCGGCGTATCTCGGACTTCGCCGATACGATCCTCTCGGAGGTCAGGACCAAGGACGGCGGCCACGCCGGCGAGATCCTGGGCGGACTCGTCCAGACGATCCGGGACGTGGACGTGAACAGCCTCTCCGCGGAACCGGGGATGTTCGGACGGGTCTTCGGCGGGATGAAGCGGAAGGTTGCAAGGTTCCTGCAACGGTACGAGTCGCTGGCGACTCAGATCGACACGGTAGTGCGGGATCTCGAACAGGCCAGGATGGCGCTGCTCCGGGATATCGCCACGTTGGACAGCCTGTACGAGAAGAATATGGATTACCTGCGGGAACTGGATATTTTTATCGCCGCGGGCAAGCTGAAACTGGAAGAGGTGCGTTCGACGATCCTGCCGGAGTTCGAGGAGCGGGCCCGCAACTCTCAGGATCCGGCGGACGCGCAGCGCCTGCAGGACCTCAACCAGCTCGTCTCGCGGTTTGAGAAGAAACTCCACGATATGCAACTCTCCCGTATGGTGGCGATACAGACGTCTCCCCAGATCCGGCTGATCCAGAGTAACAACGAGACGCTCGTAGAGAAGATCCAGAACTCCGTGCTCACCACGATACCCCTCTGGAAGAACCAGATAGTGATCGCCGTGGGACTCTTCCGGCAGAAGAAAGCGCTGGAACTGCAGCAAAAGGTTACGGACACCACGAACGAACTTCTGAAACGGAACGCGGAGATGCTCAAACAGGGATCGGTCGATGTGGCTCGGGAAAGCGAACGCGGTATCGTCGAGATAGAAACGCTGCAGAAGGTGAATAACGATCTGATCTCGACGATCGAGGAAACGCTCCAGATACAGAAGGAAGGTCGGGAAAAGCGGGCCCAGGCGGAAGTGGAACTGCGGAAGATGGAAACGGAACTGAAGGATCGGTTGCGCCGCGTCTCCGCCGAGGAGCCCGACCGGGGCTGACCTGATGGTTACGCCCCGGGCTCCCTCCTGGGCGCTCATAACGGGAGCATCCTCCGGGCTTGGACGCGCGCTGGCGCGTCGGTGTGCCCGGGATGGGTGGAATCTCGTCCTTGTAGCGCGCCGCCAGGAAGCGCTTCAGGAGCTTGCCCGGCAACTGGAAGCGGTGCAGGTGCTTACGGTCCCGCTGGACCTGCGACGCAACGATGCGATAGACCACCTGCAGGAGAGGCTCGCCGCCGCGCAGATCCCCCTGTCCCGCGTGGGAATGCTTATTAACAACGCCGGCGTCGGCGATCACGGACCGTTTACCGATCTGCCGGCGGACCGGCTTGAGGCGATGCTTCAGGTAAACGTCGCCGCCGTGACGCGCCTGGTGTACCGTTTTGCCCGGGAAATGACGCCGGGGAGCACGATCTGCACCGTTGCGTCCGTGGCGGCGTTCACGCCGGGACCGCTCATGGCGGTGTACTACGCCACCAAAGCGTATGTGCTCAGTCTTGGCGAAGCGTTGCACCGGGAACTGCACCCCCGGGGAATCCGGGTCGTCACGGTCTGTCCCGGACCGTTTCGGAGCGAGTTCCACGCCGCCGCGGGTATCCGGGAAGCGCGGGGATTGCCCTCGGAGGACCGGGTGGCGCGACGGGTCCTGGCGGCGATACGCCGGGGCCGCCCGGTGGTGCCGGTCGGTTTTGGAGCCAGGGTCTGGGCGTGGGTCGGACCCCGGCTGCCGCGTTCCTGGGCGGTGCGGATCATTCACGCGCTCCAGCGACGGCGATAGCGGGCGGTTTTGATCGTGCGTGTCGATTGAGGCGGGTGGTAACCCCGCCTCCTACTCGATACACCTGTTCTTGAACGACCACGGGCATTTGTCATACAATGGCGTGACAGTTCGGACCCAATTTCTTACGATAGGAGCGATAAAATGGCCAGGATGAAAGTGAAACCCGGAATCACCACGGGAAACCAGGTGCAGGAAATTTTTTCTTACTGCAAGGAGACTCAGTGCGCGCTACCCGCAGTGAACGTAATCGGATCGTCTACGATCAACGCCGCCATGTACGCGGCGAAGCAAGCCAATAGCCCGATAATTATTCAGTTTTCCAACGGCGGCGCTCTTTTCAACGCCGGAAAGTACCTGGATAACACCAATGAGCGCGGCGCCGTAGCCGGTGCGGTCGCGGGGGCTCACCATATACGGATCCTCTCGGAGCTCTACGGCGTTCCCGTGATCCTTCATACGGACCACTGCGCCCGTAAGCTGCTCCCCTGGGTGGACGGCATGCTTGAAGCCGGAGAGACGTACTACAAGGAGACCGGCAAGCCGCTCTACAGCTCGCACATGCTTGACCTCTCGGAAGAGGAACTGGAGGATAACATCAATACCTGCGCGCAGTACCTGGAGCGCATGGCGAAGATCGACATGACCCTGGAAATCGAACTCGGCGTTACCGGCGGTGAGGAAGACGGTGTGGACAACACCGGCG
This sequence comes from Spirochaeta sp., assembly GCA_007130865.1. GTDB lineage: Bacteria > Spirochaetota > Spirochaetia > DSM-27196 > Alkalispirochaetaceae > Alkalispirochaeta. The sequence goes on along the minus strand of SLRR01000224.1, from coordinate 3,060 downwards.
TGGATTCCTCCAAGCTCTACACCCAGCCCGAGGACGTGCTCAAAGCGTACGATGTGCTGAAACCGCTGGGTAAGTTCACCGTAGCCGCAGCGTTCGGCAACACTCACGGTGTGTACAAGCCCGGGAACGTGAAGCTGCGACCGGAGATCCTCAAGAACTCCCAGGAGATGGTCCGCACCGAGCGGGGGATCAACGAGGAAAAACCTCTGGACCTGGTGTTTCACGGCGGCTCCGGATCGGAACTCTCCAAGATCACCGAGGCGATCGGTTACGGTGTGATCAAGATGAACATCGACACCGACACGCAGTGGGCTTACACCCGGCCGATCCGGGAGTACATGGACAAGAACCACGATTACCTCATGTCTCAGATCGGTAACCCCGAAGGAGAGGACAAGCCCAACAAGAAGAAGATCGATCCCCGCGCCTGGATGGTCGAGGGTGAGAAGGGATTCGCCGAACGCCTGGTGGAGGCGTTCAAGAACCTCAACTCCTTCGACCAGTTCGATCTGGGCTGAGCGTTCGTAGCGGACGCACTCTCCGTCTGAGTATTCTGCAGGCGGCGGCGAAGTCCGCCGCCGCCGATAATCCCCGGTGCGTCCGGGATTCGAGAGGACGATGAAAATCCCGGGTGACGCGCATCGCGCCTGGTATCCTCTGGATACGACGGCGCTCATTTTCCCCCCGATTATCTCCCGGCGGTATACAACCGTTTTTCGCCTCTCCGCCCGTTTGCACGAGCCTGTTGACCTGCCGGCGCTGCAGGAAGCGGTGTCACAGCTGTACCGACGTACACCGTACTTCTGCGTGCGTTTACGCCGCGGGTTTTTCTGGTACTACCTGGAAGAGTGTTCTCCTGCTCCTGTACTTCCCGACGACGGGGCGCCCTGTCTCGATCATCCCCGGCACGATACGGATCGTCCTCTTGTGCTCGTTCGTGCCCGCGGAACCCGCATAGCCGTGGAGGCCTCACACGCGATTACCGACGGCGGCGGAGCGCTCACGTTTCTTAAAACCCTTTTGGACCACTATCGGCACGTACGCGCCGGGGTTTCCCCGGGGGAACCTCGCGATACCGGTGGTGAACCGGCCGGTCTGCTTTCGCCGGGTCCGCCGGAGGACTGGGAGGAGCGGGACGCAAACCGTATGTATCACGTTTCGGGACGGCCTCATCCACCTCGCTATGCTCCGGCGTGGCACCTTCCGGGCCCCCTGCTGCCGGTCGGGCAGTACCGTGTCACCACGGGACGGTACCGGGTGCAGGATCTGCGTGAGCGTTCGCGGGCGATGAACGTGTCGCTCACCGACTTCTTCCTGGCCGTTTTCATGTTCGTTCTGCAGGAACGGTACTTCGCGGCTCCGCCGCCGTCCAGGCGTTCCCGGAAACCGATCCGTATTCTCGTGCCCGTGGATATGCGTCTCAGGACAGGAAACGACACGATGCGTAACTTCTTTGTGTACGCCATGGTGGAGATCGACCAGCGCCTCGGTCGGTATGAGCTGGACGAGATCGCCCGGAACGTTCATCACCAGCTGCGGGCACAGCTCGATACACGGAGCCTGCAGAAACAGGTTTCCCGGAGCGTCGCTGCCCGTCTGAACCGATTCAATCGGCTGATCCCGGTGTTCATCAAGGATCTGATCCTGAAAACTCTCTACCGGCGCCGGGGAGACGCGGTCAACACTGCGAGCTTTTCCAACCTGGGTGCGGTACGTCTGCCGGATGCAACGGCGCGGCTTGTCAGGGACTTTGATGTGCTGCCACCGCCCTCACCGGTTACCGGGTTGAACATGACGTTGATATCCTTTGAAGAAACGGTTTCCGTGAGTTTCGGCAGCTACCGGAAGACCGTCGAGGTGGAACGCGCGTTCTTCCGGACCCTTGCACAGCAGGGATTGCGGGGCGAGCTGGTGGTTAACTGGAGGGAATGAACGATGTACTGTGAAAACTGTGGCGTGGAACTGGAACCGACGGTGGATCGATGCCCGCTTTGCGACGGGCGTGACGTCACGTCGGTTCCGTCCGCTGTTCCGGAATACGCATCGATGTCGTTTGCGGACGGTGAGTCCGCGGTACGCCGCGTCCTGTTTCGGCTGGTAACGCTCCTGATCGGAACCGCCGCCGCAGTGGTGCTCGTCACGGACATGGCCGTCGGTGACGGACTGCGATGGTCACCGGTGGTGACCCTGTCACTCGGCGCCGCCTGGGTGGTCCTGGTGGGACCCACCACGTCAGTCCGTATCGGGACCGCCTTTGTTCTGGACGTGGCCGCCGTGGTCGGGTTGTTGTACGGAATTGCGCTCTTGTACGGGGGTACCGACACGTGGTTTATCGAGTTGGCACTCCCTATTATCGCGGTTCTCGCCGCGGTGGTGCTCCTCCTGGTGGTGTTCCTGCGTCGCTTCCGGGGTTTGGTCCGGGTTGCAGTAGTGCTGGCCGCTGCGGGGATCCTGTCCACCGGTATCGATCTGGTGATACGCGGATACCGGGGTATGACGGTACAACCGGGCTGGTCCGTGGTTGTGCTCGTCTCGGTTTTCCCGGTGGCGTTGTTTCTCTACCTGCTGCAGGCGACGGTACTGCGCTATATCGACCTGCGACGGCGGTTTCACCTCTGATCGGTATCCGCGAGATGCAAGTCTCGCCAACGATCACGGTCCGAGCTTGAAAATCGTTCCCTCCGGGGGCAGGAGTTTTCGAACCGCATCTTCCACTGTGCTGGAAACATCCGCTGAATCACAGACAAGGAAAAACGCGCCGCCGCCGCCGGCACCGCTCAACTTTCCGCCGATCGCGCCGTTTTCGATACCGGTATGAAGAACTCTGTCCAGAAGCGGCGACGATACTCCCAGGCGGCAGAGCTGCTCCTGTGCTCTGCCGGCCGCCGTACCGAGGTCCGACGCGGTGGGAGCCGGTCCTTCGATCACGGACAACGCGATCTCTCCGAGTGATTGCAGGAGGTGTTCCGTTTCTTCAGGAAACTCGGCGTGGCGCCGGCGAACCCCCGCGACGAGTGCCTTTGTATCGGTCTCCCGGGGTACCGATCCCACCACCAGGTG
>SLRR01000120.1 GCA_007130865.1 Spirochaeta sp. | reverse complement strand
ATCATGGGACCGAGTATCTACAATACGATGATCATCATCGGCCTTCTCAGCTGGACGGAGACGTGCCGCCTTGTGCGGGGACAGTTCCTCTCGATCAAACACACCGAGTATATCGAAGCCACCAAGGCGTTGGGTTTCAGCGAGCTACGGACGATCTGGAGACACATGCTTCCCAATGCGATGGCTCCAATACTGATCAGCGCCACGCTTATCATGGCCAATGCCGTTCTGATCGAAGCCGCTTTAAGCTACCTCGGATTAGGCGTCCAACCTCCGATACCGAGTTGGGGAAACATCCTGGAACCCGCCCGTAACATGGCGATTCTCATGAGAATGTGGTGGCTCTGGCTTCCTCCGGGATTGCTGATCTTTATTTCCGTGTTGAGCATCAACCTTGTCGGTGACGGATTGCGTGACGCCCTGGACCCGCGCTTAAAACAATAGGATAGGTATATACCGTGGCTGAACTACTAGAAGTGAAAAGACTGTTTACCAGGTTTCATACGGAAGACGGTGTCGTTCCCGCAGTGCAGAACGTATCGTTCCACGTCGGACACGGAGAATCGCTCGGGATCGTGGGTGAATCCGGATGCGGTAAGAGCGTAACCTGTCTGAGCGTAATGCGCCTTATTCCGACTCCGGGCGTGATCAACGCGGACTCGGTCAAACTCGATGGGAAAGAGCTCCTCGATCTCAGCGAACGAAAGATGCAGGACGTGCGGGGAAACGAGATGGCGTTCATCTTCCAGGAACCGATGACATCGTTCAATCCGGTGTTTACGATCGGTTACCAGCTGGAGGAAGCTATCCGGTTGCACCAGAAGCTCGATAAGGTTCGGGCTCGTGAGGAGAGCATCAGTGCCCTGAAAGCGGTGGGGATTCCGCGACCCGAACAGGTCGTGGATGAGTATCCCCACGCTCTCAGCGGCGGGATGCGCCAGCGAGCGATGATAGCGATGGCGATTTCCTGCAAACCGAAACTCATCTTTGCCGACGAGCCGACGACCGCCCTGGATGTAACGATCCAGGCACAGATTCTGGAACTCCTGAACGAGCTAAAGAAGTCTCTGAACACGGCGATCGTCTACATCAGCCATGATCTGGCCGTGATTGCCGAGATGACCGAACGCGTCCTGGTGATGTACTGCGGCTACATCGTGGAAAACGCGGATATTGACTCTCTCTTCAAGAACCCGAAGCACCCGTACACGGTGGGACTTCTCAACTCCAAACCCGATCTGAAGCGTGAAGACGAAAAGCTGAAACCGATTCCCGGTACCGTCCCCAATCCACTCCACCTTCCCAAAGGATGCCCGTACCATCCACGCTGTGAACATGCGATGGATATTTGTCGTGAACGCCTTCCGGAGGTAACGACGGTTAGTGACGACGAGGGGACGGAAAAGCCTCACCAGGTTCGGTGCTGGCTCTATCCCGAGAACAACACTACACGCGAGGACACGAGCAAATGAACGGGGAAATCCTTTTCGAGGTCAAGAATATACAGAAGTACTTTCCCTTGCGGTCGGGCGTTTTCTCCCGCACCACCGGTCACCTGAAAGCGGTGGACGACGTGAGTTTCACGGTACGGCGGGGAGAGACGTTCGGACTCGTGGGCGAGTCCGGTTGCGGCAAGTCGACGCTGGGCCGGACGATGCTGAACCTCCTGGAACCGACCGGAGGTGAAGCGATCTTCGACTCCCGTAATATTTACGAGATGGACAAGTACGAGCAGCGCAACCTGCGGAAGAAACTGCAGATAATCTTTCAGGATCCGTACAGCTCCTTGAATCCCCGTCTGAACGTCGGGGAGATCGTGGGAGAAGCTTTGGGCGTTCACGGTGTTGCGTCCGGTCCGGAGAAGAACGAACGCGTAAAAGAGATGCTCTCCGTTTGTGGACTGGCCCCGTATCATATACGCCGGTACCCGCATGAGTTCTCCGGAGGGCAGCGACAACGGATCGGAATCGCCCGGGCGCTCGCACTCAACCCGGAGTTTATCGTAGCGGATGAGCCGATCGCATCGCTGGACGTCTCGATCCAGGCGCAGATCGTCAACCTCATGGAGCAGTTGAGAGAGAAGTTCGGGCTCACGTACCTGTTCATTTCTCATGATCTGAGCATGGTCAAGTACATCTCCAACAACGTGGGCGTCATGTACCTGGGCAAACTTGTCGAGGTAGCTCCAACCCGCCAGTTGTTCGCGAAGCCCCTGCATCCGTATACCGAGGCACTATTGTCGGCGATACCCACCGTCGATCGTGAAGCCCGGGGGAAACGGGTTGTGTTAAAGGGCGACGTACCCAGTCCGGTCAATCCTCCGTCGGGTTGTCCATTCCATCCACGATGTCCCTACGCGATGGATCGTTGCCGTACGGAGACGCCGGAACTGAAGAAAGCCGATGATGGGCGGCTCGTCTCGTGCCATCTGATACACTGATGATGAAGAACTCTAAGAAGCAGGACGATCCGGCCCGGTTTTCCTGGGCCGATATCGTCGCTTTCTGTCTCGCCCTATACCGGTTGTTGCTTCCGCAGCTGATTGTTACGTTTCTGGTTGTCGCAATCGTGATGTATCTCATCTTCTTCGTGTGGTTCTGACTCGAGACGACAACACGCTTGATCAGGCGAACGCCCGATCAAGCGATAGACCAGAGCGTGTGGAACAGACGAACAGATTCCCTGGGCACCACATCCGGGACCACATCTTCCCGGCTTGCCACATCGGTGATTATATACTATCTTGTTCGTGATTACATTTAATGTAACGTGAATAAGGATTGAAATGGTGAACAATTCTCGCCGGGGTGATACAAAACAAGGTACCAGTCTGACCGCGCTGAAAGCACTGCGGGCGCTGGAGGTGGTCGCGGAGGCGAGGGAGCCGCTCTCCGCGCAGGACGCGGCCGACCGACTCGGTACGGATAAAGTCTCAGCGTACCGCATGCTCGTCACCCTGGAGACGGCGGGCTACGTGGTGCGGGACGAGCATTCCCGACGATACTCTCTCAGTTACAAAGTAATCTCCCTCAGCAGGAACCTTCTGGCGGAAAACGAAGTGACAAAACTGGTCACGCAGACACTGCACGAACTATCGGTGACGACAAAAGAAACGCTCCACTACTCCGTCCTCGATGGAAACGCCGCGGTCCTGGTGCACCGTGTGAAGGGTTCGCAACTGGTAAACGTGGACTTCCAGATCGGTGATCGTGCGTCGCTGCACTGTACATCAATCGGCAAGGTACTTCTGGCGTACCAGGACACGCGGTACGTAGACGAGGTCGTTGCGCACGGGTTGCCACGCTTTGCGGAGAATACGGTCTCGGATCCCGACCAGTTGCGCGTTGAACTGCAGCGGATCCGTGCACAGGGCTATGCACTTGACGACCATGAGTTCTCCGACACGATGAGATGTATTGCTGTCCCGATATTTTCGAGCGGCGGCCGTGTCCAGTCGGGGATAAGCATCTCCGGTCCCGATTCCCGTTTCACTATCGAAAAACTTCACGAGCTCAAAGAACCGATGCTTGAAGCCTCGCGGAAACTCTCACAACACCTGGGCGGCATTCCCTGGAGCGCCTGACGCGCCGGCACGTACGACCCCGGCGCGGATAATACTCGCGATCACCTGAACACCAACACCACTACCCATCCTCATCGGATATTGTCATCGCCACACTTGTGCAATTTTTGTTGACCAGGTGCATAAACGGGTCTAAACTACAATTATTGTGTTATCGTTTCAACTATAGTGCGCTAGGGGGTCGATTGTGAAAATGCTGATTGGCAGTCGCTGGGTCGATGCTACCGGCGGCAAGGTGCGGGAAGTTGTCAACCCCGGTACCGGCGAGGTTCTCGATACAGTGCCGGCGGCCGACACACAAGACGTGGAACAGGCGATCCGGATCGCCCAGGAGGCGAAGAAACGAATGGGACGCATGCCCGCCCACAGGCGCGCGGAAATCCTGATCAACACCGCCGCGGTGATGCAGGAACGACGAGAAGAACTGGCACGCCTGCTCGCACAGGAAAACGGGAAGCCGATCCGCCAGACCCGGGAGGAGATCTCCGCCTCAGCCCGCATTTTCAGGGGGTTCGGAGAGGAAGCGAAACGCATCTTTGGAAAAAGCATGTCCCTCGACTCCGTACCCGGAATGGAGCGACACTTCGCCGTAACGGTCCGTCAGCCGGTAGGCGT
>SLRR01000141.1 GCA_007130865.1 Spirochaeta sp. | reverse complement strand
TCGCTTCGAAAGTATGTCCGCAGTTGTTGCACTGGTAATCGTACGTCGGCATCGGTAAACCTCCAGAGATGATACGGGAATATACCGTCGAAACCGCCGGACGGCAAGTCCCGGGGTATGCAGAAGCGTGTTGATATTTTCAGGGAAGTCGATACCACACCGTGATTTATGCCGGGAAACCCTTCCGACGTACCGCCCTGTCGCGATAACACACGGAAGTACCGAAGTTTACGGAAGCTCCCTGGAGTATTTTTCAACAAGGTTCTACAAACGAAGGTCGAACCGGAATGCCCTGTTCCGCGAGATACCCTTTGATCTCCGGCACAGTATAGTCCCCGTAGTGCACCATGCTCGCCACGAGAGCGGCGTCCGCCCGGCCCTCCCGGAATACCTCCAGCAGGTGCTCCGGACGACCGGCGCCTCCGGAAGCGACCACGGGCACTCCAACCGCTTCGGAGACGATACGCGTCAGGTTGCACTCGTAGCCTTCCCGGGTACCGTCCGCATCGATACTGTTCAGGACGATCTCTCCGGCGCCGAGATCCACCGCGCGCCGCGCCCACTCGAGCGCGTCCAGCTCCGTGGAGGTGCGCCCACCGTTTATCACAACCCGGTACCCGCTGGGCATCGCCCGGTCCGCCAGAGCGTCCATTCCCAGCACGATGCATTGCCGACCGAACCGCTCTGCACCGGCGGTGATTATCTCGGGACTGCGCACCGCCAGACTGTTCACGCTGACCTTCTCCGCCCCCGCCAGGAGTACCGCCCGCATATCCTCAACGGAGCCGATACCTCCACCCACCGAGAACGGAATAAAGATCTCCGCCGCCACGGAGCGGACCACGTCGAGCATGATTCCCCGCTTCTCGGCGCTGGCGGTTATGTCGTAGAACACGAGTTCGTCCGCGCCGGTCTCGTAATACCGCCGCGCCAGCTCGACGGGATCCCCGATATCGACGTTATCCTTGAACTTAATCCCCTTGGTAACCTGGCCGTCCCGGACATCGAGACACACTATGATCCGTTTTTGAAGCATCGTTACTCTCCTGCCGATCTAGGGCCGCCAGCTCAGGAAGTTACTCAGCATACGCAACCCTGTCCGTGCGCTCTTTTCGGGGTGAAACTGCGAGGCCACCACGTTGTCTCTACCTACAACCGCTGCGAACGTCTCGCCGTATTCGCATATCGCCAGGACCTGCTCCGGGTCCGCCGGGCGAGGCACGTAGGAATGGACGAAATAGAACGAACTCCCCCCGTCTATCCCTGAAAAAATTGCGTGGTCCTGGAGGAGTTGAACGGTATTCCAGCCCATGTGAGGTATCTTGCGCCCCGGTCCCGGCGGGATCGCCACGGTCTCCCCCGGAATCAGACCGAGGCATGCCGCATCGTTCTCCTCCGACCGGTCCAGGACGATCTGGGACCCGAGACAGATTCCAAGGAGCGGTCTCCCGGTACGGACGAACTCGTGTATCGCCGTGTCCAGTCCCCGGGAGCGAAGCGTTTCCATCGCAGCACGGGCATCTCCCACGCCGGGCACCACAAGCCGCTCTGCGGTTACCACATCTTCCGGGTCCCGTATGACGGAGTGCTCCGCACCGATGTGGGTAAAAGCAGTTTCCACGCTTCTGAGGTTGCCCGCATCATAGTCAAGAATAGCCACGCTCATCATTGTTCATCCTCCCGGGGCTCGCCCCACCCTAATCGATCGAGCAACCTCTCCAGGCTCTCCGGGGTCAGCTCCACGCCCCGAAGGTATACTTCGTCACCTTCCCGGGTCAGAGCGAACTCCGGTCCCGGCGTCAGCTTCAACGCCTCGATCATCGCCCGGGACGTGAGGCGCAGCGTTACCAGAACAACCCGGGCCTCCCGGTCGCCGGAAAACCGCAGGGCCACCTCCAGCCCGCGATCGTCGCGCACCTGCACCACCAGGTCCATCGGCTGCAACGAACCGGGATCGAAGCCGTGGAGCACCGCTCCCATGTCAGGCTTCACCAGAACTATCGCCGCGATCGGGTCATCGGAGAGGCGGTTCAATTGCGCTATCGATGAGAAACTGCGCGGACCGGATACCTCGTCCAATCCGGGTCTGGAATCCTCCCGGTGGGGCAGATCCACGCGGATAACGCCTCCCCGCAACAACGTCACCGTAGTCCCGTCGGGATCTTGCCAGACACCGGGGATCCGACGTCTCCAACCGCGGGAGGACAGGGCGATCGCGGACCAGAAACGGGAGAACCGTCCCTTCACCCAGAGACGGACCGGCTCGCCCGGAACCACAGTCACCAGGACGCGTTCCGCTCGGCGGGCGATGCGGTTGTCCAGAACGCCGCGCCGTACGAGCTCGTCCCGGAGATCGTCCATCCGCTCCAGGTCCAGTAGTGCGATCAGATCGGGTTTCAGCAGGGGGTCGAATCCCGTGGACTCCGTCTGAAGCGTGACGACAAACTCGTGGAGTTCCGGCGACAGCGCTTCCGAGATCGGAGAAACCTCCACGGGGGACGGTTCCGGTACGGTGGCGCACCCGGCAAGCGTAAGCGCCACCGGAAGCAGTACCGACGATAACCTGCGGAGTACCGTCGGTTTCATCCCATCCTCAGACGCGGTTCACCGCAATGCGCCCGCGAGAATCGCCGATCGTCACTTCCGTCACGTTCCCGTCAAGAGACCAGCGGATCTCCTCCGTGAGTGTCTCCCCGGTCAGATAATCCTCAAAGGTGCGCACCGCTCCGGCCAGGTCCTCATCGGCGTCGATCGACAGCACGATGCGATCGGTCACGTCGAGTCCAGCCTCCTTGCGGAGGTTCTGTACCGCCCGGATCAGGTCGCGGACGAGGCCTTCCTGCCGGAGTTCCTCGGTGATCTCCGGGTCCAGTGCGACCGTGAGCGCTCCTTCGTTCAGAACCTTCAGGTTCTCCTTCTCCTGGCGCTGCACCAGGACGCTCTCGATCGTGATCTCCACGGTCTCACCGTCGACCTCGATGCTCAGGGTGCTCCCATCCATGAGACGCTGAATTTCCTGCGGCCGCAACTGTTCGATCACTTGCGCGGCACCACGCATGCGCGGTCCCAGGCGCGGGCCGAGTTCACGAAAATTCGCCTTGGCGCTGTACTCCACCAGTTGTTCTTCGTTCTCCCGGAACACCACTTCCTTCACGTTGAGCTCGTCCCGGATGATATGCTCCATCTCCCGCAGCACCCGTCGTGCGTCGGCATCTCTCGTGACCAGGTGCAGCGCGGACAGGGGTTGCCGGATCTTCAGGTTGTGCATCGTCCGGATCGCTCGGCCCAGACTGACGGCCTGCCGCGTGACTGCCATTTTCCGCTCCAGCTCCAGATCACGCCGGGAACCATCCGGTTCGGGATAGTCGCACAGGTGCACCGAGATCGGGTCGGCGGGACGCCGCAGGTTACGGTAGATCGCCTCCGTTGTGAACGGAATTATCGGCGCGGCTACCAGGGTAAGCTTGCGGAGCACGCTGTAGAGCGTGCCGTAAGCCTGGTCCTTGTCGGTATCGTTCTCGCTCTTCCAGAAGCGACGCCGGGAGCGCCGGATGTACCAGTTATTCAAAGAATCGATAAATGTAACGATCGGGTCGATCGCTTTCTGAAGTTCGTATGCGTCCAGCTGTGACCTTACCGTCTCCACCAGCCGCTCCGCTTCGGAGAGGACCCACCGATCCAGAGGGTTATCCGGAGCCGCCGGGGCCCCCTGGGGAGCGACTCCGTCGATATTGGCGTAGGTCACGAAGAAGCTGTAGGCGTTCCAGTAGGGAATAATAACGGTCTTGAGAACTTCCCGGACCCCCTCGTCGGAATACTTGAGGTCCTCCGCCCGCACCACCGCGGAATTCATGAGAAAGAGCCGCAGCGCGTCCGCGCCAAACTGGTTGATCACTTCCTGCGGGTCGGTGTAATTCCGATCGCTCTTGGACATCTTCTTACCGTCTTCCGCGAGCACCAGGCCGTTAACTACCACGTTCTCAAAGGCGGGCGCGTCAAAGAGCGCCGCCGCCAGCACCGTGAGGGTGTAGAACCATCCTCGCGTCTGGTCCAGTCCCTCGCAGATAAAATCCGCCGGGAAGTTGGCCTCGAAGAACTCCTTGTTCTCGAAGGGGTAATGGTTCTGCGCGTAGGGCATCGCCCCCGACTCAAACCAGCAATCCAGGACCTCCGGAACGCGTCGCATCGTCCCCTTGCCGTCGGGGCTCGGCCAGGTGATCTCGTCAACGTAGTGCTTGTGCAGGTCCTCCACGTTGACTCCGCTCTTCTCCCGCAACTCCTCGAGGGATCCGATCACTTCCACGTGATCGCTGCCGTCGGACTTCCAGACCGGGATCGGGTTGCCCCAGTAGCGGTTACGGCTGATCGCCCAGTCCCGGGCTCCCTCAAGCCACTTGCCGAAGCGTCCGTCCCGCAGGTGTCCCGGAACCCAGTGCACCTTTCCGTTGGCACGGAGCATGTTTTCCTTGACTTTCTCGATATCGACAAACCAGGAACTCACAGCGCGGTAGATCAGGGGCTGCTTCGTCCGATAACAGAACGGATAGGGGTGGCGGTAGGTATCCCGTCTTACGAGCTGTCCCGACTCCTTCAGATGGCGGATGATATGTTTGTCCGCCTCCTTAACCTGCATTCCCTCAAAATCCGACACTTCCGAGGTGAACCGTGCTTCCGCGTCGATCGGCACGACCACCGGCAGATCTGTATCCTTGAGGAGGTTGTAGTCGTCCTCACCGAATCCCGGGGCAATGTGAACGATACCGGTACCGTCCTCGGTAGTCACAAAATCGCCGCGGTGGACGGTAAAGGCTCCGATCTCCCGGAGATCCGAAAAATAGGGAAAGAGCGGACGGTATCGCGAACCCGCCAGGTCCCTGCCGTCCAGGTGTTCCACGATCTCGTACTGATCGTTCTCGCGGTAGTACGCGGAGATCCGGGCTTCCGCCAGTATATAGGTGTCCTCCCCGTCCCGGACACGGACGTAGGAGATATCCTCGCCCACAGCCAGAGCGAGATTGCTCGGTAGCGTCCAGGGGGTGGTGGTCCAGGCGAGAATATACGTGCGCGGTTCATCTTCAAGCTCAAACCGCACGGTGATCGCCGGATCATCCACCTCGTGATAACCGCCGAGATTGACCTCAAAATTGGAGAGCGGCGTCGCCAGGGCGGGGCTGTACGGCAGGATGTAGTGCCCCTCGTAAACAAGCCCCTTCTCCCAGAGACGCTTGAAGACCCACCAGATCGTCTCCATGTAGTCGGGATCCATCGTCTTGTAGTCGTTATCAAAGTCGACCCAGCGCCCCATGCGAGTGACGATGCGGCGCCACTCCGAGGTGAAACGAAGTACGATTCCACGGCACGCTTCGTTGAACTCCGCGACTCCGTATTCCTGAATCTGACCGGCCCCGGAAATCCCCAGTTCCTTCTCCATCTCGTACTCCACGGGCAGCCCGTGGCAGTCCCAGCCGAACCGCCGCTCCACCTGCTTGCCGAGCATCGTCTGGTATCGGGGAATAATATCCTTGATCGTTCCCGGAACGAAGTGACCGAAGTGAGGCAACCCCGTCGCAAAGGGAGGGCCGTCGTAGAACACAAACTGCTTTGCTCCCGCTCGCTGTTCCACGGACTTCTCGAAGACCTGGTTCTTCTCCCAGAACTCGAGAACTTCCTCTTCCATCTGAGGAAAACTTACCTTTGGATCAACAGGTTCGTACACGCGTTTTCTCCTAGTCTTCGTCCACCGGTTCCGTCACGGGAAACCGGATCACTTCAGTGTCAAAACGATAGAGGATGATCGTCGACCCGTAGGGTTGCTCGTAGGGAAACGCAACCCTTCCACCGGGGTGCTCCATCATGAAGAGCGTGGACGTCTCCCCTTCGGGATCCACCAGAACTGCCGTAAGTTCCACGGAAACCGCGTAATCCGGCAACGTCCGGTCAAAGATGCCGAACTCGTAACCCTCGGGCACATCCTGTTCGTTCCGGATCACCAGCGTCACGGGCGTACTTGTCTCGATCTCCGTTCCCGGCTCCGGTTCCTGGTCAACCACGACTCCGGAACGCCCCGGCGTGGGTTCGTTCTCACGCCGAAACACGAAGGGAACCTCGTCACGGACGAGCACCTGCAACGCGTCACGCCATTCCATTCCCAGGTACGTCGGAAGCGAATACGTCTCGATATCGGGACCACGACTGACCACCAGGTCAAGCGAGGTGGAACCGGAGAGTTGCGTTCCCGCTTCGGGGCTCTGGGCGATCACCGTTCCCGGCGGGGCGTCGTCAAAGACGTTGCTCACGTTGCCGATCGAGAGTACGCGGGTACTTCCCGATCCGAGATCCTGGATCTCCGCCTGCACCTCGGCGATCGTGAATCCCCGAAAGTCCGCCACCTCTTCTATGATCGCGCCCTGGCTGACCATGAGGTTGATTCTGCGCCCCACACGGACAACGGAACCGGGTGCGGGATTCTGGTTCACCACGCGACCTTTCAACGTCGGGTCCGAGAAGTACCGGAGCTGCACGTGCGGGTACAACCCCCGTTCCTGCAGGGAAACCAGCGCTTCCACCAGTTCCTCTCCCGCCACGTCGGGAACCATCGTCTCCTCCGGCCCCCGGAGCACAAGTAAAAATGCTGTCAACGACGATAAAAGAAGAATCGCAAACATCCCCATGAACGACCACACAGTGACGCGAAATAACCGTCGTTCCGGAGGAAGTTCGCCGCGGTCCTTGTTTTTCCTGAGAAATGATAACCTTTTCATGTATTTATGCCTGTTCCAAAACGCTACCGATGATGGAAGAGTTGCCGTTGAGGAAAGCCCGGAAATCCATCTCTTTCCGGGCCTGCAGCTTGAGCCGTCTCACCGCCAGAACACCGTTCAGGGTTTGTACCAGAATTCCTGCTCTGTTGTCTACACCGAGGACAGTCCCGGGGGTCTCCTGGGGCCGGTCGGTCCGGGTTTCCCCGGTACCGGAGGAGACGACTACGGCCTCGGTGAACACCAGGGGAACGCCATTCCAGCTGCATCGAACACCGGGCCAAGGGGTATACGCGCGGACCATCCGCTCGATCTGCAACGCCGATTCCTGCCAGGAGAGAGACCCGTCGTCCTTGCGAATCAACCCGCACCAGGACGCGTCCTGCTCGTTCTGCTCTCTCGCTACCACCGTACCTGCCGCCAGGCTTTGCACCGTTTCCAGGAGTAGCTTCGCCCCAAGCTCACCGAGCCGTGTCTCCAGCTGGAGTACAGTCGCATCCGGCGCAAGTGGAACCTCCCGCTGCGCGAGGATCTCCCCGGCGTCCATCTCAAGGGTGATGCGCTGGATCGTGACGCCCGTGACGGAATCGCCCGCCAGGATCGCCGCCGGAATCGGACTGGGCCCGCGGTATCGCGGCAAAAGGGAGGGGTGTACGTTGACCCCACCCCGCGGAAAAAGGTCGAGGAAACGGGGACCGAATATCTTTCCGTACGCCACCACCACGAGCAGATCCGGCTGATAACGGGTTACTTCTTCGCGGGCGGTACCGTCAAGGCGTGACGGCTGTAACACGGGGATTCCCCACTCCGCGGCCTGAACCTTTACCGGAGGCGCCTGGAGAGTCCGCCGTCGTCCCGCGGGCTTGTCCGGAGCGGTCAATACCGCCACGATATCCAGTCCCGCTTCGTACAGTGCTCGCAGCGAGGGCAGGGCGATATCAGGGGTGCCGGCAAAGAGAATACGCACAGGTTACATCGCCTCGCCGGGTGGTCGGTAGGATCGCATCAAACGCTCCCGACGGCGGGCCGGCAGGTAATCGATGAAGAGAACGCCCTCAAGGTGGTCGTTTTCGTGAAGGATAACGCGCGCGAGGAGTCCCTCCGCGTCCAGGGTAAACGCCTTTCCCCGGGGGTCCCAGGCCTCAACGGTTAACGCCAGGGGGCGTTTGATATCGGCGTAGACGCCGGGAATGCTGAGACAACCTTCTTCGTACTTGCCCACGTCCGGGGAGAGCGCGGTTATGCGGGGATTGATGAATACCCGGGGCTCGTCCTCCGGTACCTGTACGACAAAAAGGCGCTCCATGCGGCCTACCTGGGGTCCGGCCAGGCCGATCCCGTGGGAGTTCTGCATCGTCTCGATCATCCGGGTGGTCAGCTCCTGTGTGGACGCGTCGATCTTTTCCAGGGGCTTCGCCGGCGTAACAAGTCGCTCGTCAGGATGAAATACCAGTGAAATCACCGTCCCAGTCTACCTACAACAGGTTGACCGGGTCTACATCAACCTCGATATACACGTCCCGGTCGGGCGTAACCCGGCTGAGCGCCCGGCGGCAGGTGCGGTGGAGTTCCGGCATCTCTTCACCCCGGAGGAGAACGTGGTAGCGCCAGTTGTTCTTGATCTTCTCCAGCGGAGCCGGCGCTGGACCTAGCACATGTACCGCCGTCCCCGCCGCAAGACCCGCTTCCGCTTCGCGCGCCAGTTCGTCGGCCAGTGCGACCGCTGCTTCCTTGCGCCGGGAGCGGCACACCAGGCGGATCAGTCGCGTGAACGGGGGAAAACGGAGCATCTGCCGCACGCGCAGTTCCTCCCGATAGAATTCGTCCACTTCCATACGGACTGCGCGACGAATCGCAGCGTGCCCCGGTCGGAGCGTCTGTACGATCACCTCCCCGTCCCGACGAAACCGTCCGGCCCGGCCGGCCACCTGTACGATCAGGCCGAAGGTGCGCTCCGCCGCGCGGAAGTCCGGCAGGCTGAGCCCGGTATCTGCCATGATGATGCCTACCGTGCGTACCCCCGGGAAATTGAGCCCCTTTGCCACCATCTGCGTCCCCAGCAGAAGGTCGATCTCTCCCTCGGCAAACCGGTCGAGCACGTTCCCGAGTGCTCCACGGGTGCGGGTGGTATCCGTATCCAGCCGAGCCACGCGTAATTCGGGCAGTTCCCGCTGCAGGTCCTCTTCTATTCGTTCCGTACCGAACGAGGCGTATCCCACGTCAAGAGATCCGCAGTCCGGACACACCTGAATCGGTCCGGTACGGTACCCGCAATAGTGACAAACCATTCGGCCCTGCGTTTTATGGTACGTCATCGGTACGGAACAGCGGGGGCAGTCCGCGGCGTAACCGCAGCTGCGACACTGGAAGACACCGGCAAAACCGCGGCGATTGAGAAAAAGGATACTCTGGGCGCCAAGGGCGTGTGTCGCGATGAGCGCCTCCCGCAACTCCGGCGAGACCAGCGTTGCCGCACCCTGGATATCGAGCACACGAATCGAGGGCATCGCTCCACCGGAGAGGCGGCGCGTAAGGGCATGGCGTTTCAGCCGACCCGTACCCATCAGGTGCCACGCTTCCGCCGAGGGCGTGGCGGAGCCGAGTATACACGGAGCCCCGACCCGGACGGATCGCCAGAGCGCAACCTGCCGCGCATGATACCGTGGAGCGTTGCCGGCCTTATAGGAGTTCTCGTGTTCCTCGTCGATCACGACGAGGCCGAGTCGGATAGTCGGAGCAAAAACCGCGCTGCGAGCGCCTACAACAAGCCGCGCCTCTCCCCGCTGGATGCGGCGCCACTCCCCCAGTCGTTGCGACGCGGTGAGGCCCGAGTGCAGCATCGCCGCCACCGGCCCGAATCGGCGGGAGATATGTTCAAAAAGCTGGTGCGTCAGAGCGATCTCCGGTACAAGGTAGATGACGCTCCGTCCCTCACCGATCGTCCGCTCCGCGAGCTGGAGAAAAACCTCCGTCTTGCCGCTGCCGGTAATACCGTATAGATAGTGCCACGATTCCTCACCGGGAGCGACGGGCCGGCCGATCTCACGGATCGCCGTTTCCTGCTCCTCCGACAACCGGAGCCGTTCCGGGGCGATCGCCGGTTCGTCGCCACCGCGGTCCGGCAGATCCCGGGAACGCCGGGCTCCGGGGAGCATCGTAGCCAGCACCTCTCCCAGGGGCGTCACGTACATCTGCGAGACCCACCGGGCCATTTCCATCCACTCGTCGTCAAAGAGCGGGTCTGTGTCGAGCGCGCGGGAGATCGGTTTGAGCGACCGTTCCCCCGGATCTTTGGTCACGGAGATTACCACACCTGTGACCGTACGCCTGCCGAAGGGAACGATCACGCGACACCCCGGTTCCGGCGGATCGCCCTCCAGGGGAGCGCTGTAGGTGAAGATCCGATCCAGTGGGACCGGCACGGCCACCTCGTATACCGGGGGGCTCACGACCCGTTCATCCCGTGGGATCCTCCGGCGGTTCGTGCCCGACGTTGTCCACGAGCCAGTTCCGGACCGCCTTCAGGTCTTCCCAGACCGGGCGACGCCATTCGTCGCGTCGAAGCACCGCGCTCGGATGGAAAGTGGGAACCAGGGGAATTCCGTTCAGGGAATAGAACGTACCGTGTATCCTGGTTATACCCTGCGTGGTTCCGGTGAGAATCCTGGTGCTGATCCTGCCCAGCGTCACGATCATGCGAGGTCGTACCAGCGAAATCTGTTCGTGCAGCCAGGGTGCGCATGCATCAGACTCTTCCGGTTGCGGATCGCGGTTTTCCGGAGGACGGCACTTGACGATGTTGGTGATGTACGCGTTTGTCTCCCGGCTCAACCCTATCGCAGTGAGCCAGCGGTCGAGGTATCGTCCCGCCGCGCCCACAAAAGGCCGACCACTCTCGTCCTCGTCGCGGCCCGGTCCCTCGCCGATGAACATCACCAGAGGATCCAGTACACCTTCACCGGGTACGCTGAACGTTCTCCCCAGGGAGAGAGGGCATCGGGTACATTGCTTGACCCCCGCGATAAGCGCTTCCAGGCGGCGACGGCGTTCCGGCAACCCCGGCAGTGGCGATTCCACGGGGTGCACCGAATCACCACCGGCGCGCCCTCCGTGATCGACCTGTTCCCCGTCGTGGAGTGTCTCCATGAGACCGCGTACCCGGTCGGTCAGAGGCAGGTGCTCGCGCCGCCGTCCCTCCTGAAGAAGATCACCGGTATCGCACAGTATATCGTAAAGCGTCTCGAATCGTTTCATTCATCCGTATCCAGATCGTAGTCCACATCGTGAAAAAAAAGCCCCCAGGGCGGTGCGGTAGTCCCTACCCGGGACCGGTCCCTCCCGCCGATCAGCTCCTCCATCGTAAAGGGCACCGCTTCGCGGCGCAAGCGATACCGCTCCCGTTCCACGAGCGTACCCACGATCGAGCGAACCATGCGGCGGAGGAAACCCGTCGCCCCGATCGCAAAGATCAGGGAGTCGCCCTGTCGGCGAAAACCGGCATACTGTACGTCCCGGACGGTGGATTTGCCTTCCTCACCAATGGTTGCAAACGCGATGAAATCGTGTTGCCCCACGAACGCGGCGGCGTCACGATTCAGCCGCTCGAGATCGGGCACCTCCGGTATGCGCCAGGCGTACCTACGTCGGTGAGGAAGAATAACGGGAGCCGCGTACAGGTGGTATCGATAGTGCCTCATGCGCGCGTCGTACTGCGCGTGAAACGTCGCGGACACCCGGCGGGACCGAATTACCGTGACGTCCCCCGGCAGCAGACTGTTCAGGGCTGGAGCAAAGGACTCGTCCGGGATGCCTCCGTGATCCGTAACGAACGCGACGTGCTGTCCCACCGCGTGAACACCGGCGTCGGTTCTGCCGGCGGCGGTCGTCCGCACGGGATGATCGTGCAGCCGGTGCAGCGCTGCTTCAAGCACGCTCTGTACGGTCCGGTCTCGCTTTTGTACCTGATAACCGGCGAAATCCGTACCGTCGTAGGCGAGGCGCAGGAGAATCGTCCGGGACTCACCGGTAAAGGTCTCAGCCATCTTTCTCCGGGTCCGCGTCCTGAAGTCCCAGTTCCTTGGCGATACTCTCGTAAACCTCCCGCGCGTTGTCGAGGATCGCCGCGGGTTTGTTCTTGCTGGCTTTTCCCATGCCGAAGATGCGCGCTACCGTGCGCTTGGCCCGGTCCAGCGCGAGTTTCCGCTTCTCCTGGTCGGATCGCGGCCCATACTGAAACTCCAGCAGACCGGTGATATAGAGCACGCCGTCGTACCCGTAGTTTTTATCCAGGTCCGGTCCCAGGTGACGTGCGCCGGACATCGGTTCCGCGCCGGTCTGTTCCCGTTCGACCGCGAGACTGTAGTAGAACCGGGCCTTCCGATAAAAGACCTTCGCCAGGTAGTCGTAGTTTTCCGTGGGGTGCAGGCGGTGCAGGTCACCGCAGAGCCAGGCGGCCCTCAACTGGCTCACGCCGCACTTGAACGTCGGAGAAAACTGTTTGGGGAAGTGCTCGTAACACATCGTGGCCAGAACATAGCTGCCGATGCCTTCCGCCAGACCCCTGGGACTGGTGAAATCCAGCGGCGGGAGAAGGCCGTTGAACGCGTCGAGTCTCTTGTCGGTCTCCTCCTCGAGAATGTCCTGCTTGTTTTCCGGCACCGCGGAAAAATCCTCGGGGTACGCCGCGTAGTAACAGGAGGGGCACACTACCACCGGGTATATCAGGGGAAACACCGGACCGTACTGCTTGGAAGGCTCGTAGTTCCGGCGGAGTTCCCGGGTGAGATTACCGGCGATCTGCCTGCCCCGACCGGTTCGCATCTCCTCGCGATAGACCTTGCCCTCGCACAGGGGGCACTCCAGCGGTTTCTTTGAAAAAAAGGTCAGATTCGATTCGGTGGCCATTCTCGTTTCTCTCCTCGCCTTAACCTTCGATTACGACCATGGCGATCGCGTTCTCCTGTTCGTGGGTGAGAGAGAGCCACAGACGCTTTCCGCCGATCCGCGCCAGGGCCCGAGCGGCGGTACCACTCACGTGCAGCTCCGGCTTCCCCAGGGCGTCGTTCACAACCCAGACATCGCGGAGATTGAAACCGCGGAAACCGGTGCCGAGCGCTTTGGCGAACGCTTCCTTTGCGGCGAACCGCGCCGCCAGAGAGAGAGCCGCACCGTCCCTGCGCTGGTAGATCGCCTCCCGTTCCTGGCCGGCAAAGTACCGCTTCAGGAGTCGTTCGTCCTCCAGCCAGCGGCGCAGCCGCGCCACAGCCACCACGTCCACGCCTATTCCGCGGATCACGACTCTTCCTCTACAACAAGCTGGATCGACGTGGGTTCGTAACGCAAAACTACAAATCCCGAGGGCACAACCGGTCGTACCGGGAGTCGTATCGTACCCGTCTCGTCGATACCGGACGCATCCAGCGCGAGTTGGAGATCTCCCGGAGCGAGTTCTTCCACGTCCACCTGGCGCGCCTGTACCCGGATCAGGCCTGTGGGCAGTTCCTCCGCCAGATTGAATCGGGGATCGAGGCCGGAAACGACAAGATCCACCGGCTCAAACGTCTGCAGAACCACCGCCTCCTCTACGATACCGCGGAGTTCCACGATATCGCCGCCACGAAACTGTACGAGCGGATCCGGTGATACCAGTCGAATCCGTTCCGTAAAATCCTCCCGCCGGTTGGAAAGATCCACATCCTCGGTACGGACCCACTCGAGGTTTTCCACGCGGCTCCGCGGCCCCTCGATCTCCACCGAGGAGGGACTCATGATCGTTCTCTCCAGCTGGAACCCGCCGGGAACGAACCCACTGGTACTTGCCTGGACCTCCACGCTCTTGATCACCTTCTCCTCGAGTTCAACCGTCAACACCTCCGGTTCCACGGAGATCTCCAGCGTTCCCGGTTCGGCGGATACTCCCGTCCGTCCCACGTTCACTGGAACCCGGTACTCTCCCTCGGTATCAAAGGGCTGCAGGTTGATATACGCTTCCAGGTCATCCTCTACGACACGAAACACCTGCTCCGACTCTCCCCGGAGACGGATTCGCACCTGCTGAGGATACTGAGAAGCCGGTACGAGCCCATCGCTGAGACGGACCTCAAGCGGAACGGTGATAAAACGCTCTTCGAGACGGGTGATATCGTGAAACACCAGAAGCAGCAACGCCAGCAGGAAGGAGAGCACCTTGGCGGGCCAGTTCCGGAAGAGTCGGGCGAAAAACGCGTTAATCTTCAAGTTCCGCCACCTCCTCCGGTGCATGCCGAGCCCGCGCTCCGGGCCGCCCGGAAATGTCCAGCAACTCCAGGAGCTGTTCCTGCACTTCCTCGATCGTCAGGTCGTAATACAGGTTGGCGTCATAAGCAAGGCTGATCGCTCCGGTTTCCTCGCTCACAACCAGGATAATCGCGTCACTCTCCTCGGCGAGTCCCAGGGCCGCCCGATGTCGCGTCCCGAAACTCCGGCGTACGTCGGTCTGTTCGGAAAGGGGGAGAAAACTACCACCGGAGACGATACGTCCGTTCTCGATGATCACCGCCCCGTCGTGCAGGGGACTGTCGAGTACGAAGACCGAGACCAGGATCCGGCTGCTTACCTCACCGTCGATCACGGTACCGGTCTCGATGATATCCTTGAGTCCGATCGCCCGGGCGAATACAACCAGTCCGCCGAGCCGTCGATGGCTGAGCTCCTCCGCCGCGGCGAGCACTTCGTCCACTTGTTGCGGTCGCGACCGTCCGCCACCCTGGATCCACTTCCCCTGGCCGAGTTTGGTGAAAATCTTGCGCAGCTCCGGCTGAAAAATGATCGCCACACCGATCACGAAACTCGGAGCAAGCAGGTTGATCAGCCAGAGGAGGGTTCTCAGGTTGAGAAAAAAGGAGACCGCGTAGAGAGCTCCCAGCAGGAGACCGCCACGGAAGAGCTGCACCGCTCGGGTCTCGAGCAGGATCTGATAACCCCGATAGATGAGGAAGCTGAGCAGGAGAACATCCAGGGCGGGCAGGATAACTTGTTGTACGATCCAGATGTCGCGCAGTACTGCCACAACTCCCCTTTCTTTCACTCCCGCGGGTACGAGCCGGTTAAGCTCGAGGTACGTTTATCAACCGTTCAAACACGCGGATCGCCTCTACCATGGGGCGAACGTCGTGCACGCGCAGAATGGAAACGCCCTGCAGTGTACACCAGATCTGTGCGGATAGGGTAGCGTGAAGACGCTCTTCCGGGGGAAGCGAACGGGCGGCATCCCCGTGCTCGGGCGCGCCGAGAAATGATTTCCTCGAGAGGCCGACGAGGACGGAGTATCCCCATGATACGACCGTGGCCAGCTCCCTCAGGACATGCCAGTTATGGTCAAAGGTTTTGCCGAAGCCGATCCCCGGATCAAGTATGATTCGCTCCGCCCGAATTCCGGCGTCCAGCGCCCGGTCGACGGAAAAAAACAGCTCCGATCGAATCTCGCCGAGAAGGTCATCGTACCGGGGCTTGTCCTGCATCGTCCGCGGGGTGCCACGCATGTGCATAAGACAGACCGGTACGCCCCGCTCCGCCACGACCCTGGCCAGGTCCGGGTCATCGCGTAATCCGGAGATATCGTTGATCATCGTGGCGCCCGCGTCGAGCGCCGCTGCCGCGACGCCGGACTTCCGCGTGTCCACGGAAATATCCACGTCGGGACGGACGCTTCTGATCTCTCGTACCGCGGGAACAACCCGGTCCAGTTCCTCCTGGAGCGAAACGTAATCGCTTCCGGGCCGTGAGGACTCGCCGCCCACGTCAAGAATCGCCGCGCCTTCCTCCACCATGCGCTCCGCTACGTTCCGAACCAGAGCCGGATCAGGAGCGCGGCTGGCAGAAAAAAAGGAATCATGAGTCACATTGATGATCCCCATGATTCCTGGTGATTTAAACGTGCTATTTCTCATGGCCGCCGAGACCGAATCTACGGACTGAGCCTAAGGATCAGCGGTTCCGTTTTTTATGACGGTTCTTGCGCAGTTTTTTCTTGCGTTTATGGGTCGCGATCTTTTTTCGCTTACGCTTTCGTCCGCAGGGCACAATAATCTCCTTGTCTGATTCGTTAAACCAACGTTCGGGCGGCCAGTATGCTGAAACGACCGGCGCCTGTCAAGGCGTTCGCCGTGCGATCCTGACCGGTCACCCCTGAATCGCCTCCTCGATCGCGACGGCCAGGCTTTCCGTGTCCTCGGCGTCGATCCACCGGATTTCCGGAAGTTGTCGGAAGAAGATCTCCTGGCGCCGCGCGTAATGCCGTGTGTTACGGGCGATCCGATCCCGGATAAGCGGCAGGCTCTCCGGCGACCAGGGAGGCCGGTGATCGATCTCGAAAAACTCCCGGTACCCGATCGTTCGCAATCCCGGATCCTCGGGGCGGTACCCTCGCCGGTACTGCTCCTCCACCTCCCGGGGCAGCCCCGCCTCGAACATCGCTTCCACCCGGGCGTTTATGCGGCGATACAGGTCCTCCCGGTCCCGGCGCAATCCTATCAGCAGCACGTCGAGTCCGGGTCGGACCGTGTGGGGTTCCGTAAACGCGGATCGGGGACGCCCGGTAGAACGGAATACTTCGAGAGCGCGCAGAATTCGATATTCATCGTTTTCTCCGATCCGGCGGGCACTCTCCGGGTCTACTCGAAGCAGTTCATCCCGCAGCGTGTGCAGGCCATCGGTGTGAGCGCGCTTGCGCAGTTGCTCCCGCACCTCCACCGAAGCAGGCGGCGTCTCGGGAAGACCGTAAAGATATCCCTTTATGTAGAATGCGGTACCACCGGTGATCACCGGAAGTCGGTTCCGCCGGCGGATCTCCGGGACCAGTTGATCGCAGGCGTGCACGAACGTTCCCAGGTCGAACGCTTCCCGGGGATCCAGAAAATCCACCAGATGGAGAGGTGGATCAGTCCGTTCAGCCCCGGAGGGTTTCGCCGTACCTATGTCCAGCCACCGGTACACCTGGCGTGAATCCGCGGACAACAACTCTACCTGTTCGGCCAGATCAGGGTGTTCCCTGAACACCCGCGACAGCGCCGCGGTCTTGCCGGACGCGGTAGCACCAAACAGAACGAGAGCGGTCTTCATACTATGTTGCGTAAAAATGCTACGCACCGGAACGGTGCGCACGTCTCCGGATCAGTCTTCCAGAAGTTCGAAGTGTACTGTGTCGTCCAGAATCTCGTTGATCGCCTGGGTGACGACCTTCTCGCCGTTGTCATTGACGCTTCCATGTTCATCAGAACTGAAGGCGCGACGGATCTCGCCGATCTGGTGGGCGCGCCGAATAACCGCGACAGTAAGCTCGTATATATTCCGATCATCCTGAATAAGACGGTCGAGGGGTATTGCCATGATGCCTCCGTATGCGAAATATATCGCAGAAACGGAATGCGACGCAAGCATAACGGGGCGCCGAGAACGTTTGATTCTGCTTCGTTCCTACGTTTTGGTGGCGTATTCTCAAAATGAAGGGGCGCAGTCCCTTCATTTTGAGAATTCCTGGGGTGCACGGATCCTTGACGAAGTGATATCGCATCATCGAACATTCGGCCGGAGAGGAAAAATATGAAAGAGACCGCGCTGGTAATAGTTGAGTCACCCACGAAAGCACGCACAATCAAGCGCTTTCTGCCCGGGGATTTCGTGGTGGAAGCAAGCATCGGACATGTACGGGACCTGCCCCAGTCGGCCTCAGAGATACCGGCGCGCTACAAGAAGGAGCCCTGGGCGCGACTCGCGATCAACGTTGACAACGGGTTCACGCCCCTCTACGTGACGCCCAAGGGAAAAGCCAAGGTTATCCGGCACCTGAAGGAGCAGCTTAAAAAAGCGTCGGTAGTGTACCTCGCCACCGACGAGGACCGTGAAGGTGAAAGCATCTCCTGGCACCTCCTGGAGGTGCTCAAGCCAAGAGTCCCGATCCGGCGCATGGTCTTTCACGAGATCACGAAAACGGCGATTCAGCACGCCCTGGACAACTATCGCGCGGTGGACCTTAAACTTGTTCGGGCTCAGGAAACACGCCGAGTACTGGACCGGCTGTACGGTTATACGCTCTCGCCGCTGATCTGGAAGAAAGTCGCCTACGGTCTCTCCGCGGGACGAGTTCAGTCTCCGGGGCTGCGCATGATTGTGGAACGCGAGCGTGAACGGATCCGGTTTGTTTCTTCCGAGTACTGGGATCTCCTGGCGGTTCTGGAGAAGCCCGGTGAGACGCCCCGCTTCGAAGCGCGGCTGGTGGAGTACCAGGGCGATCGCGTGGCCACCGGTCGCGACTTCGATCCCGCCACGGGAACGCTCAAGGGCGACGGGGTGATTCAGTTGAACGCGGACCAGGCGCAACAGCTTTCCCGGGACCTGCAGAGCGGGACGTGGCGCGTATCGGACCTGAAAACGCGGGACATGGTATCACGGCCGGCACCGCCGTTCATTACATCGACGCTTCAGCAGGAGGGGAACCGAAAGCTCGGCCTCAGCGCCCGCGAGACGATGCGTACCGCGCAGCGCCTGTACGAAGAGGGGTACATCACCTACATGCGGACCGACAGCCCCACGCTCTCCTCTGAAGCGGTACAGGCCGCGCGAAACCAGATACGGGACCTCTACGGTGAAGAGTTCCTGGCGGAAGGGGACCGGAAATACGGATCCTCCGCCGGAGCCCAGGAAGCGCACGAGGCGATCCGCCCCGCAGGCGACACATTTCGTCGTCCGGATGAGACCGACCTGACCGGCCGCGAGCGCTCCCTCTACGAACTGATCTGGAAACGGACGATGGCAAGCCAGATGGCGGACGCTCAAAAGCAATCGGTTAACGTCACGATCGTGGTGGGGGACGCCCTGTTCAGCGCCAGGGGCAACCGCATTCTGTTTCCCGGTTTCCTCCGGGTCTACGTGGAGGGTCGCGACAACCCGGAAGCTGCACTGGAAGACAAGGAAGTTCTTCTGCCGCCGCTGGCCGTAGACGACACGGTAGAAGCCAGGGAACTGAACCCCGACCGGCACGAGACGAAACCACCGGCGCGCTATACCGAGGCGACTCTCGTACAGCAGCTGGAGAAACAGGGCATCGGCCGGCCGTCCACGTACGCTTCGATCATCGCTACCCTCTACGAACGGGGATACATTCGGCGCCAGGACAAAGCGCTGATTCCAACGTTCACCGGCATGGCGGTGGTGCAACTGCTGGAAACACACTTTCAGGAACTGGTAAAGTACAGTTTCACCCGTGATATGGAGACCGCCCTGGACGAGATCGCTGAAGGTTCCCGCGACTCCCTCGCCTATCTGGAAGAGTTCTACCTGGGAGAGAAGGGCCTCCGAAAAAACGTGGAGAAACGGGAGAGCGAGATAAAACCGGAAGCATCCCGGAGCATCGCTCTTCCCCAGCTTCGCGAGCACCAGACCGTAAAAGTCGGGCGTTACGGACCGTACATAATCCACCACGAAGGCGATGAAGCGATCCATGCATCGATACCGGAAGAGTACGCCCCGGCGGACCTGACCGAGGATGACATAGCGGAGCTCATCGAGATCCAGAAGAAGGGACCGGAACCGATCGGCCGCGATCCTGAGACGGGTCTGAACATATACTGCCTTACAGGTCGTTTCGGACCGTACGTTCAACTCGGAGAGAGTGACCGGGAAGACGGGGAGAAACCAAAACGCGCGAGCCTGCCGAAGGGGGTACGCCCCTCGGAAGTATCGCTGGACCTGGCGCTCCGACTTCTGAGCCTGCCCCGCACATTGGGCAAGCACCCGGAAACGGGGGAGGACGTGGTAGCCAACATCGGACGCTTCGGACCGTTCGTTGTGTGCGACAAGGAGTTCCGCTCTCTGAAAAAGGACGACGACGTGTACACGATTGAGCTGGACCGTGCGCTGGAGCTCCTGGCAGAGGAGAAAAAAGGCGGCCGTCGTGGCGCTCAGGTACTCAAGGACCTGGGGCAGGACCCGGGAAAGAACCGCAAGATAGCGATCTACGACGGACGGTACGGACCATACATCAAGGCCGGGACCAAGAACGTCTCCCTCCCCGAGGAGTACCGCGATCCGGAAAAGGCAAAGGAACTCACCCTGGAGGACGTGTTACGGATCATCGCGGAAAAGAGCTGATCGATCGATTCCGCTCTGCGCGCCGGACACGCCTCTACCGCATCGAAGCGCTCCGGCGTACCGCGCCGGCTACGTCGCAGGTTGCGGCCAGGCGTGCCCGGCGTCGACAATCTTCCCATGTCAGCATCCGGATCCGCTCTTTCACGGAGACCACCGCAGCCGGATTTACACTCAGCTGCTGGACGCCCAGACCCAGCATTACCGGCAAC
The DNA here is from genome assembly GCA_007130865.1 of Spirochaeta sp. Lineage (GTDB taxonomy): Bacteria > Spirochaetota > Spirochaetia > DSM-27196 > Alkalispirochaetaceae > Alkalispirochaeta. Next base: position 20,251 of record SLRR01000141.1, on the reverse strand, counting down.
GCATCGTTATCCGCCCCGACTTCACCGCACAGGCTTACCGGCACGCCACGGGAATCGGCTCCTTTCACGGTAGCGCGAATCGCCGCCAGAACCGCCGGATGCAGACTGTCGTCGAGAGCGTCCAGAGCGCTGTTTCCCCGTTCCGCCGCCATCACATACTGTGTGAGGTCGTTGGTGCCGATACTGAAAAAGTCCACGATCCGGGCCAGCCGTTCCGCCATGAACGCTGCCGCCGGTGTCTCCACCATGATTCCCAGATCAACAGGCCACCCATGGGCGATACCGGCGCGAAGAAGTTCATCCCGGACGATCACAAGGTGCGACCGAATAGAGCGTACTTCCTCCACGAGGGAGACCATAGGAACCATCAGTTGGATCGGGCGATCCGCAGCCAGACGTAAGAGCGCCCGTAGATGTGTGTGCAGCAGTTCCTCGTACTCGCCATGGAGGAGCAATCGCACCCCCCTCATTCCAAGGAAGGGGTTGGATTCGCGAGGCAGGCGCAACGCTGCAACGTCTTTGTCTCCACCGATATCCAGAAGTCGCACCGTAACCGACTTGTCTACAAACGGGGTGGTCATCTCCCGCAAGGCCGCGAGCTGTTCATCCTCGTCGGGCAGAACCTTGCGACCGAGAAAAAGGAACTCCGTTCGCAACAGGCCTACCCCGTCGGCTCCATTCAACGCGGCCCGCCGTGCATCGGCGAGCGTGGCCACGTTCGCGAGAACCGGCACGTTGAAACCATCCCGAAGCAAGGCCGGAGACTGAGCCTGTCGGCGTGCGATCTCCCGGCGGCGCGCTTCCCGGTACAGCGTTTCCCTGATCGATTCCATCTCAGCATGGGGCGGGGATATCCGAACGGTACCGGAATCTCCGTCCAGGATCACATCCCTGCCCGCCATCGATTCCTGCCACCCTTTCGGGAGTGGAACGGCAGCGACCATGGGAATCTCCGCCCCCCGAGCGATAATGGCCGCGTGCGACGAGGCGGAACCCGCCAGGGTGACCACCCCGATGATCCGGTCCGGATCGAGGTCAATCACCAGGGACGGGAGTAATTCCTCAACGAGGAGGATCGACGGTTCCTCCGGAATTTCCGGTTGCTCCACCGCTTCGGGAGCCAGTCGGGAAATCAGCCGTATCGCCACGTCAAGAACATCGATAGCGCGCCCCCTCATGTACTCGTCGTCCATGGCGCGGTATTCCCGGGAGATCTCCTCCGCAGCGCGCCAGAACGCCTCGAGAGGTTCTAGTTCGTACCGCGCGTGATTCGTGACGGCGAGACGGAGCAGTTCAGGATCGCTCAGCAGCACGGCTTGTGCCTCGATGATCTCTCCGGCTTCTCCGCGACCGTCGGCGAACGCCTCCGAAGCCTCCTGGCGTAGTTCAGCGGAAACGAGGGTGATCGTCCTCCGCACGTCACGAAAGGCGCGGCGCACGTCCGCGACGTTGGGAGGTGTCGAGCGGGCAGCCGGACCCGGATCAGCTCCGCGGTCCGGAAACGCCCGCGGCAGACCCAGGGGAACGAGTTTGCCCACAGCGACACCCGGCGCCGCGGGAACGCCCTGGAACACGTCGGGAGAACGGGAAAGCCCCATCAGCGGTGGCGGCTCATCCGGAACCGGTCGGTAACTGCTCTCACCGAGGTTTTCCGCCGCCAGCGCGACCACCGCATCCAGAGCCTCCGCAGCTTCCGGGCCGGAAAAGCGAATCTCAAACTCCTCCCCGCGCAGCACCTGCAACGTTGCGATCCGGTTGAGGCTTGCTGCGTTCACCCATGCCGAGTCGCGACCAGGATGTCGGATCTCGCCGCGCGCATCGTAGGTCCCCGCGATCCAGGCTATCCGCGCGGCCGGCCGCGCATGCAACCCGTAGGTGGTGTTTACGGGAAACCTCCCGACAAGCCACTCTTCCTCGTTGGCGTCGGAACACCCGGCACGATCCGCCGCGGGCAGCCCCGTTTGCGGCAGGGAGTCTTTCAGGTGACTCTGCTTTGGAAGTAGCGCCCGGTTCGCTTCCGCTGCAACGGCATCCAGAGAAGAACCGAGACCGATCTGCACGGCCGCGGCGATAACGCCCTCCACAAGCGGCGCGGGAACGACCCGGGCCGGTCCGGTAAGGTCGTACTGCAGAAGGTCGATCGCCGTCTCCGCACTCAGCACGGCGCTGCCGAGATCCACCACGATCAACGTGCCGTCCGGTGAGTCCACTCGACGGATCGCCGCTATGATATCCGTCGCGTCCGTACCGAGTTCCCGGTGATCCGCGCCGGCGCCTCCGGCAACGGCGATCGGGATCTCTTGTTCACTCAGACCACCGGCGAGACTCACCACCGCTTCAGCCAACGCCCTGCTATGAGATACGACAACCAGCCCTACCATATTTTTACACCTCTTGCTTCAACCGGGTACGCGGGCACCGTCCGGATCGATCCGACCGCTGTAACTACACGAGAGTGTCCCGTGCCGTCGCCAGAATAAGCGCCGTCGAGGTCGCCCCCGGATCCTGGTGGCCGCGACTGCGTTCACCGAGATAACTCGCCCTTCCTTTTCGCGCCAGCATGGGAATCGTAGCGTCCCGGCCTTCCGCGGCAGCCCGGGCCGCCGCAATCAGCACCGCCTCAATGTCTCCACCGCGGGAACGCGCGTCGGTCATCGCCGCCAGGGCCGGTTCCCAGGCGTCCACCATCGTCTTGTCGCCGGGCACCGCTTTTCCCCGCTGCCGGATACCCTTCACACCTTCCCGCACGAGCAGAACCAGGTCATCCACGCCGATCGCGTCCCTGCCCATGCACGGTAGCGAGGCTTTGAGAAAAAAGGTGCCGTACAACGGACCCGACGCGCCGCCTACGTTCTTGATCAGGGTCATGGAAATGATCTTGAGCGCTGCCCCGATATCGCCGGGAACGTCATCCTCGAGTGCTGTCGCTACCGCGGTGAAACCGCGGGCCATGTTTATCCCGTGGTCCGCGTCACCGATCGCGGAGTCCAACTCGGTCAGATACTCCCGGTTATCGATAAAAACAGTCCTCAGCGTGGTTGCCCAGGTACAGATCTGCGCGAGCGAAATCATCGGCCTTATACTCCCCAACGAAGACCGGCGGTCCGAACCGGATCGTCCCAAAGCCGGAAAGTCTCACCGTTACACCGAAGAACGGTGAGCGAACACCCCTGCATCTCCAGTGAAGTAATATAGTTACCCACAAGACTGCGCGCGATGCGCACGCCCCGGTCCCGAAATATCCGCTGTACTTCGCCGAAGAGGAGGTACAGTTCGATCAACGGTGTACCTCCCATACCGTTTACCATCACGATCGTCTCATCTCCCCGGTTCAAGGGTCGATCCGTGAAAACCGCGTCGATCATGTACTCCACCAGTTCCCGGGCGGGCTTGATCGCGGTACGTTCCCGCCCGGGTTCCCCGTGGATCCCGATACCGAGTTCTATTTCCTCCGGTCCCAGGTTGAACGTCGCCTTCCCCGCGCCGGGGACAACACAACTGGACAGCGCGATCCCGATCGATCGGCTCTCCTCGTTGAGAGCGCGTGCCAGGGCTGCCAGGTCCGGAAGCAACCAGCCCCGTTCAGCGGCGGCACCGACGATCTTCTCGATCAGGACGGTCGCCCCGACGCCGCGACGACCGGCAGTATACAAGCTATCCTTTACCGCCACGTCGTCGTCGATCAGGACCGCCTCGACGGGTATACCCTGGGCTTCACACAACTCGCGGGCGGTCTCAAAGTTGAGCACGTCGCCGGTGTAATTCTTCACGAGGTGGAGCACGCCTTTGCCGCTATCCACCGCTCGCGACGCGGATTCGATCTGGTCCGGCGTGGGCGACGTGAAGATCGCTCCGGGGCACGCTGCGTCGAGCATGCCCGGACCGACGAACCCTCCGTGCATCGGCTCGTGTCCGCTGCCACCGCCGGAGACAACTCCAACCTTGCCCGGCACCGGAGCGTCACGTCGGACAACAAAGAGCGGGTCGACCTGGACGCGAAGGATGCCCCCGTGCGCTGCTTCGAGACCGGCCAGCGACTCACGAACAAGATCGTCAGGATCGTTCAGGAACTTTTTCACCAGGTACCCCCGTTAACGCAAACCGGTCCGCTGCGCGGTATCAGAGTATTGTAGGATACGTTCATGCGCGGTGCAACAACGTGCCGGGGTTTCGATAATTGAAGTAACAAAACCCTTCCAAATCGGCGATCTCTATGGAATAATAGCCGTACACGCGCTACAGGGAGGATCGCTCGATTATGATTATCATGACGCTAAACTGCGGAAGCTCTTCGGTGAAATACCAGGTATACGACTGGACGAAACGCGAGGTGCTCGCTACGGGTATCGTCGAGCGGGTAACACAGGAAGGATCACGGATTCTTCACAAAATACCCGGCGCCGACGAACTGGAGATCGCCCGGGATTGCCCGAACCACCGCGAAGCGATCCAACTTATCATGAATACGATCGTGGACGGTAAACACGGAGCGATCGACTCCATTGACGAGGTGAAAGCGGTAGGACACCGGATGGTGCACGGCGGCGAGCGGTTCAAGAAATCGGTGATCGTGGACGATCAAGTCCTGCAGACGTTCCGGGATCTTCAGAGCCTTGCCCCGCTTCATAACCCGGCGAACATCATGGGAATCGAAGCTGCCCGGCAGGTTCTCCCGGAAGTACCACACTGCGCGATCATGGACACCGCATGGCACCAGACGATGCCGGCGCACGCGTACACGTACGCTCTGCCGTACAGCTGGTACCGGGACCATGGTGTCAGACGGTATGGTTTTCACGGCACCTCGTTTCTCTATACCGCCAAGCGCGCAGCGGTGCTCCTGGGCAAAGACCCTTTTAAGACCAACCTCATCATTGCCCACATCGGCAATGGTGCCAGCATCTGCGCCGTCAAGAATGGCGTTTCCGTCGATACGTCCATGGGTCTCACGCCGCTGGAAGGCCTCGTTATGGGTACCCGCAGCGGTGATATCGACCCGGCGATCCCCTTTTACATGATGGACAAAGGGGGGATCAGCCCGGAGGACCTGGAGCGCACGCTGAACAAGAAGAGCGGAGTGCTGGGAATCACGGAGAAGTACATGGATCGTCGCGATATCGAAGAGGCCGCCGCCAAAGGCGAGGAACAGGCGCAACTCGCAATCGACGTGGAGAGCTACCGTATCCGGAAGTACATCGGTGCGTACGCCGCGGCTGTGGGCGGTATAGACGCGGTGGTATTCACCGCCGGCGTCGGCGAACGAGGCCCCACGATTCGCGGGAAAGCTCTTGAAGGACTGGAGTTCATGGGTATTCGCCTGGACGAGGAAAAAAACCGCCTGTCCCGCACCAAGAACGCGGAGACGATCATCAGCACCGACGACAGCCCCGTGAAGATCCTGGTAGTTCCCACCGACGAGGAACTGGTGATGATCGAGGATACCTACGCGCTCGTGAGCGGCACGTACGACGTACATACCAATTTCACATACTCGTTTCAGGATCCGAACTACGTGAACATGGAACGGAACGGTTGCATCGATCGGGATTTCCTCAAGATACAGGGACTCGACAAGATCGTGGTCTCACCGGTGACCGGCGATACTCCCGAGTCGGAAGAGTGTGACTGATTCACGGTAACGCCCATGGTTCTCACGATAGACGTCGGCAATACCAATATAGCGTTTGGAATACACACGGGCGACCAGTGGCTCGACCACTGGCGCCTGCGAACCGACTCCGAACAGACCGCGGACGAATACCTGGTTCTTTTTCACAATCTCCTGGCCGTGGCGGGACACAAGCTCGAAGCGATCGAGAGAATCGTCGTGAGTTCGGTAGTTCCCGCGTTGACCCCGGTGATCCTGACCGTGGCAGAGAAACTGTCGGAGGAACCGCCCCCCCTTCTGGTTCATCGAACCCTGGTAACGGGACTTGATCCGACAGCTCCGATACCGGATGAGCTCGGGAGCGACCTTCTTGCAAACGCCGTTGCCGCGTACGCGCGGTATAAAAAAGCTGCGCTGGTAGTCGATTTCGGTACGGCCCTCACCTTTACCGCGGTATCCGGTACAGGGGCGATTCTCGGTGTGAGTATTGCCGCCGGATTACGTGGCGCGATGCAGGTCCTCGCCGGCAACACCGCGCAACTCCCGACCGTCGAACTCGTCCCGCCACCGAGTGCCCTGCCGCGCACGACCGTCCATTCGATCCAGGCGGGCATTGTTCACGGGTACATCGGGCTGATCCGGGAGATAGTCCACCGAATGAGCAGCGAGATGGGCGAGAAGCCGATGGTGATCGCCACGGGCGGACAAGCGGAGAATTTTGCTCCTCTGGTGGGAGTTTTTGACGCGGTGGACCAATGGCTGACGCTGGAAGGATTACTTCAGTTCGCTATTCTCAACCCGCAGTAGTTATAACCGGGGTATCACCGGGACCTCCGCCCCACAGCGTCGACCCGGCAGGATGATCAGCGGCGAGGTGCCGCCGAGCTCCGATACCGGGTCTCAAGGTAGTTACTCCGTCGGGAGTTATCCCGCTCTTATTTCTTGCGGTTGGCCAGTGTGGCTTTCCCCATCTTCGACACCATCACCTTTGCGCCGTCGATCTCCACTTCATAGAGCAGCTTTACCCCGTTCTGGCCGGTAACAGGACACTTGCCCCGACCGGAGTTCGGCGTTTCCTGTTTAAGGGGCGTTCCCCGATGTGCTTTTGACATAAGTTCTCCTCGTACGTAGTTCTAAGCTGTAACCAAGATAAAACAGCGGCGGTATCCTATCGGATACCGCCGCCCTTTGTCACGCCCCGGGACGATATCCCGGGTTTCTTTTATTCGTCGAGCAGAAACTCGACCCGTCGGTTCTTCCATAGATTGTCGATGTCGGAGTGCGGTACAACCGGCCGGTCGCCGCCGATCGCGCTGACCGTCATCCGTTCCCGGTCCACTCCGAGAATTATCAGTGCCTTGATCACCTCTTCCGCACGCCGGCGGGAGAGCGGCAGGAGCGCTTCCTGCTGTTCCCGGGCTTTCCGCTGCGGATCACGCCACAACAGGTGTGCCGCGTGTCCTTCCACGACGATCGACCGATCGGGATACCGGTTGAGGATCTGTGCCAATCGGCGCAGCGTGACGAGGTTCTCGTTCAGCTGTTCCGGTTCGCTCATGAAGAGATCCGCCGAGAATCCAACGAAGTGGATGCTGGCAACCCGTATCCGCAAGCGCCCGTTTTCACGCATCACCAGGATGTCCGTGGATATGATCGCTTCCTCGGAAACCACGTTTCCAAACTCGTCGTACACGGTGAATCGCACGGGATAGTCCATCGCGGACTGTACGAGTTCACCCTCGTCGCTGAGTCCATCCCAGAGGATCGACTCCGGCGGATCGCCGGTGCCGCGGAAGAAACGGAAGGGACGGTTGCGTGGATCAAGTATCTCCACCTCCCAGCGGTCGATCCGCGTTTCCGCTTGTACCGAGAGACCGATCGTGAGAATGTCGTCGACACCCTCATCGTCGGGCCTGAACGGTATCGGATCCAGGGTGATCTCCAGCCGTGGGGGTCCCACATGGGCGACCGCGATTCGAGCTTCCTCGGTCACTACGTTGCCGATACTGTCTTCCACGGTAAACCGCAGCGGGTAATGCGTGCCGAACTGAACAAGTTCACCTTCATCGCTGCGACCATCCCACTCGATCGTATCCGGGGGATCCCCCTCGCCGGAAAAACGTCGGAATCGTTGTCCCGCAGGATCAAGAATGTCCACCACCCAGCGTTCGATCACGGAGCGGGCTTCCACGTCAAGATCGATCTTCAGAGTATTATCGGGTCGCTCCGGATCCGGCGCGAAGGGCTGCGGCGAAAGGCCTACCGAGAGTATCGGGGCCGACCGGTCTACCATTACCGGACCCACGTCGGTGACGCGTGCGGAATGGCCGTTCTGCCAGAACACCGTCACGTCCGCGGTATATTCTCCGTCCGCAACGATCGTGCGGGCGTTGGAAAGCCCCTGCCAGAGGAACTCCTCGAAGGGCCGCTGCCGGTACTCGCTGCGTACAACCCGACCCTGTTCGTTCCGGATCTCAAAATGGAACTCCCTGATACGCTCCGGAACACCGTACCCGATCTTGTACCTGATCTCCGCGTAGGGACCGTCCGTGAGCGGTGCGATAAAGCGGTCTTCCGTGGTCAGTGTAACCTCGGGCGTGCGGGAGTCTTTGATCACCCGGACCTCCCGTGACCTGGCGACGTTACCGGCGAGATCCTCGCCTGCCAGGACGAGCGTATACAGCCCGTCCGGTGCGTCTCCCGATTCCACCAGAGCCTCACCGCTCCAGGCGAGTTCGATCTCGTTCAGGGAACGCACGTCCAGTCGTCGCGGCTGAACCCCGCTCAACCGCAGGAACTCGCTCAGGGCGCCGGAAGCGATCTCCTGGCCCTCAAGGGTCAACCGGAACGTCCATTCCGCGTCGCGGTCGTACCGGATCGCCCCCTCGATTCCCGTCTTGGTGCCGGCACCAAAGATTATCGGTTCGCCGGAAGGGGTGCCGTCCGGAAGCGTATCGAGCGAAATCCCCACCTCAGGTGCGGCGGTATCGATATAGACCTCCAGCGGTGCCGATTGCATCTCCAAAGCGTTGATCAGCACCGCACGAACGCGTACGCGCACCGGACCGTCCGGCAGAACCGATCCGTCCTGGCGTCGTCCATCCAACACCCATTCCGTCGGAGGTATCCCGGTTCCGGATTCGCTCCGTACCACCAGGTCACGATACAGCACCTCCACCGTCCACCGGTCCACAAGCTCCGGTTGAGTGGTGTCAATCCGGATCGGGAGCGTATCCCGCCGCCCGTTATCGTTGGGAGAAAACCTCGGGTTACCGTCGGCGGGAGCCAGCGCGATATCGGCGGTCTCAAGACTCAGACGGACCTCCTGCGGATGAACCACCGTCGTGGTATTACCGGCGCGATCCGCACCGAAGAGCTCCAGTCGGTAGGTGCCTTCCGGCGCCGGCGAACGATCCTCATCCTCCGGCGTACCAACTGTTCCGTCCCAGACGAAGCGCGCCGGCGGCGTCACGTCGCGACCGATCCGTCCGGGAGTGGGATTCTCGAATATCTCCTCGTATACGGTCTCATCCCGATCGTCGATTATCCGCACTTCCCAGCGAAGCTCCCGACTGGTGCGTAACTCAAAGGGGATCTCATCGCGCAGACCGTCTCCGGTAGGCGCAAAGATCGTGTACTCCAGCGGCGGAAAATCCTCCACCTCGGGAGGAGTATTGTCCACCGTTACGTTGAACGGGGCACTGCTGGAGGTATTCCGCTCGTCGTCCACGATCGAGAGCTGATAAGTATACTCCCCGTCCGGGACAAACTCGCCGGACACGGCGTTGGGAGGGAGCACGTTCTCGGGAGCGTCGTAACGACCGTCCCAGACGAGCGTATCCGGTATCTCCACCCGCGGTTTTTCACCGCCGAAGAGATTACCAAAGAAACCCCGCCGCTCCGTCTGCACTTCCCGCTGCCGGTACACGGTGAAACCGTCACTATCGAACACGGTAAGTGCATATTCCACAACGACCGTGTCCTCGCCGGGAACGACCACGCTGGAAAAAGGCAGGATCAACTCGTCCTGTACTCCGTCCTGGTTGGCCGGCGATATATACTGCCGTGGCTGCGGCGGAATCTCCAGCATCGGCGTATCCTGCTCCCTGGCCCCACCGGCAAAGACGGTACCGGTCACGAGAACCAGTGCCGCAAGCGAAAGGAGTAGGGGGAAAACCCGTCGGGGCATGCCGAAATTTCGTTTGACGTGTTTCATATTACCTCACAATTGGTTTCTACATATCGGGATAACTCCAGGTCATTCACGCGACAATCCACCTCACAGCGATCCCGATAAGCGTCGTTGCTTACTATAGAACAATGGTAGCACACCGACGTAACAAAATCGAGCCTTCATTATCGGACGCGCCGATAATGTGATATTTCGCGTGGAAAACGCGGGAAAGACCACTCCTCCCGGCGGGATAATTCGCGGTATACTCCCGATCGTGCTGGAAACGGACCTGTACGCACCTGTTCGCCGCTGGCTGGAAGGTCAGGGCTATACTGTTTCCGCGGAGGTGGGAAACTGCGATATCGTCGCCGTTTCCCCGGAGGATCCGGAAGCGATAACGGTGGTGGAACTCAAGACTCGCATGTCCCTCGATCTGGTGGCGCAGGCAGCGCTTCGGAAGGACCTGACGGAATCAGTGTATGTGGCGGTTCCGCTTCGCGGCAGTCGCGGCCGCATCCGTAACGGACGAGCCGTCACAGCCCTGCTAAGGCGCCTGGAGACGGGGCTGATCGTCGTGCGTTTTCTCCGGAACACCGTGCGCGTCGAGGTATTACTGCATCCGCGCCCCTTCGATCCACGACACGCCCGCCGACGGAAAATACGGATCATCCGAGAGATCGAGGGGCGTTACGCGGAGTTCGATGCTGCGGGCCGTCCCGGGAACAAACCACGCATGTCCGCCTGGCGGCAGCGGTCGTTACGAGTTGCGATGCTGCTGCGGGAGTGTGGCTCCGCGTCACCGGCGGAACTCCGGCGACGGGGTGCTCCGGAACAGACGCAACGCATCCTCTCGAGCAACACCTACGGCTGGTTTGACCGCGTTCGGCGCGGCGTCTACGAGCTTTCCGAGGCAGGGTCGGAAGCACTCGCGCGCCAGCCGGAAGAAAACCTCCGTCGTCTGCGTTAAAAACTCCTGTTCAAACCGGCCGTTTGAGCGATAGAGTCAACACAGGAATGAGCAACGAACCGTTACCGGAAACGGGTGCGCGCACAACGATCATTACGATCTTCATCAGTGTGTTTCTTCTCGGGAGCGGCTCGGCGCTGCAGAGTTCGGCGATCGTACTACGTGCCGCGATCGAAGAGTTCTCCGAACTCATGATCGGTGTGATCGCCTCCAGTTACTTCGCGGGAATGCTCGCCGGTTCGTTCATAGCGATCGTGATCATAAAGCAAGTCGGTTACGTTCGTTCCTTCGCCGGGTTTGCCTCGCTCGCCTCCGCTTCCGCCCTGGCACACGTGCTGTTGATCAATCCCGCGGCGTGGGTTGTGTTCCGCTTGCTCCACGGGATAAGCCTCTCCGTGGTCCTGGTGGTCGTTGAGAGCTGGCTCAACGTAGCGAGTCCCAAAGCGACACGGGGTCGTGTGCTCTCGGCGTACAGCCTGGTGTTCCTCGCCTCCATGGGTATCGCCCAACCCCTGCTGGGGGTCTTCTCGCCGGCGGGGTTCGAGCTCTTCGGCATAACCTCGATCCTGGTGTCCCTCTGCCTGCTGCCGATCACCCTGGTGAACGTTCAGGGGGTCGTTACGATTTCCGATGTCCGCGTGCGGGTGATGGGGGTGATGAGGAAATCCCCCATGGGCACTCTCGGCGTCGTTACCAGCGGGCTCGTTGCGGGAGCCCACCTGAGTCTCTCCCCGCGTTTTGCCCAGGATCTCGGTCTTCCCGCCGGTTCGATCGGTCTGTTCCTGCTGGTTTTCTCCCTCGGGACGATCGTTATGCAATGGCCCCTGGGATTGATCTCCGACCGGTCCGGTCGTCGTCCGGCGCTGCTTCTCAGTTCCGTTATGGGGATGCTCGCCGCGGCGGGCATCAGTTTTTCCGGAGGACCGGGAATCTGGATGGGTGCCACGGCGTTCCTCTTCGGTGGATTCGCGATGCCCCTGTACTCCCTTGCTCTCGCGACGGTGAACGACCAGTTACTGCCGGAGGATATGGTACAGTCCGCGAGCGCGCTCTATGTGTTCTACGGCGTGGGGTCGATGGTGGGACCGCTTGCGGCGTCCGCCGGGATGGGACGTTTCGGGGCTTCCGCACTCTACTGGTTCATCGCTCTGATTCTTGGAACCTACGCTGCGTTCGGCGTTGCCTGGATACACCGGGTACCGGGCTTCCTCGTGCGTGGACGCGCCGAGACGTATCGGCCCTATCCACGCACATCCGTGTTCGCCCTGCAGCTCTTCGGACGTCGTCCCGGTAAAAACGGCGGTCGGAAAAAACGATAGCAGCGGCGGCGACCGGTCGCTTACTTCAGCTTTCGCCCGGTGTTGGCGCGATTCGCCAGGGTGCGCGCCGAGGATACCTCCTTGGTCGACAGCCGCACTCCCGCAGCACGAACGCTCTTCACCAGGTAATCCTTGATGACAAAGTCATCCTCCAGTTTCTGGAGGCGTGGTTTCTTCCGGTACCGTAGTCGCACAACCAGGTCTTCACCGGTGGTGAGAAGCAGCGGCTTTGCTCCTTCCGGCAACAGCTCGTACTCTTTCTCCAGGATGTACTGCTCGATACGACAGCGTTTGAGATACGTGCAGCCTTCACCGTTCCGATAGACCACGCTGAAAACGGTCTCGACCAGCGCGTCCTTGTCGGCGAGCCCTGCGAAGAGCATCCCCTTCCCGACGTAGAGCTTCTCCGGTGCATCGATCACGCGGTACCGGCCGGTAGCGTCAACCACGAGAACTCGATCGTACACCGAAACCGCGCACAGCTCGTCGCCGCCGCTCACTTCATAACCGAGGTACCCCGTGCCGCCGTCATAACGCAAAACCTTGTCCCGGGCTGCGGCCTCCCGGATATCCACGCGCTGGAATCCCTGGATCTCCGTGCGCCGGACAAACCGGGATCCGTGCTGTTCCAGTACACCGTCGAGAAAAACCAGAGCGTAGGACACGAGGTCCGACAAGTGCTTCTCGATCTCCTTGAGCCGCGCCCGGATCTCCTCCACTTCCCGGCGATTCCGCTCGATATCGTAGAGCGAAATCCTACGGATCGGAATCTTGAGCAGCCGCTCGATGTCTTCGTCGGTTACGGGCCGGATCAGTTCCTTTCGGAACGGCTCGAATCCGGTGCGGACCGTCCCGGTGACACCGTCCTGCGTACGTTCCTTCTCGATGCGCTTGTAGATTCCCTCTTCGATGAAGATTCTCTCCAGAGTCCGCATGTGGAGCTTGTCCATGAGCGCGGCGTGCTCGTGGCGAAGCTCCTGCTCCAGAAGCGTCACCAGGCGTTTGGCGTGGTACCGGATAACCTCGGGAATAGTAAGCACCCGGGGTTTGTTGTCCACGATGAGAAGAAGATTGACCGAGATCGTCTGTTCACAGTCGGTAAACGCGAAGAGTCCGTCCACCACATCCTGGGTATACACGCCCCGGGGAAGACGGATCTCGATCTCCACGTTCTCCGAGGTATAGTCGTTGATCTGGGCGATCCTGATCTTCTGGCGGCGTGCAGCGTTCTCGATCGATGCGATCAGGCTCTCCGTGGTCGTGCCAAAGGGTACTTCCCGGATCACGATCCGTTTTTCGTCGCTCGTGTCGAGCTTTGCCCGGACCAGGACTTTGCCCTGACCCTGGGCGTAATCGGAGACGTCCATGAGTCCGCCGTGGGGGAAGTCCGGGTACAGCACGTATGGTTCGCCCCGAAGTTCCGCCTGCACCGCCTGGATCACCTCCGAGAAATTATGGGGCAGGATTCGCGTGGACATACCCACGGCTATACCCTCTGCTCCGAGGACTAACCCCAGTGGTACTTTCGCGGGGAAAACCACGGGCTCCCGATTTCGGCCGTCGTAACTGTCGACCAACTCCGTCAGCTCCGGACGATACAGGATCTCCCGGGCAAGCCCGTTAATGCGACACTCGATATATCGCGCCGCCGACGCGCTGTCACCGGTGAGGACGTTACCGAAGTTCCCCTGGGTATCGATAAAGAGATTCTTGCTCGCCAGGACCACCAGCGCCTCGTATATCGAGGCGTCACCATGCGGATGGTACTTCATGCAGTGACCCACCACGTTGGCCACCTTATGGAACTTGCCGTCGTCAATCTCCAGGAGCGAGTGCAGTATTCTTCGCTGGACGGGCTTGAGCCCGTCGTCGATATGAGGGATCGCACGGTCCTTGATTACGTAGCTCGCGTACTCCAGGAAGTTACGGTTGAAAAGTGTGTTTACGTACGCCATCAGATCAGGTTCTCCATGATGAAGCTCCGCCGTTCCGGCGTGTTCTTGCCCATATAGAAGCCCAGAGTCTCCTGAATTCCCTTGATTGTCTTCACGTTGACCGGGACGATCCGCATATCCTCACCGATGAACTGCCCGAACTCGTTGGGCGAGATCTCTCCGAGCCCCTTGAAGCGCGTCACCTCGCCGCCCCGGATCTCCTTCAACGCCTCGTCGCGCTCGGCGTTGGAATAGCAGTACCGCGTCTCCCGCTTGTTGCGGACCCGGAAGAGCGGCGTCTCCAGAATATAGACGTGGCCCGCCACCACGAGTTCCTCGAAGTACTGCAGGAAGAACGTGAGCAGGAGGTTGCGGATATGGAACCCGTCATGGTCCGCGTCGGTGGTGATCACGATCCTGTTGTAACGAAGGCCGGTGATATCCTCCTCGATCCCGAGGGCCATCATCATGTTGTACAGTTCCTCGTTACGATAGATCTCGCTGCGCTTCTTTGCATAAACATTCTGCGGCTTGCCCCGGAGCGAGAAGATCGCCTGGGTGTAGACGTTCCGCGCCGCCACCATGCTACCGGTAGCGCTGTCCCCCTCGGTGATGAAGATCGTGCTTTCCTCGGCACGGCGATCCCGGTCTCCCAGGTGATACTTGCAGTCCTTCAGCTTGGGAATCTTCAGGGCGATCTTCTTTGCCGCCTCACGACTCTCCTTGCGGACCGCGTTCAGCTCCTTCCGAAGCTTCTCATTCTGCGTGATCTTGGCTTCAAGCTTTTTTGCGGCATCCTTGTTTCGGTGCAGGAAATCCACCACAGCACCTTTTACCGTGTTGACGATCCACCCCCGGATATCGGAGTTGCCGAGCTTGTTCTTGGTCTGTCCCTCAAACTGGGGATCCTTCAGGCGGATCGCGATCGCGCCGGCGATCCCCTCCCGGACATCCTCACCGGAAAAACTCTTCTTGTAGAACTCGTTTGCGCCCTTGAGCACGCCTTCGCGGAACGCACTCTGGTGGGTACCACCGTCGGAGGTATACTGACCGTTTACAAAGGAAAAGTACGTTTCCCCGTAGTTCCGGGTATGAGTCAGGGAAAACTCGAGCCGCTCGTCCCGGAAATGAGCGATCCCGTAGAGACTGTCGTCTCCAACCTCGTGGGCGAGCAGATCCCGCAGCCCCCCCTCGGAGTGGATCTTTTCCTTGTTGTATATAATCGTGAGGCCCGCGTTGAGGTACGCATAGTTCCACAGGCGCTGGAGAATGAACTCCTCGTTGAAACTGTAGTCACCGAAAAGAGTCCGATCGGGACGGAACTGGATGTAGGTTCCATTCTTGTGTTCGGTCTTCTTCCCCTTGCGCTCCTTCTTGAGGACGCCCTGGGCGAACACTGTTTCCGCCCAGGCTCCGTCACGGAAGCTGACCGCGTGAAAGTGTTCGGAAAGCGCGTTTACCGCTTTGGTACCGACACCGTTGAGACCCACGGAAAACTGAAACACGTCGTCATTGTACTTTGCGCCAGTGTTGATCCTGCTGACCGCGTCCTTGAGTTTCCCCAGGGGTATACCGCGACCGTAATCCCGGATCGTCACCGTCCCGTCGTCGGTTCGCTTGATCTCGATCTTCCGGCCATGGCCCATGATATATTCGTCGATCGCGTTATCCACGATCTCCTTGATGAGGATGTAGATTCCGTCCTCGAAGTTGCTGCCGTCACCGAGCCGTCCCACGTACATCCCGCTGCGCAAGCGGATGTGTTCCAGGCTCGAGAGCGTCTTTATCGTACTCTCGTCGTATTTCGCCATCGGTCCTGAAAGGTACCACAAACGGTGTTAGATGGTCACGGTATCTACTGTGCCCACAGCGTGCGACTCACGGAAAATTGCTGCGGTGTCCGGACTGTACACGGCGATAGGGAATCAGTATTTTCATCGTATGGTACGTGGATTCGGTACCGGGCACGCTCTTCTTCTGGTCGTGTGGGTACTCTCTATTCTACTCGGTAGCTGCGCGACCCGCCCGGAGCCCCAACCGGGAAGCGCCGACACGCCGATGCCGGAAAACCCCGAGACGGTAGAGGAGTTCGAGGATGAGGAGGACCGGGAACGATTGATAACGATCACCGGCGTAGTCCTGGGCGTTCGCCGAACTTCTCCTCCGACGGTGATCATCCTCCCGCCGGCGTCGTTCATTACCGATTACCTCCGGGATGAACCGTTTACCCTCCCCGCGTACCCGCAGGGTGGCTTGCGGGGCGACAGGTTTCAGTTCCAGTTTCACCTGAATACGACCGATACCCCGCCGTTCGTGCTCGACCGGGACCGCTATATATACCCGGAACTATATTATTGAACCGGGTACCGACCGGGCACTCGTATCCGGGATAGCGGACGCCGGCGCAATTACTGCTGTCGCCAGAACCGCGGTGTCAGGAGAATCAGTACGGTATATATCTCAAGACGCCCCATCACCATGATGAAGCCGAGATACAGCTTGATCCAGTCCGGGTAGAACGCATAATTGAGAGCGGGTCCGACCCGCCCGAAACCGGGGCCGATGTTTCCCAGCGTAACCAGCGCCGTGGAAAGCGAGGTCAGGATATCCTCGCCCGCCGCGGCGACAACCACCGTCGTCAGGACGATGATGAAGAGGTACAGCACTACGAACCCGCTGATCGCGTACACCACGTTCTTTCGGAGTACCTCGCGGTTGACGCGGATCCGAAACACGCCGCGGGGGTACACCAGGAAACGCATCTCGTTCCATCCCTGCTTCAGCATCGTCACTACGCGGATCACCTTGATGCCCCCGCCGGTGGAGCCGGAACATCCCCCCACGAACATGAGCGCGAAGAGAACCGCCTGGGGCAACATCGGCCAGAGGGCAAAGTCGTCCGTGGCGTATCCGGTGGTGGTGAGAATACTCGCCGCTTGAAAGGAAGCGTAGCGCAGGCTCTCACCAACGGTGGAAAAGCGGTCACCGTACAGACCTATCGCGATCACCGCAGTTGCTGCAAAGAAGATCGCCAGGTAGGACTTGAGTTCCGTATCCCGGTGCAACGATCGGAAACGCCCCGTTATCAGCTTGAAATAGAGCACGAAATTGATCCCGGCAAGAACCATGAATACGGTAATAACCGCGTCGATGTACGCGGAGTTGTAATGTCCCACGCCGGCGGCGCGCGGCGAGAACCCACCGGTGGCCATCGTCCCGAACGTGTGTGTCAGAGAGTCAAAGAGGTCCATCCCTCCAAAGTACAGGAGCAACGTTTCCAGGGCGCTCAGAGCGACGTAGGTGATCCAGAGGATCTTCGCTGTACCCGCGATCTTGGGAGTAAGTTTGTCCACCGACGGTCCCGGCGCTTCCGCTTTGATCAGCTGAAGACCGCCGATCCCCAGGATCGGAAAGATCGCTACCGCGAGCACGATGATCCCCATACCTCCGAGCCAGTGCGTGAGGGAACGCCAGTACAGCATCGACCGCGGCAGAGACTCGATATCGGTCAGAATGGACGCACCCGTCGTGGTAAAACCGCTGATCGTCTCAAAAAATGCGTCCGGAAAGGAGGGGATCGCGCCGGACAGATAGAACGGAACCGCCCCGACCAGGGAAACCGCGAGCCATCCCAGGCTGACCATGAGAAAACCGTCCCGGGTTGAGACATCCTGATCCGGCGGGGTGCCTACACGCAGGAACAGGACCGCCGGGACGGTCACGAACAGAGCTGTCAGGAGAAACGCCCGGATCGTACCGGACTCACCGTACCACAGCGCCCAACCCACGGAGGTGAGCATGAACGCGGTCACCACCAGGAGGATTACCGCTATTACCCGGAAGACCAAACGAAAACTGATCACGGTGTGTTTCCCCGGTTAATCCTCAAATATTTCCTGTATCCGTGAAGCATGTTCCTTCTTGGATATCAGGATAAGGTGGTCCGACGCACGGATCACGTCGTCCCCCCGGGGCACTATACCCACCCCTTCCCGTTCCATGGAAACGATAAGAGAGTCCCGGGGCAAGCCGAGATCACGAATCACGACTCCCACGGCTCTGCTCGTCTCCTCGACGGTGAGTTCCGTCGCCTCGATCTGTCCGTCGGAAATCGTATGAACGCTCTGGACGATCCCGCTGCGGATGAACCGCAGGATAGTCGTAACCATCGCGTTCTTCTTGCTCACCGGCACGTCGATTCCCAATTGAGCCGCGATCGGCGCGTACCCGGCACGGTTCACGAGCGCCACGGATCGTTTCACGCCAAGGCTCTTGGCGTACAACCCCGTAACGATATTCAGTTCCTGGTTGTCCGTAGCGGCGATAACCAGGTCCGAGTTGACGAAGTGCTGTTCCTCGAACACTCCCTCCGCGGAAACGTCACTGTTGATGACCAGGGCTCGGGGAAACTCCTCGGCCAGCTCCTTGCAACGGCGGTAATCCCGTTCGACGATCTTGACCAGTCGCTTCTCGCTGGACCGGGAGCGCGAGGCATCCTGTTCACCGGACGCGCGCCGGGAACGTTCAATCAGCCGTTTCGCCACGTTCCGGCCGATCGTGCCGCCGCCGACGATCACCACCCGTCTCAAGTCCAGAGGTGATTTACCGAGTGCCCGGAAGATCTCGTTAAAGTCTTCCTCCCGGGCCACCAGATAGAGAATATCTCCTGTTTCAATACGGGTATTCCCGGAGGGTACCAGGTATCGATTACCGCGGATTATCACCGCCACGAGAACCGGTCGCGGCATTGAATGAGAAAGGTCCTGTAACAACAGGCCTTCAAGAACTCCGTTCTTTTCCACTACTGCGCTGCGTATCTGTATCCGGGACTGTTCGAAGGAGATCACGTCGCTCATCGCACCGGACCGGACCGCACGGAGAATCGCCCGGGCGGCTTCTATCTCGGGATTCACGACGAAATCGATCCCCAGGAACCGTTTCTCCGCAAGGCGGATCGAGTGGTAATCAAGACTGTGAACGCGGGCAATCTTGGCGGGTCTCGGGAATTCCGCCGATACGATTCCACAGGCGATCATATTTACTTCGTCGGCGTCCGCCGCAGCCACGAAGAAATCGGCGTTCGCCAGACCCGCCTGTTTGAGAATATCGTAGCTTGTCCCCTCACCGGTGACGACCATGCAGTCCAGCGAGTTGGATGCCTGCCGGGCTACCTCCGGGTCCTTCTCGATCAGCACGACGTCACGTTTCTCACTGATGAGCTGTCGCGCCAGTTGAGTTCCCACTGCGCCGGCGCCGACGATTACAACTTTCACCGCTCCGGTTATATCAGCACCTCCGGGCAGTGTCAAACAAGCATTTCCCGTCTCTTGAACGGCTGCTTTAAAAGCACTACATTACTTGTGTGGAACGAGCAATAGACAAAGTTACCTACACCACCGTTGAAGGTTCCCGCCGCGATCACGACGTGGTGGTTTACTCGCTGTCAACGTGTGCTTTCTGTCGCCGCGCGATCGAGTATCTCAAGAATGCCGACGTACACTTTCGGTATTCCCACCTTGACCAGATCGATCTGGAAACAAAACGTTCGGTAAAACGGGAACTTGCGGAACGGTTCGATAATATCGTCGTGTTTCCGATCCTCGTCGTCGACGACCAACGTGCGTATTCCGGTTTTACCGAATCGGTCTGGACCCGGGCGCTGGACCTGTAGACGCGATGGCAAACAGGTCCAAGGACGATACATTACAGTTCATCCGGAACGCCGCAAAGCACAACGCGTGGGCGGTAAACCCGGATACGGGCTTCGTGGAAACGCTCGCGGAGGGACTCACCGTTAATGTTAACCGCTACGGGTACTATCTCTGCCCCTGCCGGGACGGTGACGGGTCCCGCGCAGAGGACAAGGACATTATCTGTCCCTGCGTGTACGCAAAAAAGGACGTTGACGAGTACGGTCAGTGTTTCTGCGGTCTGTTTCTCGCTCCGGAGAAAGCGGAGGAAGATCCCTCCGTGTCCCAGATTCCGGAGCGACGCTTCCAGGGGTAATCACGACCCTGTTGATAAATCACCTATACGGTCATACATCGTAAGGGTTTTTGACTGCTGCCAAAATTGTTGAAGAAGACTCACAAGCGAGTACCACCGAACTCCCGCAGTGAATCCTAGCTTCACGCGGTCAGGTGAACGGGGAACCACGCCTCCTTCGGCTGTCCTTTGGTCCGTACCTCACCGCTCTTCAAGTCCACAATTGGCGGATTCTCATACGCCCGCTGCCAGATCATGCGGATC
>SLRR01000164.1 GCA_007130865.1 Spirochaeta sp. | reverse complement strand
GCTGAACTTGCTTTTCTTGTGCCCCACGGCAGTGTTGAAGATGTCCCCTACGTTATGTGCCGGGTCCAGAGAAACCAGCAGAGTTCTGTATCCCTGTTCCGCCAGCTGCCAGGCGCACCCCGCGGACAAGGTGGATTTACCGACTCCGCCTTTGCCGGTAAAGAAGATTGTTTTCATTCCTTTTCTCGCCCGGGTCCGATTAACCGATTAACTGATTATTCGGTGCGCCGGTGGCACCCGTCGGCTCATGTGACGTCGAAGCAACCGGTCAGTTCCGCCAGCGCGTCGGTGGCGTTTTCTGAACGGCGATTAACGACTTTAATCTCGTGTTCCAGAAACGGGAGGAGCTCCGCCGAGATAAACGACGGCGGAGCGGGTACTCCCGTAAAGGATCCCATCAGAAGGAGGACGAACATATTCTCCAGTTCCCGTACCTCGCACTCGGTGAGGCCCACCGCGCGATTGCGGTGGGCCGTATCCATCGTAGCCACGAAGGATCTCAGGAAACGGTACGCCCTTACAAAGGGATTCGTCCGTCCTTTGGGTTCGGACACTGCGCTTACTCCGTCCTCACCTCGGTATCGGCCAGGGGCTGATCCTTGGTTTTGAAGAAGTCATAGATGAACACGAAGTTAATCAGGAGCATTGCCACGGTGATGATCGCGACGGTTATACCCGTTGTGGGTGCGGCAGCAATGGTTACCGGGATAACCACTGCCAGGTACCAGATCATCGCGGCCGTGACGGTAACCCACAGTAGCATTGCCGGGACAAAGGCGTAGGTAGCCTTGGTCTTGAGTCGCTTTGTTACCCAGGCGGTACCGGTAAGGAGCGCGATTGAAGCGATCAGCTGGTTGGCGCTTCCAAACGAGGGCCACAGCAGACCGAAACTGCCGCTCCAGCCGAGCCAGATACCGATTGCGGCGGGGATAATAGAAGCGATCCAGCGGTTTGACAGCGCTCGATACACCCCTTCAGAGTATTTCTTCAGGGGAAGGGCAAGCTCCGCCAGGGTGTACCGGGCGAGCCGGTTGGTACTGTCCAGCGTGGTGAGCGCGAATGAGGATACCCACATTCCCGCTATGATGCGTAGAAACGCTTCCGGGATGAAGTTGAGCCACGTGTCGGCGATCATCGCCGCCCAGGTCTCGGAGAACATCGCCGCGTTGGGGAACGATCCGGACATGGCGGGGGTGTACTGTGTCGCCCAGCCGGCGGCGGTTATCGTTTGCCCCGCGTCGGTCATCACCTTCATACCCCATCCGGCGACCGCGATCACGACGATCGTGGAGAGGAAACCCTCGACGAGCATTACGCCGTATCCGATTGGAAGTCCAGCCTTCTCACTGGTGATCTGCTTGGAGGTTGTACCCGAAGCGACCAGCGAGTGAAAACCGGAGAGCGATCCGCAAGCGATGATCAGCGGGACAACCGGCCAGAACGGTGTCGGTTGTCCAGCGGAAATTATCGGCGAGAACGTGGTGAACGCGGGAGCGGAGAAACCGCTGAACGCGAAGATCGCGCCGAGTCCACCCAGGATCAGGCCGAAGTACAGGAGCCACGCGTTGAGGTAGTCCCGCGGTTGCAGGAGTACCTGTACCGGCAGCGCGGCGGCGATAATGATGTAGAAGAACATCGCCAGAAACCAGAAATTGCGGCTCGCCACCAGGGGGAATGCGTTTGCCAGATAGATAACGAGCAGAAGCATCACGATACCGATAACCGTGGTTACGGTGAACGGAATCTTGGTCTTGTACAGGAGGAACCCCATGATCACCGCCGCCACCAGGAGGTACGTGGCCGCCGCGGGGATACCCGGATTGGCCAGGAACATACCTCCCAGCACCGCTGCAAACGCCGCTACCACGAGGATCAGGAGGAAAAACACCAGTACGTAGAAAAGATATCCCGTACGTTTGTTGATCAAGTCGGAAGCAACAAATTGAATCGACTTCCCGTCGTACCGGACCGACGCCATCACGGCCAGGTAATCGTGAACGGCACCGATGAAGATATTGCCGAACCAGACCCATGCCAGTGCGGGAACCCAGCCCCACGCCATAGCTACGACCGGCCCGACTATCGGCGCGGCTCCCGCCACCGACGCGAAGTGGTGACCGAAAAGAACCGACGTCCGGGTGGGGACGTAGTCAACGCCGTCGTACAGTCGATGCGCCGGTGTCTTGATGTTGTTGTCTGCTTTGACGACATCGGTCTCCATCTTCTTACCGTAGACCCAGTAAAGCGCCGCATACACCACGGCCCCAACGATAACGATAATGGTAGTCATAACACTACTCCCTCCTCGAGTGGACGATTGCGCGGAGAAACATCTCTGTCACTGTGTAACAACCTCAGGATACATCCGCTCCCCGGTGCCGTCAACGAAATTCAGTTGAGACCGGTGCAGATATACGTGTCAATTAAACATTTTTGATAGTAAGAACATTAATTGAACGAACGTTGTCGCCGACGCGCATACCTGGGGAGCGTATATTTATACGATTATCCCCAGGGGTCGAGTGGAGGTCAGTTGAAATCGACGTCGGGGCGGAGTTCTATTCCGGGAGAAAACTCAACCAGCCGCTGTCCGCCTGGTAGTCTTCGACCACGAGCGGCGTCGAGGCGTCGGAAAACGATGCGAGCAATCTCGTGACATCGCGTCGTAAAATCGCGACGGCGTTATCCGCCAGATCGCGCCGGAATCCACGGTCCGCCAGGTCCAGGACCATCTGCAGGGAGATAATCCTTCCCAGGGCACGCCCGAGATCGACCATCTTCCGTTGCGGCAGTGATCGGTCCGGGGTTATATCCAGGACGGTATGAAAGTAATCCGCGGCGCGGTCGGTCAGGTGGAGCGTCTTCAGGTACCGGTGGAGGTTGCTCTCCTTCAGCTTCGTCATACCCTTGAGGACCGCTTCGGAGATCTGTTCGTAGAGAATGTCGTTGGAGCCCTCAAAAATCTGGAAGGGTCTGCTGTCGACCACTGCGCGACCCGCCGGGTGATCCAGGCGGTACCCTTTGGCTCCCACGAGCTGCAGCAGCGATTGAGCCGCGGACTGCATGAGGTCCGTTATCACCGACTTGATCGAGTTTGCCGGAAGTGCTTCGGTGGAACAGTCATGGTCGACGCCGGCCACGGAGGAGGTGTACGCACACATCGCCGAACATACGGTATAGGACGACTGCAGCTCCGCCAGCCGGTCCTGAACCTGGTCGTAATCCCGGAGCGGACGACCACCGACGAGTCGGGTGCGGGTATGGTCGATCGCTTCATCCAGCAGCCGGCGAAGGTACCCCATGGCCATACCCGGAAACTGCAGGCGGCTGCGATGGAGAAGGTCGAGCAGCATCCGCACTCCACTGCTCAGGGGAGTAAGGCGACGGTCTTCCGGCACCACCGTGTCGATAACGTTACGGCCGTAGGGAATCATATATAGGCCGAGGTTACGGAATCGCTCCTCCACCTCGATACCGCCCAGGCTGCTATCCCAGACAAAGAAATTGATCGCCCGTTCCAGGTCGCCCCGATCGGTCATACCCCGCGCGGTAAGCAGCCAGAAATCGGCTTGCCCCGTGAGACCGCCCCAGTGCTTTACACCCTGAACGCGGTAACCGTCTTTGTGCGAGGAAAAGCGCGTCTGCATCTGCAGCGCGTCGGATCCGTACCCCGGTTCCGTTATCATCAGCCCGCCCAGCGCCCGGTGGTTCACAAACCGGTCAAAAGCGTATTGCTGTGTGGACTGCGTGGCATACTTGGATACCGGCTGCAGAAAGAGCGCGCCGTTGATGCCCATCGCCAGGGAGAGCGGGAGAGACTCGTAGGAACAAGCCTCCAGCATCGCCAGGCATTCCGGTACGTGCTGTCCTCTTCCCCCGAACCGTTCCGGTATGAACACCGAGAGCGGCGCGGCGTCCATCACCTCGTCGAGGAATCCCTCGGGCATACCCCGTTCAACGGCGTGGCTGTCGGTATAGCGTGTGGAGAACACGGACGCTAGGCGGGTTTTCAGTTCGGAAAGGTAAATATCAAAAGGCGCCGGCCTGGGAGTCTGCTGCATACTTCATAGTACCTTACCGTTTTGGTAGTGTCGAGGTTTGAGAGGTAGAAATTTCGGCCACGGACCGATTTCAGTGTTCAACCGATAGAATTTCCATCGTCCACGTGCTGTCCGGCGCCAGGCAGCGGACTTCCGTGTTGACGGTCTCGCCGATCAGAGCGGCTCCGAGCGGCGCCAGGACCGATACCTTTCCCTTGTCCGCGTCGGCCTCCGCAGGAAAGACGAGCGTAGCCGACGCTACTGCGCCGGTCAGGGAGTTTCTGTACTGCACGGTGGATCCCATACCGACGATTTCTTCCGGTACCTCCCCCTC
This sequence comes from Spirochaeta sp., assembly GCA_007130865.1. Lineage (GTDB taxonomy): Bacteria > Spirochaetota > Spirochaetia > DSM-27196 > Alkalispirochaetaceae > Alkalispirochaeta. The sequence goes on along the minus strand of SLRR01000164.1, from coordinate 10,943 downwards.
CGGGACTATCACAGCGGAGGTGAGTTCCTCCTGGAGGGTCCGCAGGTGCGGTGCACGAAGATTCCCCTTGCGCTTCATGGAGGCGAGGATACCGGCGAGCTTCCTGTAATCAGTATCCGAGAGATGAATATTTTTTGTCGCAGTCATGAGAACCTTCCCGATGTCCCGAAAAGTATGTAAGCCGACCACCCAAACGCGATCGGCTTGATCCGGAGACGAGACACCAACTTACGGAAAGTCTACGTCCGCTTCCGGTAGCGTACAACAGGGGAAAACCATGTATAGAACATGTAGTGATTTTTACATGGTTACGGCACTATCCGATCTCCCTCCACGTCGTCTGTACGTAAATACGTGGCAAGATTGATACTTTCGTTCCGGATTCCCAGTTTCCGGCGGATGCTGTGCCGGTGTCGCTCCACCGTTGCGGGTGCAAGGTTCAGGATCTCCGCTATCTGTTTGGTGGGTACCCCGGACGCCACCATCCCGGCGATCTCGAACTCCCGGGGACTCAGTCGGTTTCGCACGGTACGGTATTGAGACCGATCATGGGACCCCAGCCGCTGCAACGACCGCCGAATCGTCATGAGAAGTGAGTGCTCCGGTTCTTCCCGGAGCCGTCCTTCCAGCCGGGAGAGGACGGGCAGAATTTCCGCTTCTATCGTGGTCCGAATCTCGTCGAGGTTGCGCTTTCGCAGTTCCTCGACCTGTGTGAGTACTTCTTCCAGGGCGACGGTCTTTCTGTTCTCCGCCGCAACAGCCTCTTCGAGATCGTCGATCGCGTGGCGTCGTTCCCCGTTATCGGCGAGCAGCGTCGCCACCGCTTCCAGTAAGTATCGTTCGTGTTCCAGCAACTGTGGCGGGGTCGCATCCCGATCAGTCCCGTCGGCGTGGCGCGGCGGATAGCATACACGGAGCTCTCCCACGCGATCCCGCGTGGTGTTGATCGGTGCGGACAATACCACGCCATCCTTGCAGGGAGAGACTCCATCGGTGGTGTCGCCCAGGGATTCACCCGTACTGACCGCCTCGACGTCATCCAGCCGGACGCGCACGATCGCCAGCTCCGGATGGGAGAGAGCTTCCCGGACTGTATCCGCCACGGTCGCGACGATCTCCGTTACCGGGTGTTGTGCCGTGAGAACGCGGGATAGACGATAGACGCAGGCAAGCTCTTTCTCCCGTTCCCGGAGCTGTGCAGGAAGTTTCTGGGCACTCATCGTACGCTAACTGTAGTTGTCGCGAGGGGCGGCGTCAAAGGGTGTTGGCCGGGGGATAGAGACGGAGGTTCACCGTTCGAGGTCCGTTCGCAACGATTCGAGGACGGAGATTTCCCGGAATGCCACGTATCCATCGAACTGCCGTGCCGGGATCGCCCGAAGCGCCGATCGGCTGAAGGCGATCGGCATTCGTCGGGAGAACACCCGGTGGGCAAGGGGAAGAAATGCAGCGGAGCCGGGGTCTCCGGAGATTTTTCCCGGCGCGGTCGCATCGGCTATCGCTCGGGCGAGGTTTCGGGGGCGTCGCCGGGCCGCCGGAGGAACCGGGTGGTATTCTCGGTCGGTGAACGTGCGCAGAGTCTTCCCGGATAACCCGAAGACAGCCAGACTGTACAGGCCGTCACTGCCGCCGTACAGCTCCGGTCGGTTTGTGAGATACTCTCCGACCCATTCCTGTCGCGTTCCCATGAAACGTTCCTTCTGAGCGTGGTACATACCCATGTTGAACACTGCGGTCGCTCCCGTTTCGCGGGTTTCGCTGATCGTCTCCACGGTAAGGTCAACCATGATCTTCTCGCGCTCCGCGTCATTCCAGCGTTTTCTGATCGGAAGACTCCGGAGTTCTATTTCCAGAGATCGGTGGAGACGGTCGAACCAGGGAGAGATGATTTTTCTTCGGAGCCGTTCCTCGTTTTCCCTGAGCAGCTCATGGAGCGTCGTCAGTGCTTCCTCGTATTCCGGTGTACCCGGTCTGGATACCAGGACCGGGCAGGCGATGATCGCAACGGTCCCCGATTCTCGGGCCATCATCTGCAGCGTGTAGTGAAAAACGGATCTGTCGTGGTTCATATCGTTGTAACGTACGCGGACCTGGTCCTGCGGGGGAAGATCCCGGTTGAACTCCCGGAGTGCCTCGATCCAGTACCGGTCTATCGGACGAACCTGCACGGGATAGTCGTCGCGTTCTCCCCTTACGTAGTCGTCAACGGCCCACCCCGCGGCGTGGTGTGATTCCTGCGAGAGGTATCTTAACCCCTGCGGATGAAGAGCGCGTATGAGTTGGATAAGAAACTCCTGGTGCTCCTGCACATAGTGAGTTTCGCCAAGGAGGATCACTCGCCGACCGGCCAGTGTTTCCAGAAGTTCCCGGGGCAGTTCTTCCCTGTGGTCGAACGTTACCGACTCTCGGTGGACAACCTCGCGAAGCGTGTCGGGCGAGGGCGTGACACAGGCGATCAGAAATAACGGAAACACGACGAAAAGCGTCGCCTTCACGCGGTTCGCCGCGCCGACACGGATCGCGATACGCCACGTTCCATCAAATATCGGTGAGCGTTGCTTCACTCGGTCTCGTCCTGCTCCCGTGCGTAGAGTACGCATGCCGCTACGTGACGATCGCCCACGACATAGTCCCGGGGATCGGGTCGACGTTCAAAACGGAAGCGAACCGCTCCATTCTCGATGCCGACAGCTTTCACAGCTTGTTCCACCGGCCGGTCCGCGTTCGCCATGATCCGTACCACAGTGTCGCGTAATTCCACCGGGTCGGTGTCGCCCTTGGTGGTGACCAGGAGATCGAGTCCGTCCACGGTCACTCGTACGTTGCTCGCATCGAGAAGCCGGCCTTCCGCGGTTCCTTCCACGATTGCCGCGGAAATGAGTGCCGCCACGTCCCGGCCTTCCCACCCGCAACGGGCGAGCGCCGACGCACAGCGTCCGTGAAAACGACAGCCGTTGGGAAGATCCACGGCGCTGGGGATCTCTCCGCGGGCGTCCACGTGAGCGCGTTCCGCCTGCGGATTTGCCCGCGGAACCGCTGACAGCAGGAGCCTGGTGTAGGGATGCCGTGGATTCTCAATGACTTCTTCCGTGGGACCGATCTCGGCGAGTCGTCCCAGGTAGAGGATCGCCGTGCGGTCACAGATATAGCGTATCGTCGCAAGGTCGTGGGAGACGTAGACGATGGACATCCCCAGTTCCTCCCGGAATCGCCGGAACAGGTTGAGCACGCCTGCCCGGATTGAGACGTCCAGCATCGAGACCGGTTCGTCCGCCAGGAGCAGGTGTGGTTCAACGACGATCGCTCGTGCGATCGCGACACGCTGTCGCTGGCCGCCGGAGAGCTCGTGGGGATACCGATCCAGGTACGATTCCGGTGGATTGAGTTCGACCCGGGAAAGTGCCTCGATCACTTTCCCGCGCCGTTCCGATTTCCCGCCGATCTCAAAGTTATTGAGTGGCTCGAGCACGGTGTGGAACACGGTGAAGCGCGGATTGAGCGTCTCGTAGGGATCCTGAAACGCCATCTGGATGCGCCGTCGTAACGCCGGTTTGATCCGTCCCTTCTCAAAGATCGGACTGCCTTCAAAGAGCAGCGTCCCGCCGGTATTCTGCTGAAGACCGGTTATTACCTCGCCGAGCGTGCTTTTACCGCTGCCGCTCTCGCCGGCAAGACCAACGATCTCACCGCGACCGACGTCCAAGTCTACACCGTCGACCGCGTGGACATGACGGCGGGGGCGCCGGCGCAGTCGGTCCAGCGGCGTCTGTTTTATCCGGAAGTATCGCTCGATTCCGGCGACCTGAAGTATCGGCTCGTTGGGTGTGGTCTCCGTGTCGGGTTGCTCGCCGGCGTGGAAGGCGCTCCGGGAATCGCCCGCAGCCGCTGAGTTTCCGGTGGATACGCCCGGTGTTACCAGAGAGCCCCGGCGCAGTTCTCGTGCCGCCGCGGACTGTTCCCAGGTCTTCTGGTCCCGAGCAGCCTCCCGGAATTTCCCGGCGTCCGACGCGTAATGACAAGCGCTGCGGTGGCCGGGAGCGATCTCGATCTCCGGAGGGCGTTCCGTTCGGCAAAGGTCCGTGGCAAAGGGACAACGCTCGGCAAAGGGGCAGCCCGGTATGCGCGTGGCGAGATCAGGCGGGGCGCCGGGGATAGAAACCAGAACACCCCGGGCGCTCTCCAGGGTGGGATACGCGTTGAGCAGACCCATCGTGTAGGGATGAGCCGGGTGGTTAAATACTTCGTCGGTCGTGCCCGTTTCCATGATCCGTCCGGCATACATGACCGCCACGCGGTGGCACATCTCCGCTACGAGGGAAACGTCGTGAGTGACAAGAATGATCGAGTTTCCGCTCCGCCGCTGGATCTCTTCCAGTTGCTTGATGATCCCGTCCTGCACTACCACGTCCAGGGCGGTGGTTGGTTCGTCGGCGACGATAAGCTTCGGATCCAGGGCCAGCGCCAGGGCGATCACCACGCGCTGACGCATTCCTCCCGAGAGCTGATGCGGATACGCCCGGAGTCGGCCCGGGTCGAGTCCCACCATCTTGAACAGCTTCTCCGACCGCTTCCACGCGTCCGTTCGAGACATGCCGGTGTGGACCTGCAGGGTCTCTATCATCTGCTCACCTGCGGTGTAAACCGGATCCAGGGAGTTCATCGCGCTTTGGGCGATCATGGAGATCTCCCTCCATCGGACGCGGTTAAGCTCGGACTCGTTTAGCGAGACAATATCCCGGCCGTTCAAATGTATCCGACCGGATACGATCTTTGCCGTTTCCGGGATTATTCGCAGCAGCGATTTGGAGAGCGTCGTTTTTCCGCAACCACTCTCTCCCACGAGACCCAGGTTTTCCCGAGCCCCTACGGTCAGGCTTACATCGTCGACGGCGCGCACCTCCGCGCCCCGGCTGTAGTAGTACGTACTGAGACCTCTAATTTCCAGCAGTGTCGGGTTATCCCGCATATCCTGTACCATCCTGTTTATTGCCGCCGTAATCTCGGGTTCGCCACGACCTCCAGGGCGCGGGAAATGAAAAACACGCTCACCACGGTGATCATGATCAGAACACCGGGTGGTACGATCCACCACCAGGCGGTGCGCCACGCTCCGGACAGGCGCGCCTGATGCAGAATTGTTCCCCAGGAGTAGAGTCGGGGCGGACCGAGGCCGAGAAAGCTGAGAGTTGCTTCCGCCGTGATCGCGAACGCCATAGCCACGGCGAGCTGGAGAAACGTAAGAGGCAGGACGTTGGGCGCGATGTGAACGTACATGATACGGGCGTTACCGCCCCCGGCCATGCGTGCCGCCTTGACGAAGGGGCGTTTCACGATCGAAAGCACCTGGCTCCGGATCAGCCGCGCCGTGGTCCGCCACGTGAGCAGTCCCACCGCGAGGATGATCACCCCCACGCCGGGGCGCCAGAGCAGAACGAGGATCATTGCGAACGGCTCCAGGGGCAGGGCGTACATGATATCCACGATACGCATGAGGAAGGAATCGGTGCGTCCCCCGAAGTATCCCGACACGAGCCCTACGTTGGTCCCGATCACGGTGACCATGATCGCCGCTAGAAACCCGATCAGGAGCGCCGTACGCCCCCCGTAGAGAACCTGGCTGAAGATGTCCCTGCCGTTATGGGTAGTGCCGAAATAATGGTCCCGGGAGGGCCTCGCCAGAGCGTTTACGTAAGGATCGGTTCCAACCGCAACATACGCGTCACCGACCACGGTGGATCCGCGGAAATGCCTGTCGTACCCGCTGTCGAGCCGGCGCCACTGTCCCTCTTCCAGGGCCATCATATCGCCGAAGTTGCCCACCACGATCGCCCGGCCTTCCGACCCGAGACTGATCGAACGGAGGGAACGGGAGAGCGGACTGTTCATCTCGTTCCAGGTCTCACCATCCCAGCGCAGCACCGTGCCCCGTTCGCCCACGGCGATCGCGTAGTTACGGTCCTGAACCGCGACATCCAGCAGATCACGGAAGGTGGGGGACTCTGTTTGCACCAGTTCCGTGCCGTCCCAGCGGAGGATCGTACCCCGTTGTCCTACGGCAAACCCGAAGGATTCGTCGGCAAGGGATACGCTGAGAAGATCCCGGGGAAGCCCGGTGTTGATCTCATGCCAGGAATCGTCCCGTGAAACCAGGGCGAGACCATTCTCTCCCACGGCTATTCGAAGGATCGAGCCGTTCTCCGTATTCGCCATGGAGGCACCGAAGAGCGTTGGATCCCCCGGGGCGTGTTCTTCGATCCAGTTGTCATGGTCGTCGCGGTAAAGGATGAGACCGTTGTCTCCCACCGCCAGGGCGCGGGCGGGTACGACGGATTCCGCACCGACGTCACGCAGGACGGTTACGAGACGAAGTGTCGCGTCGTGTCCTGATTCGATAATATTCCAGGATCCGTCCTGCCGGGTTCCGCGGAAGACGGCGACCGTACCCATCTCACCGACGGCGACGAAGCCGTCCAGATCCGCGGCGACGCTACGCAGGGTGTGCTCGGTCACACCTGCGTCGAGGTGTGTTGTACCGTTTTCTATCCAGAGAGCACTTCCCTCTGCCCGGTAGTTCATCTCCGTGGGATCGTGGGTCGCGATTACCGGAGCCAGCGCCGCCGCAACGGCCAGGATAACCAGTACGATCAGCCCGAACATCGCCAGACTGTCCGACCGAATCGCGTTCCACAGGTGTGTAAACAGTTCTTTCATCACCGGGCTCCTTCGGAGCTGTAACTGATCCGGGGGTCAAGCCACGTATAGATCATGTCCACCAGGAGGTTCATCAGGAGTACCAGTCCGGCCAGGAGCATGAACGCGGCTTGCGCCAGTGGATAATCGCTGGTACGTACCGCGTTGAACATCTCCAGACCGAGGCCCGGCCATGAGAAGACGACTTCCACCACCACCTGTCCCCCCGCGGCAAGGCCGACGGTGATCGCGAGCTGGGTTATCACCGGAAGCAGTGCGTTCCGCGCGGCGTGGCGGTACATAACGCGACGAGCTCCAAGACCCCGGGCGTGGGCGAACTCGATAAAGTCATCCCCCATGATCTCAAGCATGGTGTTTCGCATGATGAGCATAGGAAGACCTGTGTAATAAAGAGTGATCACGATCGCAGGCATGACGAGATGCCGGAGAAAATCAAGCGTCAGGATCTTATCAAGGAAGTTTGCCGCAGTGTACGGAAAAGTACGCATCCCACTCGTGGGAAACCAACCGAGCCAGATCCCGAACACCATGACAGCCAGCATTCCCGTCCAGAACATCGGCGCCGATCGGAGTACGAGCCCCGTGGTGATACCGCCTACCTCCAGCCTGGAGCCTCGTTTCCACGCGAGCAATACTCCAAGCAAGGGGCCGATGGTATAGGAAAGGATCAGCGCCGGGATCATCAGGACTATCGTGTTAAGAAAACGCTCGCCGATCAAACCCGCTACGGGAGCGTTGTAGTGAAACGATCGACCGAACTCGCCGGTGACGGCGTTGCGCAGGTAGATGAAGTATTGCTCGTACATCGGCCGGTCCAGGCCGAATCGCTGCATGATCAATGCACGGTCGTCCGGGGAAAGGCCTTCGCTAACCAGGGCAACCGTAGGATCGGGCAGGCCCAGCCGGAACAGAAAGAAAAGGATCGTCAGGATGATCCACATCGTAAAAACCGCACCCAGGATACGGCGCAGGAACACGTTCTGCATTTTGCTTCTCCGAAGATCAGGGATCGACGAGCCGGCGCCGGTCCCCGTCGAATACGGGGGCGCGGACCCCGGAGGGATCACGCGCCCTGAAAGCCCCGGCAACGGAAGTTGCCGGGATCAGTCGTTGGGGATCAGTCCCCGGGGGATCAGTCGGCGGGCGCCATGATCCGGCCGTCGGAGTCCCAGGCGTACCCCGCTTCTTCGAGCAACGCCCGGGCGCGACCCATGTCGTAGTCGTAGCGCGAAACGTCGGGGTTGTGCCAGAACGTATTGATCGGCGCCACCACGGAGTATCCCGGCTCGCCGAGACCCTGGAGCAGAACGTTGATGATCGCGTCGCGGTCTACCGCATGAGAAAGTGCACGCCGCACGAGAACGTTGTCCAACGGTTCGCGGCGGGTGTTATAGGTCATGTGGTAGTAGCCGAAGTCACCCACGCTCACCACGGTGACGTGGTCTTCCTGTTCCGCCAGGGGAATCTGGCCGGGTTCCATGCGCCAGGCGGTCATGTCGATCTGACCGGTAAGCAGTCCCGTGAAGACCCCTTCCGAGTCGGCGTAGATGATGTATTCCACCCCGTCGATCTGGATGTTGTCCGCGTTGAAGTGATCCTCAAAGGTTACGAGACGTTTATACTCGCCGCGATCGTACTGGTCGAACATGAACGGACCGCTTCCGACAGTGGGAATCTCTTCCGGAGTCAGGTCCGCGGGGTTGTCGATGTCCTCCCAAAGGTGTTTGGGCAGGATCGGGATCTGGCTCATCGTCACGGTGATGAACGACGCGGAGGGCTCGGTCAGATTGAAGCGTACCGTATCGCCGCCGATCACCTCGATCGTGTCGATCACGGAGAAGAAGGGACGGAAGTACGCGTAGTCGGAATCGATGTTGTACTGGTATGAGAACGCCACGTCTTCCGCGGTCACCGGCTCGCCGTCGTGAAACGTCATGCCCGAGCGGATCTTCACGTCGATCGTGGTCTCGTCCACCTCGTCGATACTCTCCGCCGCCCAGGGTACCGGCTCGATCTCCGGGGAGAGTCGCACGAGCTTGTCGTAATACTGTCGCATGAACTTCCAGCCCCACACGGAGGTGGAGGAGAGCGGGTTGATGTTGTCCGGTTCCTGGGGAGTCCCGATCGTCAGGAAGCCGTCGTCGGTAAGCGGTCGTACTTCCATGGGGGTCCACTCGTTGTAGAGCGACTCACCGGCCATCACAACAAAGTTATCAAACTTGGTGTTGTTGTATCCCACCACCTCGTCACGGTAAAAAAGCACGTCCACGGGGTTCTCCCGGGTAGCGATCTCCTGCATCTCGTGGACGATCCGTCGGCGTTCGTCGGCGTTGAACTCGCGGCTCTGCGCGACGAAGAGCTCGTCATAGCGGGAATCGACGAATCCGCCGGGGTTGTTAGCGCCCAGGTCGGTCTGTTCCCCGTGGAGCGTCCCCAGGAAGTGTTGCGGGTCAAGACGGTCAACCCGGCCGGACCAGCCGAGGATCGTCGCGTCAAAGTCCTGCTCATCGTAGAACACCTGTAAGAGCGATGAGAATTCCATGGGCTGGACGTTCACGTTGAATCCGAGCTCCTCCCAGGCGTCGGCGATCATGAACGCCGCCTCGTACCGGATCGGGTCGTAGGATTCGGTTGTGGTGTAGATCGTGAGTTCCCGGATCGGCTCGCCTGCTTCCTCCCGGGAACCCCCGGCGAAGAGCATGCCCGGTACGATCATCAGACTCAGGGCAACCGCCACCAATGTACGCGTTTTTGTCATAACTTTTCCTCCTTTTGAAAGAGCGACAAATATTCTTACAATTCAAACAGATAGTTTACGTGACGTCAACGAATGCGTCTTGCACATTATTGCACTTTTTATAATATATTAGATCAGGATTTCCCGTGGCAGGTGCCGAGCGGAGGACATCGATCGCCGAAGGCCGACACTGGTTGCGAGGCGCGGACTACCGGCGCTTTTTCATAGATACGGCGTTTAACGTCAAGAAATGTGCCGAAGGGGTGCACATCGGAATGTGATTTTCCCGTAATGTGGCAAACGGTTTCTGCGTTACGTATAATATAGAATTAGTTGGACAGTACAATGGGGAGGTGGTGCGTGTGAGGGTTCGGTGGAAGATAGTGGCGGTAGTGCTTCCGTTGCTGATCGTTACTATCGTGCTGGTGGGGGTGTCCGCCGTGTTGTCGTCCACGACGGGCATAACACGGCTGGCCCAGGAGTTTCTGGACTTCAAGGCGCGGGAGCTGCAGAAGCACGGTGAGAGCCAGTGGCGGCTCCTGGTGGAGAACGATTTCACGGATCGGCCGGACATGATCTCCGCTATGCAGGGAGGCGTCCTGGCGTACGCCTCATCCCTGCTCAGCACCGAAACGGAACTGGTCCTGGCGGTAGATTCCGAGGGAGTTCTACAGGTCTCGACCGGGGAGATCGAGCTTTCCGGAACGGAGCGCGCCAGGCTGGCGCGTCTGCACGAGACTCGCGATACGACGATGCAAACGTTCCCGCTGGGTGGTACGGAGCGTGTCGTCAAGGGGTTCTATTTCGCGCCTTTTGACTGGTTCGTTCTTTTTACCGAGACCAGGGACACGTTCTACCGCGATACGGACCGTATCATCCGGGAGAGCGCGATTATTCTGGTGGCCGCTCTCCTTGTGTCTATCGCGTTCCTCTTTCTCTTCTCCCGCCAGCTCACCCGTCCCATGGCGGCGATCGGCGCGTCCATGCGGAAGATCATCGAGTCCAGCGATCTCTCGGAGCGTGTGGACATCGAGTACGGCGATGAGACCGGTGAGATGGCGCACACCTTCAACATCATGCTGGGCGAACTGGAACGCGCGTATAACCAGATCAAGAAATACGCGTTTCAGGCGGTGCTGGCGCAGAAGAAAGAGACAAAGATCCGCAACATCTTCCAGAAATACGTCCCCCAGGATCTGATCGACCGGTTCTTCGAGAATCCGGAGTCGATGCTGGTGGGCGAGAACCGGGAGCTCTCGATCCTCTTCAGCGATATTCGCAGCTTTACCTCGATCAGTGAGGCGATGCGCCCCGACGACCTGGTGAACTCGCTCAACCGGTACTTCTCGGTGATGGTGGACATCATCATGAACCGGCAGGGGATCATCGACAAGTACATCGGCGACGCGATAATGGCGTTCTTCGGCGCACCGGTGCACCACGAAGATGACGCGTACAACTCCGTCATGGCCGGAATAGAGATGGCCGAATCGAT
>SLRR01000049.1 GCA_007130865.1 Spirochaeta sp. | reverse complement strand
CTAGAGATCCGGGAACTCCGGCGGATCTTCGCTGGGCCGCACCGGCCCCGGTCGAGACCTGTCCGCCCGATACTGCCCCTCCACGGCGTTCCGGTAAATATCTTCCAGCAGCGTCGCGCTGCGGTTTACGTCGTGCTCCGCGGCGATTTCCAGGCTCTTTCGGGAGAACTCCCGGTATTGGTCGGGATCGGAAGTTACCTGCACCGCCAGCCCGGCGATCTCCTCGTCGTCAAAGGGTCGGGCCAGGTACCCGTTCCGGCCGTGAAGGATCAGTTCCGGCAGAGCGTAGGCGTCCACGCCGATCGCGGGCAGCCCGCTCGCCAGTGCCTCCAGCACAACGAGTCCCTGCGTCTCCATGGTGGACGCCGTAAGAAAGCAGTCGTACCGGGGATAGATCGCCGGCAGTTCCACCCTTGGCTTAAATCCGTGAAACCGTACAGACTCCTTGAACCCGAGTCGCTCCGCTTCCGTCTTGAGCGACGCCAGTGCGGGTCCGTCGCCGACAATATCAAACGTAGCCTGCGGCTGCACCTCCCGGATCCGCAGGAACGCCCAGAGTAGTACGTCCACGTTTTTCTCAAAGGAGAGACGCCCTATGTGAAGGTACCGCACACCGTTTCCGGAGAGTTCCTTCTGGTTGCCGTGAAAGCGATCCAGGTCCAGACCATTGGAGACTATCTCCAGTGGCCGCCGGACGCCGGCGTTTCTCAGCTCCGTAGCGATCAGTTCCGTCGGCGAGATCACGACCTCGCAGCGGTTGTAAAGCTCGTTGGTGAGTCGCAGGATGATGCGGTTACTCAGAGACCTCCGGGTGGATTTCTCCGCTTTCTTGAGTTCCGTCCGCAGCTCCGTGGAGAGGGTGCCCTTCACCTTCTCCACCAGCTTGTCGAGCTTCAGAAGGCGGTAGGGCGATAGATACATCCCTACTTCGTTTACCATCGTGTGGTACGTACCCACCACCGGCACCGAGTAGAGCCGCGCCGCAGCGATGCCGTACTGTCCCATCAGGCCGGGAGACTGGATATGGACGAGATCCGGCTTGTTCGACATTGCATCCCTGATCCGCCGGAGGGAAAGATTTGCGAGTTTGACCTCCGGATACGACGGCAACGGCCTGTTGGTGAACCGGACAACCCGGATGCGATCACCGGCGCCCACTGCGTCGTCATCGTGTCCGTACAGCGGCGCGCAGATCACAAACTCGTGCCCCCGCTCGGCAAGAAGCCTGCAGAACTGCTCCGTGGAGATTCCTACGCCGTCGATCTTGGGAAGATAGGTATCGGTAAATATCACTATTTTCATGCCGGTATCCCGTAGTTCGATTATACACAGGGAGGTATTGCTTGTTGAGAGTTTGAGCCGCGGATTACACTTCTTTCATGGAACAGCTGACCAAACGGGTTAAGATCGGTTTTGGTATCGGTGACTTGGGAGGCAACCTCTTCTTCACGCTCGGTGGGTTCTACCTGCTGTACTACCTGACCGACGTGGTGGGAATGGCCGCGGGTGTAGCTGGAACGGCGCTGATGATCGGCAAGATCTGGGACGCCGTGAGCGACCCGATCACGGGGTATCTCTCGGACCGGACACCGGGAAAGTTCGGGCGTCGTCGCCCCTGGATTTTCTGGGGAGCCTGGTTGATATGGGCCGGCGTGGTACTGATGTTCTCCCTGCCTGCGGGAGCGTCGTTCCTGTACGTGGTCCTGGTATACTGCCTGGTAAACACCGGGTACACCTTTATCAATATACCTTACGGTGCGTTGACCCCGGAATTGACACCGGATTTTCACGAACGAACGGTGCTCAACGGATACCGCATGTCCTTTGCCGTGGTGGGCACGTTTATCGGCGCCGCAGCGATTCTACCCCTGGTAGCCACATTCGGCGGGGGATCCGGCGGGTGGACCGGTATGAGCGTGGTGATCGGTGGCGTCATGGCGGTGACGAGCCTGATCGTCGTGATAAGTGTTCGGGAGCAACCCCACCGCGACGATCGTCCCCGGGCGGGACTGGTCGCGTCGCACCTCTCGATCCTCAAGCTTAAACCGTTCCTACTGGCGCTGATCCCCTGGTCGCTGCACATCACGGGAGTGAATATCATCCAGGGCGCCCTGCTCTACTACTTTCAGTTTATTTACGGTGATCCCGGCGCGTTCCAGGTGGCTCTGCCGATCCTGCTGGCCGCGGCGATTCTCTTTATTCCCGTGTGGGTGCGTATCTCCCGGTTCATCGGTAAACGCGCCAGCTACAACGCCGGAATGGCACTCTTTGCGGCGTCGGTGCTGGTATTCTTTTTCATCGGTCACCGCAGTGGTCCCACCGTAGCGTACGTGATCATGGCGATCGCCGGGATCGGTTTTGCCACGCAGTACGTGATGCCCTTCTCGATCATTCCCGACGTGGTGGAGTACGACTACGCCGAAAACGGCGTGCGGCGGGAAGGTGTGTTCTACGGACAGTGGACGTTCATGTCCAAAATCGGTCAGGCCCTGGGTATCGCGATCAACGGCTGGATCCTGGCGTTCTTCGGGTACCGGGAAGCCCAGGCCGGCGTCGTCATGGAACAGTCCGAATCGGCGCTCCTGGGGATCCGCCTGATAGCGGGACCAGTGCCGGCGTTTTTCTTCATTGCCGGCGTGATCGTCCTGCACTTCTACCCGATCACCAACGAATACTACCAGCGCATCCAGGAGAAGATCGCCCGCCGCGAGAACGGAGACCTCACGGCGGAACTGTAATCCTGCGGCGTCACGGCGTTCCTATCGAGGAACCTACCGGCGCACCTGCAGTCCTGCGGCGTTGCTGTTCGCCGGGCCGCTACTGCAGGTCTTTCCTCGAGTGAATCGTGTGGACTATCGCGTCCGGGTTCGGGACCTGTCTCCGGTAAACGTGCGCTACGTACCGGCCCAGGTCGTCCGCGGAAAGCCATTCTTCTACGGCGTCTACACCACGATCGCGCGTTTTAACAGGGTTGAACGCTACCACCGAGTACACGCGGACCTCGGTTCCGTGAGCCTCCTCGGCAAATACTTTAGCCATCATCTTCTGCGCCGCCGCTACGATCGAGACCACTCCGGATTCCGGAGCTACCAGCTTGGATGCACCTCCGTTGATCATGACGTACGTTCCGTGATGCCGCTTGTGCATCAACGAGACGATAGAGCGGCCAAAGAGGAAATGTGTTTCCAGGTGGTTTTTAATGATGCGCTGCCAGTCCGCGTAGGGCATATTGTGCAGGCTGTACCCGTAATACCATCCGCCAAGGCAGGCCACGGCGAGGTCGAGGCGTGGTTCCGTTTCCTCCAACCAATCCCGGAACGATACCACCGACGACTCGTCGTCAAGCGCCACCTGGCGGAAGACCAGGCGGTCCCGATCCTCGTCCGCGATCGACCGATAGAGGACGTTCTTCTTCTCCTCCGAGCGCCACGGTACGATCACCCGGGCTCCCTCGGAGAGCAGCGTCCGGACGATTCCCTCGCCCACGCTGCCGGTACCACCGGCTACAACTGCTGTCGTGTTCGCCAAGTATTTCATATCAGCATATATTACCATATAATTATTGTCATAAATATACCTTGATCGCAAAAAAACCGCGAGCCGTTCTCACAATTTCTTATACGTGTAGTAAACTATAAAGCATGACAGCGACGACAACAGAAAAAGACGGGTCGGGAATGGCACGAATCGCGGTGGTCGTGGCGGTAATACTCGTGGCGATTCCCGCGTGGGCCTGGACGCGCGAGTCCGCCAGGTTTTATACGATGGATCTGGGCTTTGCGTTTCTCGGTATCTACCTTCCGGCACGATTGCTCGCCCTCCTGGGCCTGGTATTCATGTTCTTCCAGTTTGTGCTGGCCGCGCGAATCCCCGCGGTTGAACGCCTGTTCAAACGCGGCAAGCTTCTCAAGATTCACCGTTCCCTGGGCAAGTGGGCATACCTGATGGTCCTTCTCCACGGCGTGGGGATGCTGGCGTTTGACCTGGTTTCCTCCGGCGAGATTTACCTGTATACGGAAACGATCGTGGGCCTGGTGGCGCTGGTTCTTCTCACGGCGGCGGTATTGGCGGCGTGGTTCTTCAAGCCACTGAAACTCTCCCTGAACCAGTGGCGCACGATCCACCTGCTGACGTATATCGTTTTCCCCCTGGTGATCTGGCACGCGCTTATGCTGGGAAGCACCGTAAACGCCGTACCCACTCTGCGTTATCTTCTGATCGGGCTTTTTGCAGGATACGTGGTTCTTCTGCTGTTCCGACTCTACCGGAAGTTTATTGTCTCGTGATGTAACGTTTAACGTTTGACGATCGCCCGGATCATACTTACCTTGAATACATGATGAAATCTATAAGGTTGGTTCCGGTGTTGGTAGTGGTCCTTATGGTTCTCGCCGCCGTTCCCGCGTTCTCCCAGAGTAACGTGGTGGATCTCACCGGCGAGAGTGGCGTCAAAGAGGTGGAAGTCCGTAGTCGGGGACTCGCTTTCGAGGTGTCGGAAATCCGGGTCAATCGCGGTGACACGGTGCGCGTAACCTACGTCAACGGCGGCGGCCGTCACGACTGGGTGATCGACGAGTTTGAAGGCGCCCGTACGGCTATGATCTCCGCAGGCCAGTCTGAAACGGTAGAGTTCGTGGCCGACCGGGCGGGAACGTTCGAATTTTACTGCAGCGTACCCGGTCATCGCAGTGCCGGAATGTACGGATCCTTCGTGGTGGTTGATTGACGTCGCGTCCCGCCGCTCGCCCAGCGGCGGTGGAGGCAGCCGCGCGCCTCGTGGTGGCCGGGGGGAATAGCCGGCCGCCCCGCGGCGGTGGTGGCCCGCCCCGCGGCGGTGGTGGCCCGCCCCGCGGCGGTGGTGGGCGGCCTCCGCTTCTCTATTCCGTTTCTTCCGACGTCGCCGCCAGGGACTGCTCCAGCAACGTTGTTCCGTACTCGATCGCAAGCGCGTAGGAGAGGTCGGAGTACACCTTCATCCCCTCCCCCGAGCGTACGCCGTCCAGTTCAAGCGGGTCAAAAACACCACCGACGATACCGATAACAGTCCCGGATTCGGCGCTGATCAGGGGACCTCCTATATCACCGAACTGAACTCGCCGGTCAAAGATGATCAGGCGGGAACCGGTACGGGACGTGACGCGTCCCGCCAGAATCGCCTGCGTGACGATAGCTGTATGTACGCGGTAGTACCCGAACGGTATCCCCAGTGAGATCACCGTTGATCCCTGGGGATCGGCTTCGCTTGAACCAAGAATCTCCCCGGGCATGTTGATATCCAGATCCGGTGTGAGTTTCAGGAGTGCCACGTCCCGGGCTGCATCCCGAGCCACCACCTCCGCCGGCACCGGGGCGACCTTGTCCTGTGTAACCGGCGGGAATAACTCGTCCAACGCCGGGGGCACTACAACAAGGTTGGTATCCTGCGCCACGGTACGGGCAGTGGTCAGAAGGTATCCCTCGGAATGGACGAGAAATCCCGATCCTAAAAAGGTGACTTCCTCTCCCTCCCGGCGCATGATCATCGTGCAGCTGCCCTGAAAACGCTGTGCCACCGCTTGTACCATCTTTTCTCTCTCCTCTGTGCCGCGTCCGCCGCCGCGCCGGTTATTCCAGACCCTGGACCCACCGGTCCACGCGCTCGCGGTTTACTCGCATCCAGCGCAGCGCCTGTCGGTACGCATCCCGGGATTCGTCGTCCCGGATCCAGACCATCAATCGTTCCAGGTCCTCGGGACTCCAGTTTAACCGTGCCAGGAGTTCCCGTACCTCCGGATATTCGTCGGCGAGTCCGGGCCGCACCATCGTGTGAACCGCTTCTTCGCCGCCGTACACGCCAAGGGAGTCCTCCAGAAATCGCAGGTTGTAGCGCTCAAAGATCCAGTGCGGCGTCCACCCGGTGAACACGATCCATTCTTCCCGACGGACCGCTTCGGATACGCGGGCGAGCATCTCCCTCTCGTGCGACTCCACCAGCCGATACTGTCCGTCCAGGTCGTACGCGCGCATCACGTCCTCGGTACGGGTCATGATCCCCGCACCCGACTCGATCCCGATGATACGCCGGTTGAATCGTACCGCGTGCTCCCCAAGCTCCTCTATCCGGCGCAACGGAACGAGTTCACGACCGGTACGCCCGGTCTCGTCCGTAAGCCAGCCCGGCACGACCGCCGGTACGACAAGCCCGATGCGCGCGCCCTCCAGGTTGGGGCCAAGATCATCCAGGTTCGGTCCGTATTGAACCAGGTATTCCCGGTGCGTAACCGGTAGCCACGCGCCGGCAAGGATGTCCGCCTCATCCGTCGCGACGCGCCGCCACATTTCCTCCGCGGAAACCTCCTCCAACTCCACCCGGTATCCCAGTCGTTCCTGCAGAACCGCCTGAACCAGGTGCGCCGACGCGAACTCCGACGACCACGGCGGATACACGAGCGTCAGGGTATGACCGGAACGCGCGGTACGGCGAGCGGCAACCTCTTCCGATACCGTGTCGTTCTCCGGGGTACAGGCCGCGACGACCCCCGCCAGCGCAACGATGAGCACGATACGGGCTGCCGGAATTGTACGATCCTGCTCTTTCATGCGTCGCCTCCTCCCCGGGTTTGATCGTCATCGGGCCGCCCCCCGAAGATCCGCCGGAACAGCCGACGCGTCACCCCCTCACGAGGTGTTCGTTCACGTTCACCTTCCGCGTCGGAACCGGTCCCACCGGGCCGTGACCTGGATTTCGGCCGGGCGATCCAACTGACGTGGCCGTGAACCATCTCCGGTTCCGGATGGGAGAACGCCGTGCGGAATACCCGACCGTGTTCGTAGGGAGGCATCGAGAATCCCGGGCCCTCGGTGTATTCCGAGAGTCCTTTACGCAGGCTGTAGATCATGAAAACCAGGACCAGTGCAAAGGGGAGACCCGTGGTAATCGCCGCGGTTTGCAACGCCACCAGGCCCCCTCCCAGGAGAAGCGCCGCTGCTACGGCCCCCTCCAGAATCGCCCAGAAGAGTCGTTGCAGCTTGGGCGGATCCGGGTTACCTCCGGCGGTGATGATATCGATCACCATCGAACCGGAGTCCGAGGAGGTGACGAAGAACGTGATGATCACGAGTACGGTCAGCATGGAGGTCACCCGGGCAAAGGGAAAATTCTCCAGCAGCACAAAAAGCGCCACCGGGATATTGTCCTGTACCGCCCGGGCGATGCCGCCGGCTCCTACAAGTTCGACGTTGAGCGCACTGTTGCCGAATATCGTGAGCCACGCAAACGTGATCAGGGTGGGCACAAAGAGCACCCCCATGATGAACTCCCGCACCGTACGACCGTAGGAAACCCGGGCGATAAACATACCCACGAAAGGTGACCACGCGATCCACCAGCCCCAGTAAAACACCGTCCAACTGTGCTGCCAGGTGGTCGTCTCGTAGGTTTCGTTCCACGTGGACAGCCGCGGCAGGTACTGGATGTAGTGACCGAGGTTTTCGCCGAACGCGTTCAGGATAAAGAGCGTCGGGCCTACCAGGAGCACGAAGAGACAGAGCACGGTGGCGAGCACGAAGTTGATCTCCGAGAGGCGGCGGATTCCGGCGCTCAATCCGGCAAGAACGGACCACGTGGCCAGCGCGGTAATTCCGGCGATCAAGATCACCTGGATCGTGGCGTTCTGTCCGATACCGAAGAGGTGGTTCAGCCCTGCGTTTACCTGCTGCACCCCGAGACCCAGGGAGGTGGCGACGCCGAAGAGGGTAGCTACCGTTGCAAGAATATCGATCACGTTCCCCGCAGCTCCGTGAATCCGCTCGCCCAGAACCGGGTAGAACACCGACCGGATCGAGAGGGGCAACCCCTTGTTAAACGCGAAGAACGCCAGGGCGAGCCCCACCATCGTGTAAACCGCCCAGGGATGAAATCCCCAGTGCAGAAAGGTGACGTCCATCGCCGCCCGGGCCGCCTCCGCTGTTCCCGGATCCGCCAGGGGAGACGAGACGAAGTGAAACATCGGCTCCGCTACGCTGTAAAAGAGCAACCCGATCCCCATACCGGCGCTGAAGAGCATCGAGAACCAACCGACCCGGGAGAACTCCGGTCTGGCGTCGGCCCCGCCCAGGCGGATATCCCCGTACCGGCTCACCATGAGGACGAGCACGAACACGAGGATCACGTTCATCGTCATGATGAAGAACCAGCCCGCCCCGGTGGCGATATTGCGCTGCACCGACTCGAAGAGGTCTCCGATCCGTGCCTGAAAGAGAATTGCCGCCACCACCGATCCGATGATGATAAATGCGGAGGTGAAAAACACCCAGGGGTGAATATCAACGGCCAGCCAGCTTTCCTGTTGCTCTTCCACAGCGGGCTCCTTTCTTACTATCCTCAAGGTTCGCCGCAACGACAAAGGACGTCAAGACGTCTCACCCGGTGCCGAGGAGGATTCACGATGCAGAGAAGCGAGATAAACGGCCTCGTAAAGGAAGCGGAAGAGTTTCTGGAGCAGTTCCGCTTCAAGTTACCCCCCTGGGCCTCCTGGGACCTGGATACGTGGCGTAAGGAAAGTCCCCGGACCCGCCAGATCCGGGAGCGGTACCTCGGTTGGGACCTGACCGACTTCGGCCAGGGCGACTTTTTCAAGCGGGGACTTCTGCTCTTCACGATTCGAAACGGCGATCCCCGTAAGCGCGCGAGCAAGACCTACGCCGAGAAGATCCTGGTAATACGAGATAACCAGGAGACGCCGTATCATTTCCACTGGCAGAAAACGGAAGACATCATCAATCGGGGAGGAGGAACGCTGGTACTTGAACTTACCCCGGCGGACCACACCACGGAGGAGCCGGCGCAGGACGACTTTACCGTGTATGTCGACGGGATCGCCCGGAAGTGTGAACCGCGGCATCGCGTGAGGCTGGAACCGGGTGAAAGCATCACCCTCGAACCGTACCTCTACCACCGTTTCTGGGCGGAAGGCGGCGCCGTACTCGCCGGTGAGGTGAGCAAAGTGAACGACGACAAGCGGGACAACCGGTTTCTCGAGCCGCTCGGTCGCTTTCCCCGGGTCGAGGAGGATGACGCTCCCTACCGGCTGCTTGTTTTTGACTACGACAACCCCGAATTCGGCCTCAACGATCGCTGAGCACGTTCTCACCGCTGGTCTCAGTCGGGCCGCCGATCTCTCCCCCACCCCCATTTTCCGGCCAGGAACCGATTTACCCGCCTCGATTCTCGGTCACGGACCGCAATTTTATTGACATGAGTTCATCCGCGGAGTAGTTTAATTTTCTGCTTGGTTATTATTCGTTCGGGAGGCAAGAGAATGCGGGAAATGTTAGGTCATACACCTGGTAAGATTTACCTGCTGGTGCTCCTGGTGTCGATCGTGGCACTGGCGGCGGCGGCGTTTACCGGCGTGATGGATACTCCGGAAAGCGGGGAACCGATTCTGGTGTTCGGATGGATGACGATGCCCCTGGTGCTGGGATTCGCCTTTGTAGCGGTCTGGCTGGTGGCGTATCTCGTCTATTTCTTCTTCTTCTGGCCATACCGGTGACCACCGGGATCGGAGTGTAAAGCATGACTCTTCTAATTCTTGGTGTGTTTGGACTGATTATTATTGCGATGGCCGCGTACGGATACAAGATTTCCGCCCGTACCGCGGAGGACTTCATGCTCGGCGGGCGGACGATCGGCGTCGTGGTGATGTTCTTTTTCGTCCTCTTTGCGGTCTCCTCGAGCTGGACGTTCTACGGGTTCCCGGGGATGCTGTACCTGGAAGGCCCGGGATACGTCTTTTTTGTATGGGGTTCCGTCGCGGGTTTTGCCGGCCTTTACATGTTTCTCGGACCACGTCTGTGGGCGCTGGCAAAGCTCAACCGCTTTCTCTCCCCCGTGGAAGCGCTCTCTGAACGGTACCAGTCCAAAGCGCTGCGGGTTATTCTTTCGGTGACGATCCTGGCGTTCATAATTCCCTACGTCGGTGTTCAGCCCCTCGGAGTAGGCCGCGGGTTTGAAGCACTCACGGGACTACCGTTGTGGGTCGGAGCCGCCTATACGGCGACGCTTCTTATCTTCCTGGTTCTGTTGGGTGGCATGAGAATCGTGGCGTGGGTCAATATTTTCCTCGGCACGGTCTACGTTACCGCCCTTCTCGGGTCGCTGATATGGATCGTGGCGGTTCTTTTTCCCGAAGGCGGCCTTGCGGAAGCGGCAGCGCGAGTGGCGGCGACTGCTCCGGAAAAACTGAGCACGCCCGGTCCGGAGGGAACGTACACACCGGTCCTCGTGTTCGGTACATTCGTAGTGGGTCTCCTGGCGTTCTCCTGGCCTCACATCACGATCGGAGCGATGACCGCCCGGGACAAGAATCTCTTCAAGTGGTTCCCGCTGTTGATTTTCATTCTCGGCGGATTCTTTTTCTACACGATTCCCTTCATCTGGGGCTCGCTCGTGGCGCCCGCGATCATGCCCGGCGTGACCGACGTAGCTGAAGCGGACCGGATCGTACAGACGATCATCCAGACGTACCTGCCGGCATGGTTCGGTATCTTTGTCCTCATGGGAGTAGTAGCCGCCGCTGTGTCCACCGCGGCGGTGCAGCTCATGATGTCCAGCATCCTGGTAGCACGTGACATCGTGCAGGGCGTGTTCAAACCGGACGCCACGGACCAGGAGATAACCCGCATCGCGCGCTGGTCTGTTATCGGTATCGTCGTGGCAAGTCTCCTGGTGACCGCCGCAGTTGAACTCGGACTCGGGCAGGAGGCGATGGCGCTTTACCTGACCGACGTCAGCGTCCCGGGTTTTGCCCAGTGGGGACCGGCGCTGGTAGGAGGGATCCTCTGGAAACGCGGTACCAAACAGGGTGCGATCGCCGCTACGGTAACGGGCACTGTATATTTAGCGCTGGGACTGCTGATCCGCGACGCGTCGGGCGCACGTTTTCTCCTCTTTGATCTCCACCCCGTGATCCCGACCCTCCCGGTCAACGCCCTGGTGTACGTCGTGGTGAGTTTGCTCACGCCACGGATGGATGCGCAGACCGAGGCGATCTTCTTTGACGAGGTGGAAGATTTCCTCATGACGGAGAGCACGACCTAGTATGGGACTATTTGGATTCGGACAAAAGAAGAAGAAGCCGCAGACGGACAGTGCCGCTCCGGCTGAGTCGAAGAAAGTGGAGCGCCGTTCCGGACCGCATCCGGGATGGCGTCTCATCTATAACCCCAAAGGTGACGCCGCGGATATCCTGGCAAACGCCACAGGTCTGACGGAAGGACGTATCGCCGGAAAATACATGCTCTCCAACGAGCAGCTTCCCGACACGGTGGTGATCCAGGGCGTGGTCCGGAAGGGGATCATCTCCGGCGCCGATCTTAACGTGGACCAGGAAGCGGCCCGGAAGGAAAAGATCGACGTCGCACGGCAGCCGCGGAGCGGCCGTTCCGGGATTCAACCGGTCGACACGGTGTCCCTGGCGGATATCATGACCAAGTCCTCCGACTCGTTCAACGCGGAAGAGGTGGACCTGGACCAGCCCGCGGTTCTGCTCTACACCGCCGGTACCACGGGGAAACCAAAAGGCGTCATGCTGAGCCACCGGAACTTCTACTCTCAGTGCTCGGAGGTGGTGCCGTCGGTCTTCGAGATGCGACCCGACGACCGGGTGGTAATGGTTCTGCCCCTCTTTCACGTATACGCGCTTTCCAACGGCCTGGTGGCCTCGGTTTACAACGCCTGTTCCATGGCACTGGTCTCGCATTATTCACCCACTAACCTGATGGGTGCGATCGCGGATCAACAGGCAACGCTGCTCATCGCGATACCTACAATGTACCAGCACCTGTTGCAGTCCGCCCGGATCCGTAAGCAAGCGATCCCGAAGACGCTGCGGGCGTGTATCTCCGGCGGAGCACCGCTTGCGGTAGCGACGATCAAGGAGTTCGAGAAACTTTTTGATACGCGCATCAACGAGGGGTATGGCCTCACGGAGACAACCTCCGCGGTCTCTCTCAATCCCAGCGGCGACGGATACAAGGAAGGCTCGATCGGACCGCCCGCGGCAGGGGTCGAGATGGCGATCATGGACGACGACGGCAACCTTCTGGAGAACAACCAGGAAGGCGAGATCGTGATCCGCGGTGCCGTCGTGACGAAGGGTTACTGGGATTTTCAGGAAGCAACGGACGAATCGATCTACGGCGGCTGGTTCCACACGGGAGACCTGGGCTACCGCGACGACGACGGCTACTACTTTATAACCGACCGTAAGAAGGACCTGATTATCCGCGGCGGCTTCAACATCTCCCCCCGGGAGGTGGAGGAAGCGATCGCCACGCATCCCGATGTGCAGGAAGCGGCGGTGGTGGCGGTCCGGGACAAGCGGGACCGCGAGGCGGTGAAAGCGTTTGTGGTACTGAAGCAACCGGACACGTTGTCCACGAGCGAACTCTCGGAGTACTGCACCTCAAATCTGGCACCGTATAAAGTCCCCAAGCTCTTCGAGTTCGTGGATGCCCTTCCCAAGAGCGCCACCGGCAAGGTGCTCCGCCGGGAACTCCGCGGCGAAGCCACGGACGATCGCCTGATCGACAAGAACAACGGAGGCACCGTCCAATGAGTAACACCAATCACAGCATCATCACCGAGCCGGCGACTCTGGGACAGATCCTCGAGCAAGTTGCTAAAAAGTATAAGCGCAAGGAAGCAATCCTATTCGGTGGCCGCACGATTACCTACGGTGAACTGGACCGTAACGCCAACCGCGTCGCCAACGCGCTGAAAAAGCTGGGGATCAACGCCGGCGACCGGGTAGCGATCATGCTCCCCAACATTCCGGAATTCATTTACACGTTTTACGGGATCCAGAAGCTCGGTGCTACGGCAGTTCCTTTCAACTCGATGTACAAGGGACGTGAGATCGTCCACATCATGAACAACAGTGGCGCCAAAGCGATCGTGGTACTGGCCAACTTTGTAAACCTGATCAACGAGATCCGCGACGAGATGCCCGACCTGGAGCACGTGATCCTTGCAGGAGAACGGACGCTCGTTTTCGTGAGCCCGGAATCAACCGTGAACGTACAGTTTGTTGTAGACAAGACGAGCATCGGCGACGGCGATGCGGCGTTCCGCACGGTGGGGTCGATGCTCGAGAAATCGCTCCAGGACCTGGGCGCCGCCGACGCGTGGTACAAGCACCGCGGTAGCATCCGTGCCCGGGGGCGTAAACTCGCCACGATCCTGATATCGGAGATCGAGAATCTTTACGTCATCAACACGGTATGCTTTCTCGGCCCCCTGAAAACCGACGATTTCTTCCGCGTGATCTGGGTAACCCCCGAGGTAAAAGACAAGGTGGTGGAGCCGATGACCAGCATGGAAGAACTTACCGGAAAACGGCCGTCCCTGGAGGAGTTCAAGGACGTGTTTCTCAAGCGGCTGCAGGAGGAGTTCGGAAGCTCCGTGGAACCGGGAGAACTCAAGCGGGACGAGCTCTTCGGGTACGAGAAGACCCGAGCCCTGGCGTACCGGAAGTAACATCCCGTGCGTAATTTTAATTAGCGCGCGGGATCGGCACGGCTCCGCATTACCGGCAGCCGTGCCGGTAGTCGGCGATCGTACCGGCCGCACCGCCGCGCCATAGTAAAGAACGCCCCGGGAGCTTGATGCACCGGGGCGTTTTTATTGCACCGTTTATTCGATAAAAAAAGTGAATAAACGCTTGACATCCAGGTGGGAACGAACAATAATTAGGCATCACTAACTATTTTTTGGCAACCTTACAGGAGATCGGCACGAGGTTCGGAACGATGCTGTACCGGGGCACGGGAACGCTGATCCGGGGGGCGTGGTCGTTCGTCCTCTATCTGCACCGGGGACGGTGCGGGGTCCGGGGCTACGGAACAGGATGCACGGGATGTCCCCTGCACGGCCGGTGTCGGATCGCTGTGCAGGTACGCCGGAAAGGCGCATGATGTCCCTGATCAAGCCGCTGGTTGCGGCGTTTGAACGGCGATTGGCCGGTGCACCCGGCGTCTTCTTCTGGTATTCTCTCCCCTATCGCGGCGTGGTTCGTCGTGAGCTCGTGCTGTCCGGCATCAAGCGGTCCGATCGGGTTCTCGTGATCGGCTGCGGCGCGATCCCTTTTACGGCGGTTCTGACCGCGCGTATGAGCGGCGCTTCCGTGGTAGCCGTAGACTGTGATATGCAAGCGGTCCTCCGGGCACGAATACTGGTGGAACGGCTGGGGCTGGACCGGCAGATTACGGTGATTCACGCAAACGCGGCGACGGACCGATTGCCCGCCGCGCGGGTCGCCCTGGTGGCTCTCCAGGCGGGACCGAAGGAAGCGATCCGGCTGAATTTGCGCGGTTGTATCGACGAGAGGGACGGATGCGTCCTGTTCCGCCTGGCCCGGCGCAAGCTGGAACACCAGTACGGAACGCTGCACGTCCCGAGCGTGCATGGGTCCCAGGTCCGACACAGGATGCCCACCTTTGACCGCTCGGTGCTTCTGCCGACGGAGCCGGCGCTCGGGTGACCGGAACATTCCGGCGCGCCGGCGTGCTGCTGGTCCAAACACTCCCGGAAGGAGCATGTGTGATGAAAAGCAAACGGAACGGCTCGGGATTCCTTCCGCTCGTACGTAGGATGGAGAAGCTGGCCAACCGGAATAAAGCGTTCGGCACGGTATACAGTCACCTGTTCTACCGCCGCATGATCGCGATCGAATGCTCCGAGGCGGGTCTTGAACCGGGAGCTGCCGTAGTCCAGATCGGGTGCGGTCACTGCCCCATGACCGCCCTGGCGCTCGCGGACCAGGGTTTCCGGGTTACCGCGGTGGACCGCGACCCCGCGGCGATCCGCGACGCCTCCGCGCGGGATACGGGGGGGCGCATCACCTTTATCGCCGCCGACGCGACGGAGTTGGATTACGCCGGTTACGACGCGGTATTTGTGGCGCTCCACGTGGAGCCGCGACGGGAGGTGGTGGAGCGGATCCTGGCCACCGCCGACGGCGACACGCGTATCCTGCTTCGAAACCCCCGGGGATCGCTGAATGGATCCTATACGCGACTCCACGCATCGGACACAACGGTCTGTATCGGCGCCGCGATCAGAAAGCTTCCGGGGCAGAAGGAACTCCTGGTGATAAAATCACCCGGCGCAGGCGCCGCGTGCGGAGTCTGCAGCCTCTGTGACCTTGCGCCCCGGCAGAGCGGTCGGATCGCCCACGCAAACGTACCACCCCACCTGGCGGCGATGGGGTTCCGTCCCGGAAAGGATTGCACGATCCTCGCGGTACAACCCTGGGGAGGTCCGGTGATCTGCACCGTGGCCGGTCGCGATGTAGCGGTGGAACGCAACCT